>JBBJMR010000063.1:0-33132 GCA_037720395.1 Polyangiaceae bacterium
CCATGGCCCGGACGACAGCGGACGACGTCGAGCGACTCCGTCGCGAAGTCGATCGTGGCTTCCGAGACAAGGTCGACGCCGACGAGCTCCTGCCGCTCCTGGCACGCCTGGCGCGCGCCGCCACCCCGCAGAGCGAGGCATGGGTGTTCGCCCACCGGCACCTCGCCGAGCTCGGCGTGGAGCACGACCCGTGGCGCGCCGCGCTCTTTGCGCGCCGCGTCCTCGCCGTGCATTCGGACGACGACGGCGCCTGGGCGGTGCTCGGCCTCTCCCAGTCGCTGCTCGGCAACTATCGCTTCGCCGCCCGGGCGTACGAGCGCGCGCTGACCCTGGCGCCCGACAACCCGTGGTACGCGCACAACCTCGGTCACCTCTACGACGTGGCCCTCGATCGCCCGATGGACGCGCTGCCCCTGCTGGCCCAGGCCACGGAGGCACAGACGGGCGAGGCGGACATCGCCGCCAGCTACGCGCACGCGCTGGCCCGCTGCGGCAAGCTGGTCATCGCCAAGCGCATCCTCAAGCGCGCCATCCGTCACGGTGCCACCTCGGACCAGATGGCGCTGTGGCGCTGGCTCGACGCCGGCGCTCCCGCCGCCGGCCTCCCCCGCCCCGAGCAGCGGACCGAGCTGGCGCGTCGCAAGCCGAAGCGCCGCCGCGCCCGACAGAACGTCGGCGAGTAGCGACTCGTTCCGCCGGCACGCCGTCTTCGCCGCAGCAGACCAGCGTTTCGCACAGGCGCGCGCCGTCCAGCAGGTCGCCAGGACCGTCCGTCGAGCTGCAGTCCTTCGGGATGAAATAATGCGGGCGGTCCATCCGAAGGAGCTGGCCATGCGCGCCAGCCCCCGTCCCGCCACCGCACGATCCTTCGACCGCTGCAGCCCGTGTCGGCGCCCGTGGCGCGACGGCGCGGCGGCCCCGGTGTCACCACGGACGACACCTGTCGCGGCGCGATCCAGCGGCTCAAGTTTCACCGCACATCGCCCGGCGACGCGCTAGGGTCCGCTCGCCATGCGGAAACCGTCGGTCGTCTCAGCGCTCGTTCTGGCCTCGCTCCTGTGCGCGAGCGCCCACGCCCAGCAGCCCCCCGCCAAGCCGAAGCCCGGTCAGCCGCCCGCCCCGGCGACGCCGCCGACGCCCGCATACCAGCCGCCGATCACGCCGGCCACGCCGCCGAAGATCGAGGTCAGCGATCCGCTGCTCACCCCGGTACCGGCCGCGCGGCGCACCCTCGTGGGCTGGCGCGACACCGTCTCGATCATCAATTCGCGCAACACCGATCTCCAGATCGCTGTGCAGGAGGTGGTGCGGTCACGCGGGCTGGCCAGGCAGGCATTGGGTCGCGTGCTGCCGACACTCGATGCGCAGGGCACAGCGCAATACGGGCTGGTGAAGGACACGTTCCAGACTCTCGACACGACAGTGACCCCGCCGCGGGTGGTCGAGCGGCGATTTCCCGATCCGAATCCCTCGCTCGGCGCCGACCTCACCCTGGCCGTGCCGCTCTCGCCGCGCTTGTGGCACGGCGTGGGGACGGCGCGCCACACGGTGACAACCTCCATGCTGCGCGTCGAGGATCAACGTCGCCTCGTGCTCGCCACCGTGGCGGACAACATCGTGTCTGTGGTCACTGCCGAGCGTGTCAGCGAGATCCGTCGGGTGGGCCTGCGCAGCTCCCTGGAGCGCTACGAGCTCATGTCGCGTCGCCTGCGCCTGGAGAGCGGCACCAAGCTCGACGTGGTCCGCGCCGAGCAGGACGTCACCCTGGCCCGCAACGAGGTGGTCACAGCGAACGAGTCTCTGCTCACCGCCCGCGAGGCGCTCGGTCTCGCGCTTGGCATGCAGGAGCCGTACGGCGTTCCGCAGAACTTCTCCCTCGCCGAACTGGAGCAAAGCGCGCGCAACGCCTGCACGGTGGGATCACCCGACAACCGCTCGGATGTCCTGGCGGCAAGGTCCGAGCTGGACATCGCAGAGCGCGGGGTGCGCGACGCGCAGCTCGGCTACTCGCCCACGGCCCAGCTCTCGTCGACGGCCAGCATCGCCAACCGCGAGCTCGTCGGGAACAAGCAGTACGATTGGAACATCCGGGCCGTGCTCAACATCCCCATCTTCGACGGGGGCGTGCGCTACGGCGAGACGCGCACGGCGCGCGCCTCGGTGGAACAGAGCAAGTCGCGCCTCGACGTCACCAAGCGCGGGGCGAACGTGGAGGCCTCCCAGTCGGCGCGCAAGGTCGAGGTCGCCGAGCAGGCCCGCGTCCTGTCCGAGCGGTCGCGCGACCTGGCCAAGGAGACCGCGCGCCTCTCCCAGGTGGCCTTCGACGCCGGCAGCTCGACGAGCTTCGAGCTGGTCGAGAGCGCCCAGCAGCTGCGCGAGGCGGAGCTGAACCTCGCCCTGCGCGAGTTCGAGGTGGTGCGCGCCAAGATCACCGCCCTGCTGGCGCGCTCGAACTGCGCCTTCTGACCGCCGCATCGGCGTCCGAGCGAGCGGCCATGTCGTGACCCCCACCGTGCCCGCCGGCGTGGGCCTGCCTTTCCCCTCCCGCGTGCCCGAGCCCGAGCCCGAGCCCGAGCCCGAGCCCGTGCCCGTGCCCGTGCCCGTGTCCGCGTCCATGCCCGCGCCCGGTTCCGCGTAAACGCCGGCAGCACGATTCCGGGGACAGGCGCGGACGGCCTCCGTATGATTCCCGGTCGCCGGAGAAGCCGAGACGGCGCAATCGAGGACGAGACGCTGCGCGTGTGGCCCGTGCCGGTGGGGCGCGGCGGCGCAGCGAAGGAGACACGGTAGATGGCGAACAATCCTCCTGGTGGATTCGGCGGCCCCCACCCTCCCGGCGGCGGTGGCCCGCCCTACGGGCAGCCGCCCGGCGGACAGCCCGGCTTCGGCCCGCAGGGCCAGCCCGGCCAGCAGCAGGGAGGCTACGGCGCACCCCAGGGGCAGCCTGGCTTCGGCCCACCGGGTGCACCGCAGGGCCAGCCCGGCGGCTACGGTCCCCCGCCAGGCCAGCAGCCCGGCTACGGCCAGCCGCCCGGCGCACCGGGCGGGTACGGCGCTCCGCCCGGGCAGCCCGGTGGTGGATACGCGCCGCCGCCGGGGCAGCCCGGCTTCGGGCCGCAGGGCGCTCCGCCCGGGCAGCCCGGTTTCAGCCCGCAGGGCGCTCCGCCCGGACAGCCCGGCTTCGGCCCGCAGGGCGCCCCGCCCGGACAGCCCGGCTTCGGCCCCCAGGGTGCTCCGCCCGGACAGCCCGGCTTCGGCCCCCAGGGTGCTCCGCCCGGACAGCCTGGCTTCGGTCCTCAGGGCGCTCCGCCCGGCGGATACGGCGCGCCGCCGGGCCAGCCCGGCTTCGGCGGCCAGCCCGGCTTCGGCGGTCAGCCCGGCATGGGCGGGCAGCCGGGCTTCGGGGCGCAGCCCGGGCAGCCGTTCGGCGCCCCGATGGGTGCGCCCCCCGCCATCGCCGCCGGCGGCCGGAGCCTCGGTAGCAGGTTCAACAAGATCAAGATCATCGGCGGCGCAGTCCTCGGTGTGCTGGTCCTGGGCGCCGCGGGCATCGCCGCCTGGTGGGGCTACAGCCACCCGACGATGTACTTCGTCAACCTGACCGGCAAGGACGGGGTGACGGTCACCGTCGACGGCGAGAAGGTCGCCGAGAACCTGAAGTTCGCCGCCGGTGAGAACAAGGCCGCAGTGACCAGCAAGGGCCTGGGCACCGGCGCGCACAAGTTCGAGGCCAAGGACGCCAGCGGCAAGGTCATCGAGAGCACCACCTGGGAGGTGAAGTCCGGCTCCAACGGGATGATCTTCGCCCCGGGCCGCAACCCGAAGATCTGCTTCTTCGTCCAGACCGACGAGTACAAGACGAACGCCGCCGCCGCCGACACGGTGAAGGATCGCTACAAGCCGCTCGACCCGAGCAAGAACATCTGGGACGTGCCGGAGTCCATCGACTTCTGGTTCCAGGACTCGCCCTCGGACATCAAGGTCGACAGCAAGAAGACCGGCAACGTCATCAAGCGCGCCATCCGCCAGGGCGCCTGCGACGATCCGAACTTCCAGGGCTGACGCGGGCCGCGCGACGTCGCGCTCCTCCGGCCGGTCTCGCGCGAGCGGGCCCGGCCGGACTCGCGTCGGGCCGCGGATGGCGCGAGCGCCCGCTCGCCGCGGCGACGGCCGTCCCTCGATGGACGCGCGGCGTCGGAAGCGCTACCTCGTCGCCGGACCGCGGCCGCGTGGCCACGAAATCGAGGCTGGTGACGCACATGGAAGAGCTCAGGAGTCATCTCGCCGGCGAGTGGTTCACCGGCAACGGCAAGGCGGCGACGCTGGTCAACCCCTCCACCGAGGAGGCGCTGGCGCAGACGAGCACCGACGGCGCCGACTTCGGCAAGGCGCTGGCCTTTGCGCGGAACACCGGCGGCCCAGCGCTCGCGGAGCTGACCTTCGCGCAGCGCGGCGAGCTGCTGCGCGCCATGTCCAAGGCCATCCACGCCCAGCGAGACCCGCTCATCGAGGCGGGCATGGCCAACGGCGGCAACACGCGAGGGGACGCCAAGTTCGACATCGACGGCGCCATCGGCACGCTGGCCTACTACGCCGACCTGGGCAAGGAGCTCGGGGACAGCCGTCTGCTGGTCGACGGCGACGGCGTGCAGCTCGGCCGCAGCCCGCGCTTCTGGGGTGAGCACGTCTCGGTCAGCCGGCGCGGCGTGGCCGTGCACATCAACGCCTTCAACTTCCCTGCCTGGGGCATGGCCGAGAAGGCCGCCTGCGCGCTGCTCGCCGGGATGCCCGTCCTCTCCAAGCCCGGCACCAGCACCGCGCTGCTCGCGTACCGCATCGTGCAGCTCTTCGTGGACCAGAAGCTGCTGCCGGCCGGCGCCTTCTCCTTCGTGGCCGGGTCGGCGGGCAACCTGGTCGAGCTGCTCGATGGGCAGGACGTCCTGGCCTTCACCGGCTCCGGCGACACCGCGGCCACCCTGCGCGCCATGCAGGGGGTGGTCTCGCGGTCGGTGCGGGTCAACGTCGAGGCCGACAGCCTGAACGCGGCGGTGCTCGGGCCCGACGCCGCGGTCGGTTCGGAGACCTACAACCTCTTCATCAAGGACGTGGCGCGCGATGCCACCCAGAAGACGGGACAGAAGTGCACCGCCATCCGCCGCGTCTTCGCGCCAGAGAGCGTGGTCGATCAGGTGCGGGACGAGCTGGCCGCGCGCCTCGAGGCGGTGGTCGTGGGTAGCCCGGGCAGCGAGGGCGTGACGATGGGACCGGTGGCCACGGCGGCGCAGCTGCGCGACGTGCGTGCCGGCATCGAGCGCCTGGCCGGCGAGGGCGAGCTGGTGACCGGCAAGGGCAAGCTCGAACCGGTGGGCGCGCCCGCCGGCAAGGGATACTTCGTGGCGCCCACGCTGGTCCGCGCGAGCGCCTCGGCCAAGGCGGTGCACGCGCACGAGGTCTTCGGTCCGGTGGCCACGCTCATCCCGTTCTCCGGCAAGGCCGCGGACGCCAGCGAGCTGGTGCGTCGCGGCGGCGGCGCCTGGTGAGCTCGGTCTACAGCGACGATCGTGCCTTCACCACCGAGATGGTGATGGGCATCGCCGCCCACCACGGCCGCCTCGTGCTCGCCAGCGAGAAGCTGGTCGACCAGATGCCCGGCCCCGGCACGGTCCTGCCGCAGTCGGTCCACGGTGGCCCCGGCCGCGCTGGCGGCGGCGAGGAGCTCAGCGGCCGCCGGGGCCTGGCGTTCTACATGCAGCGCACCGCTCTGCAGGGCTCGAAGCCGATCCTCGAGGCCATGCTCGGCACCCGGAAGGCGTAGCCGCCCGCGCGCGCTCACTCCGCGCTGCAGCTCGCTTCCACGGCGCCGCCGAAGTCGACCGTCCAGATGGGGGAGTCGCCCCCGACCGACAGGCCGATGCCGACGGCGAGGAGGTCGCCGTTGACCAGCAGCGCGCGCGTCCCCGCGTCCTTGATCCACTGGTCGAGCGTCAGGTCGGCGGCGTAGTTGCCGGAGGCGACGAGCTCGGCCATGGCCATCGCCGTCCCGCAGGCCGACTGGTAGCCGGCCTCGCACGCACGCTGGCGCGCCGTGGTGCCGTCGGGTGCCACATCCTTCAGGTAGCCGTTGTCGCGCATGTCGTCGCTGTGCGCGGACGCGGAGACGTTCAGCGTCGCGCAGCCGGCGATCTCCGCCACCCCGTCCCCAGCGCGCAGCGAATTGATGGCGCCGAGCATCGATTGCTCGTCGCTGTCGAGCGGGTTGGCCAGGCTCGGACCGGTGGGCACGACGTCGGCGCTGCCGCTGCAAGCGACAGAACCGAGCGGCGCGAGCGCGAGGAGCAAGGCAAGCGGCCAGCCACGATCAAGGAGGCGGTACGACATCCGGCGATGCTACCACCGCATCGTCCGCCGGCGCCGCCGCCTCCAGGGCCGCGCGGAGCGCCTGGGCGCGCTGCTCGAGGGCCGCGGAGGGCGCCGGAGGGTCGACGCGAACCGACTCGGCGGCCAGCGCGGCGGCGAAACCGTCGATGCAAGCCTCGACGATCCGGCCCAGGGGGCGGTCGGCGAGGACCGACGGCTGCTCGTGCGCAGCGGCAGCCCCGGCCAGCGTGGCGCGCACGGCTGCCCCGGCACGCGGCGGGACCAGCAGCACCGCCGCGGCCTCGGCGATGCCCTGCGTCACCGGATCGGCGAGCCGCGCCACCAGCCGCTCCTCGGCGTACGCGCGCGCGCCGTCGGGCGCGGCCTGGACCACGTCGCTGGCCCCCTCGCGCGACGCGAACGTCGCCAGCGGTCGCAGGTCGGCGTGCAGGCTGCGTCGCGCGTCCTCGAGCGAGCGGTCGATGCTCTCGGCCAGCGTGCTTCGCTGCCGGTACAGCTCTGCGGCGGCGGCCCGCAGGCCCTCGGCCTGCTCGCGCCGCGCCCGCTGTACGCTGCGATCCCCGGCGGCCTTGGCCGCCGCCACCTCGGCGAGCTCGGCGGCGATGCGGGTCGCCTTGCGGCGAAGCGCGCGCTCGCGCAAGGCCTCGCTCTTGTCCACGATCTCGCGGGCGATGAGCTCCTCCACCGCCGACCAGCTCGACGCTTCCATGGCCGCCGCATCGCCCAGCTTGCCGGCCAGCGAGAGGCGCGCCGAGAACGCCAGCGGCGGGGCGTGCGAGCGCATCCCGGCCTCGGCCAGGCCGGCGCGGATGTGCTCCAGCACTCGCTCGCGGTCGGCGGGTGCCAGCCGATCCGCCTTGTTGGCCAGGATCTGCACCGGCACACCGAGCGCCTTGATCTCGGCCAGCACCTTGCGCTCGCTGTCCTTGATCGGCTGCGTGGCGTCGAGGAGCCAGATGGCCACGTGCGCCTCGTCGAAGGCCTGCCGCGCCGCAGCGATGTGATCCGGATCGGGGGCGTTGAAGCCCGGCGTGTCCAGGATCTCCACGCGCTTGAGGCGCTCGATGGGCGCGTAGATGAAGACGCGGCTGACCACCGCGTCCTCGGCCTGGAGCGCGCGCAGCGTGGCCTTGAGATCCTTGTGTGGAACCACCCGGTCCTGCGCGCCACGGACCACCACGCGCGCGAATGGATCGGGCGCCCAGGCGACCCAGTGCAGCGTGGCCGTGGTCGGCAGCACACCGGTCGGGGCCACTCCACGCCGAGGAGGGCATTCAGAAGGTGCTCTTGCCGGCGTTGAACTCCCCGACCACCGCCACGCGCAGGGGGCGCTCGCGCTCCACCGCCAGCGCCTCGGCGCCGCTCAGAAGATCGAGGCGATCGAGCTCGCGGGCCGAGTGCCGTAGCTCACGCAGCAGCGACGGCCAGCGTGCCGCCGGCGGCGGGGCCTCTCCGGATGCCGGCGGCACCCAGGCCGCGACCACGGTCTGTCGCAGGTCGGCGGCCCAGCCTGCCGCGTCGCCGGCGACGTCGTCGAGTCGATCGAGCGCGGCTTGCTCGTCGCCCCCGGCGATGAGCGCCGCGGCCTCACGGAGCACGCGCAGCTCGGTGGGCACGCTGTCCGGTGCCCGCGCCGCCAGCGCATCGAGCGCGGTCATGTCCCGCGCCTCGATGGCCAGGCGCAGCAGCGCCGCGGCAGCGCCCACGTCTCCCTCCACGAGGGCGCGCTCCAGCGCGCGCCGCGCGTCCTCGCGCCGCCCCTCGGCGAAGGCGAAGGCCGCCGCCCACGCCGGGGCGTCCGCGTGGCCCATGGCCTCGACCAGCCGACGCGTACGATCGACGACCACCGCGTCGTGGCTGGCGGCGACGACCGCAGTCAGGAAGTCACGGGCACCGCGCACATCGAGGACGTAGGCGCGCAGCCCGAGGTCGAGGGCGCGCGCGCTCTCACCGGCCGCGAGCGCCAGCCGCGCCCGCACCAGCGCAGCGCGGCCGTCGCTGGGCGAGTCCTCGCCGAGCTGCGCCGTGGCCGAGGCCGCCGCCTCCAGGTCACCGCGCGCCAGCGCGCACTCGGCGCGGCGAAGCGAGAGCTCGCGGTCGTTGCTGCCGCCGAGTGAGGCCAGGGCACGGTCGAGCCACCGCTGCGCGCGCGCCGGTCGCCGGCCGCGAGGTCGAGATCGCACAGTCCAGCAGCGCCTCGCGCGCGGAGGCGCGCTCGTCCGCGGCCGCGGCGCGCTCAGGGCGTCGCGCGCCTCGGCCGAGGCGCCCGGCCCGGGCCAGCCGTACAGACGTCCGCCGCCACGGCAGCTCCCGCGACAGCTCGGAGAGCGCGGCCACGACCTCGTGGTCCAGCCAGGCGTCCTCCGCAGCGTCGGCCCACAGCGCCAGCCCCACGGGCGAACCCGGGACGCGCGCCAGGATCTCGCGGGCATGCTCACGGGCATCGAGCGCACGCCCGCGCGCCAGCGCGATCTCGGCGGCGCGCCGTTCGTTCTCCACCCCGCGAGCGAGGATCTCGACGCGGCCGAAGAAGCGCGTGATGCCCTCGGCCAGGCGCGGCATGCCCGGCAGCGTAGTGGCCGCGCCCGGCGCGCGTCGAGCACGGACGCACGGGCACGGGCACGGGCACGGGCACGGACGTCAGCGGGCTGCCTGGCGTGTGGGGGTCCTCCGGACCACCAGGTAGCGCAGGCGCCCCTGGCTCACCGTCGCCAGCTGGTACTCGTCGCGGGTGATCATCGCCACGCGCTGCTCCACGCGGCGCGCGAAGTGCGACTCGTACCAGGCGGAGCCGACCTCCGCCCCGTCCGCGAGCAGCAGCACCAGGGTGTCCACCCCCCGCGTGTCGAGGAGCGTGGCCGGGATCTGCTTGCTGGTGTGGCCGCCCGGGAGCGCGGCAATCGCCGGGTCGGTGACGCCGGCCAGGTCGACCACGGTGGCCCCCGTCGCAGCCCCGACCCAGCCGATGTCCAGCGACGCCACCACGCGCGACTCGCCGAGCGTCGACGTGAGCTCGCCGATGAGCGCCATTCGATCCTGTCCGACCTGCGCCGCCACCGGGCCGACCTTGATCATCGCGAAGAGCTGGCCGGCGAGCGCCAAGGCGTGGCGCGCGGCGCTGGCGCGCGGGTCGCTGACCTCGAGCAGGTAGGCGGCCGCCAGGACCACGGCAGGCAAAACCGGAACGGCGAGGCGCGAGGCGGCATCCAGTCGCCGCCGGCCAGCACGATGGCCACGTAGTGGGCGCCGACGGCGACCACCAGTGCGCGCGCGAACCCCCGAGCCGCCGCCATGCGAGCGGCGCGACGATGGCCAGCGGGCCCGTGAGCAGGAAGCACGCCAGCGCGTAGCGGCGCCGAGCTCCGCGTCCGGCATCTTGGCCAGCGCAGACAGCGGTGCCGCCATCGAACACCAGCTTGCGCGTCACGGCCACGGCCAGGAACGCGCACGGCCAGGGCCACGCGCAGCACGAGCTCAACGCGCGCCGGCCGCTGCCCGACGTGCGTGCCCTCCGCCGCCCCGTCCCGCGTCAGCGCGCCCGTCGCCGTCGCCATCGTGGTCGCCGTCGCCGTCGACGGCAGACGTCGGCGCGAGGGCCGGCGGCGCCGCTGCCGCAGCGGCGACCACGGCGAACGGACCAGCTCCGGCCGCCACCCGGCGGCCAGCCGAAACACCGCCCGAGGCGCGGCCTGTGGTGGACGCGCAGCGAGCCCGAGGGCGACCATGGCGGCGACCACGCCCGTCTCCAGTCCAGCCACGCTCCAGGCCGCCAGCGGCGCCGACACGGGCAGCAAGCCCAGCGCCAGAAAGCGACGCCTGCGTGCCCCCGCGCACCCCACGGCCAGGGCCAGTGCTCCCGCGGCGAGCACCCATGCCACCAGTCCGAGGTGCTTCGCCGCTGCGAACGCCCCGACCGGTCCGTTGCCCGCGAAGGGGACGAGGAGGTGGGCCCAGCCGAGCGGCGTCACGCCATCGGTGACCGGCCCCTGGGCGTTGAATCGATACCCCGCGCCGTGGGCGAGGTTGGCCGCGTACCGGGCCGGGATGAGCGCGTCGTCGACGGTGAAGCCGCGCAGGAGCAGCGCCGGCAAGAGCGCGAGCACGGCGCCCGCCGCGAAGGTCGCGCCGAGCACCCGGAGCGAGCGACGTGGAGCGACATGCGACGGCGGCGGGGACGGCACCGCGGCCATTAGTACAACCGGCGAGGCGGTCACGGTCGGCGTTAGCGCACGCACGCTGCGTCTTGCGCACGGCCCTAGCGATGCTGCACTCGCTTGTCCACTCCCCGACGATCGGCGCACAAAACTCAACGCGAAGGCTGCGCGCTCATAGCATCTGCGCTCGGTGAATCGCCTTTCGCTCGTCAGCCATCGGACCGAAGCGTCACTGCCGCTCGGCGCCCCCCCCGTCCCCGCTGCGCCCGACCCGCTCGGGCCGGTGCGGACCGCGCTCGAGCCGCTGTTCGACGGCGTGCGCGTGAGCGCGCGCCTCGGGCACGCCGAGCTCGGGCCACTACTCTGCTCGCTGGCCCACGCGCTCGCCGAGCTGGCGGGCGGCGTCCGGCCGCGCGCGGTGGTGCGCCTCTGCGCGCTGCCCGATCCCTGGGACGCCGGCCTGTCGCGCGACGGCCGCGACGTCCTCCTCTCCATCTTCCTCGGCGGCCTGGTGCCGGAGGTCGCGGCCCACGAGCGACGCCATCGCGGCGACGCGCTGGCTGCGCGGGTGCTCACCGCCATCGCCGCCCTGTCGCAGACGACCTGGGATCCGGCGCTGGCTGGCGCCGCCGAGGCCCTGCGCCGCGCCCTGCCCTTCGACGACGCGCGCCGCTGCCAGACCGCCGCCGTCGCCGTCGAGCCCACCGGCGACGTCCCCATCGTCATCTCTGCCGAGGTCCTGCTGCGCTTGCCGGAGGACGCCCCGAGCACCGGCCCCGCCGTCATGCGCGCCGACCTGCTCTCCCTCCTGATGCGCGGCCGCCTGCGTGTCGTCATCGGCGAGCACGCCCGCGACCTGCCGGAGGTGCTCGTCTTCCTGCTCGCCGAGCAACTGGTGGCCATGACCGCGGACGCGGTCGAGGCCTGGACGCGCGGCGCCGCGCTGCACCGGCGTGTCACCGTTGGCGGCGCCATCTGCGGTATCCGCGTCAACCCGAAGGGCGCAGCGCTGCTGACGCTCGGACTCAGCCACGCGCGCGCCGCCGACGATCGCGCCCAGACCTGGACCTTCCCGGCGCTCGATGTCGGCGCGCTGGCCCAGGGCGTGGTGGCCTTCGGGCGCGCGCTGGCCCGCAGCCTGGTGCGCCGCGACCGCGCCCAGGCGCACAACCTGCGCCTGGTGTCGTTCCGCAGCCGCGTCCGCGAGCTGGGTGAGGCCGTGCGCGCCACCACCCGCAACGAGTCGAAGATCAACGCCTCGCCGGAGAGCTACCGGGCCTTCGCCCAGACCGCGCGCACCCCGCGACCGTCGCCCTCCACCAGCGCGGCGCGGCTGCGCTACTCGCCGCGCTGGCTGGCCAGCGTGCCGGCCATCGATCTGGCCTCGACGTTCCTGTGCGGCGAGGTGCTCCTCGTCGGCTGCGCCCGCGAGCTCTACTGCATCGATCGCATGAGCGGGCACGTCGCCTGGCGCCGCGAGGTGCCACGCGGCATCAGCGTGGTCAGCCCGGTGGGCCTGGCCCGCCTGGAGAGCAACGGCACGCTCGGCCTGCACGACCTGACCTCCGGTGATCTCCTCTGGTCCACCCGACTGGCGCCCCGCGTCGGCGCCACCGCCTCGGGTGCGGTGGTCAACGCGCCCGGTTTGCCGCGCCTGCTGGTGGTCAGCGAGGGCACGCGCCACCTGGCGGCCGTCGATCTGGAGGCCGGCGAGGTGCGCTGGCGCCACGCCGCCCGCCGAGGCGGCGTGTTCCTGGTGCGGCGCGCGGGCAAGCTGGTGGTCGTCGCCAACGGCGAGCCGGCCCTCACCGCGCTGGACGTGCTCACCGGCGAGGTCGTGTGGCGCTTCTGCGACCCGCTCCGCTTCGCGTCCCGGGTCTCCGTGGGAGGCGACGCGCTGCTGGCCTTCTCCGGCGAGGGGACCTTCGTGGGCCGCGGCGGCGCACGCCTGCACGAGCTCGACGCCTGGACCGGCGCCGCTCGCTGGAGCGTCGGGTTGCCGGCACACGTCACCCCCGTCGGCGCGCCGCTGCTCGCGCCGGAGACGGCCGTGGTCGTGACGCACGGTCGCCGCGGGACGGGGCTGCTCGGCATCGACCGCAAGACCGGAGCGACGCGCTTCGATCGTGCGGCCTGCCAGACCGCGGCGTCCTGCATGATCGTGGACGACACCGTGGTCATCAACAGCGAGTCCGGTGAGCTCCTGGCCATCGACGCCGCCGACGGCACCACGCGCTGGCGCCACATGCTCCCTGCCGGCGGAGACGGCGACCGGCCGCGCCGCCTCGAGCCTGTCCTGCGCTCTGGCGCCCTCTTCGTGCCGCACGTAGACGTCACCGTGGTCCGCCCACGTGACGGCGCGATGCTTGGCCGCATCGAGACCGACCTCATCCCCGACCTGCTGCGCGTCGACGAGCGCTGCGACGTGTACGTCGCCGAGGAGAGCGGCCACCTCGGCGTCTTCGCCGCGGGCCCGCGGCTCGCGCTGGTCAAGTCCTAGCCGGCGCGCGCACGCGCACGCGCACGCGCCGGGCACGCGGACGCGCGCGGCATGGTGTGCGTCGGCGAGGGGTGCGCGGCGTCGCGTCTGCTATAGGGAGGCGTGCTCTCCGGTCGCGCGCTGGCGCTGGCAGTCCTCGGCTGGTCGCTCGTCAAGGTGACGACCGCGCGCCTGTTCGGTCAGCGCAATGGGCTGCCGCTCTTCCACGACAATTACGGGCCCGACCGCCTACCTCCCGTCGATGCGCACGAACGGCAGATCATGCCGAAGTTCTCGCGCTGCATCGCCTGCGGCCTCTGTGACGTGGGCGAGGCCAACCGCATCCGCGCCTCGAAGGGCGCCTACCCCGGACTGATGACGGTGGTGCTCGCGTCCTCGCGCAGCATGCCCGACTTCGACGCCGCGGTGCTCGCGCTGGACCACGTGCCGGACGCCGTGCTGCGGGAGAAGGAGTCGATCTGCCCGACCGGCGTCCCGTTCCGCGAGCTGGCGACGTTCGTCCGCGCCACGGCCGCCGCGGCGGCCGCGCCGCGCGCCCAGCTGCCCGCCGCCGCGAGCGCGCGGGAGTGACGGCAAGCCTCCGTCGTCGGGCGCTGCTGGCGGCACTGCTGCTCGTCGCCTCGGGATGCGGGGGCGCGCGCGCCTCGAACGCAGCCGCCGCCGGCGTGGCGGGTGAAATCCTGCGAGGGCGCGCGAGCTACTACGCGGACAGCCTGGCGGGGCGCGCCACGGCGAGTGGCCAGCCGTACGATCCCGCGGCGTTCACCGCAGCGCACCGCGACCTGCCCTTCGGCACCGAGCTGGAGGTGACGCGCGACGACGGCCGCAGCGTGCGCGTGCGCGTGAACGACCGCGGGCCCTTCGGCCGCGCCGCCGCGCGCGGGGTCATCCTCGATCTCTCCCGGGCCGCGGCGGAGCAGCTGGACATGATCCGGGAGGGCGTGATCGAGGTCCGCGCCGTCGTGGTCAGCCCCGCCCCGGCAGCACGGTCGTCGCGGAAAACCGCACGGTAGAAATGGTTCCCGCGATCGTACGACTGTTCGTTGACCCGATGTCTGTGACGCTCCCTCCGTTACGTCGTTACGCCATCGTTACGGATGTTACGCAGGTTCTGGCATCGAAATTCACCTGATATCAACTACTTATAGATGGCACGGCGGCTGCTTAGGCCACCTGCCATGCAGACCGCCCCCGCCGCACCCGTTGCCGATGACTCCGACAAGCTCGACGCCGCCTGCGCTTCGCGCGTCCTCGTCCGAGACATGCTGGCGGGCCGCGAGCGCGCCTGGCGCGACTTCCACGCGCGCTACGACCGCCTCATCTACCGCTGCATCACCAAGGTGACCGGTCGGTTCTCGTCCTTCCTGAGCCAGGACGACATCCGCGAGATCTACGCCACGCTCCTGGTGCAGCTGCTGTCGAACGACATGCACAAGCTGCGCTCCTTCGACCCCGAGCGCGGCAACCGCTTCGGCTCCTGGATCGGCCTGTTGGCCATCAACGCGGCCTACGACTACCTCCGCTCGATGCGCCGCGAGCCGAACCGCGCGCCCATGGCCGAGGCCGAGGTGCTCTCCTGCGAGCTGCCCTCCCCCCTCGAGCAGGTCGAGCACAAGCAGCGCGCCGAGCTGGTGGCCAACATCCTCCGCGCCTTCTCCGCCAAGGACCGCGAGTTCGTCGCCCTGTACTTCGGCGAGGGCCTGGAGCCGGAGCAGATCGCCGAGCGCATGCACATCAGCGTGAAGACGGTCTACTCCAAGAAGCACAAGATCCAGAGCCGCCTCGAGGCCATGCTCAGCCAGGCCCAGCTCGCGGCCTGATCCACCGAGTCCGTCGATCTGCTGCGCACGAGCCGGGCAACCGGCTCGCGGCGTTTTGTGCGCGGAGCACCGGCGTGACGGCGTCCTCGGTACCTGCCGGCCTCGAGCCAGAAGCACAGTACCGCCCGAGTTTCCTGCGGTCGTTCCTCGTGGTACAGCCGCCAGGTGCGGTTCGTGGTCCTCCTCGCGCTTGCCCCGGCGCTCGTCCTCTCGGCCTGCGGCAGCAACGGCAGCGGCGGGACCGGCGATTCGCCCAGCGAGCCATCGACCAGCAAGCTGGGCGATGGCGCGCGGCTCCACGAGGTCGTCGGGGAGGCCACCTGGCTCGACGCGAACGACCCGGACAGCGCCAGCTGCGACTCGCCGCAGGACCGGCACGTGAACGTCACCGGGGTCACCGTGATCGCCATCGACCGCTTCGACGAGACCGGCCAGGGGCAGCTCGGCAACTTCTACGTGCAGGACACCGCCGTCGACGCGGTGCCGTTCTCCGGCATCACCGTCTTCGCGCCGTCGTTCTCGCCGCCCGACCTGCGCCTCGGCGAGGGCGATGTCGCGGACGCGCTGGGGACGCTGATGGAGTTCCTCGGCCCGTCGAGCGGCAGGTTCGGCGAGTGCAAGACCCTGCCGGAGATCGGCGGCACCCTGAGCTTCCGGCTCGAGAACGGCATCCGTGAGCCCCACCCCATCACCGTCGAGGATCTCAAGAGCTACGAGTCCGCGCGGAAGTGGCTGGGGATGCTGGTGCGCCTCGAGGACGTGCGCATCGCCGCCGACGCCTCGAACAGCAGCGGCCGCTACACCGCGCCGCTCGACGTCGGCAGCGGCGTCCCGGCCTCCGACGTGCCGCGCATCTCCAACGAGCTCTTCGACCTCGAGAACGAGGGACCGCCGCTCACCCAGGGCATGGAGTTCGCATCGGTCTCCGGCGTCGTCACCTACTTCTACGGCTTCAAGCTCGCGCCGCGCTCCGCGGCCGACTTCGAGCTGCCCTGAGGGATGACCGAGGCGCGCTCCGCGCTTCGTGCGCTGCGGCGTCTCGGGCGCACCGCGCTGGTCGCAGCGGCGCTCGTGGCGTGCGGCGGCGAGGACCTGGGGCCGCGCGTGCCCTCGGGACAAGACGCGGCGTCGGCGGTCCCGCTGGCCAGCGGCCGCATCGAGGTCCGCGCCGGAGGCGAGCGCCCTCGCCTCACCCTGGTCACCCGCGACGGCGACCCGTATCCGGCGCTGGCCGTGGTGGCCGCCAACGACGCGGGCGCCCCGGCCAGCGCGGCGCTGGCCGCCCTCGTCGAGGCGCGCCTGACGGCGGCCGGGTTCAGCGTGGAGGCGCGCGTCGACCGCAACGCCTTCCGCATGGTCTGGGCGGCGGCGCCGGAGCGGATGGCGTCGTTCTTCACGGCGCTCTCCAGCGCCTTCGCGCGTCCGGTCGTGGCCGGAGCGCCCGAGCTGACCGCCGTGGGCAAGCGGCTGGCGTCGCTGCGGCAAGCCGCGCTGGACGCGCCGGAGGCGGTGCCCATCGCCGCCTGTACGGGTCGACTCGGGGTCCTCACCAGCGAGCCGGTCCCCGACGCGTCCAGCGCGCGCGGCGCGGCGGAGGTCGAGGCCATGCGTCGCGCCTGGCGCACACCGGCGCCGTGTCGCTGGCCGGCGTGGGGTCGGCGTCCTTCATCCGCGGCGTCGATCTCACCTGGGCGGCGAGCACCGGCTGGTCACGCGGCGCGGCTCCGGTCGACGCCGCGCCGGTCGCCGACAGCAGCGGCGTGCACGTCTCCGCCTCGCTCCAGCGACGCACCGCCAGGATCAGCGCCGCGGTGCGCGTGGGCGATGGTCGAGCGGCGGTGGCGGCCGCCGAGCGACTCGGCGCCGCCGATTCGCCGCTCGCAGCACGCCTCGGCACGCTGGGCGCCAGCTGGAAGCTGCGCGAGGTGATCGGCACCGCCCGCCCGCGCGGCGGATGCGTGGCAGTGACCATCGAGGGCGGGCAGCTGCCCGCCAGTCCCGGGCTGGAGCAGGACGCGGCGCGCGCAGCGGCCTTGATCCGCCACGAGATGCGGGTGGAGCTGGCAGCCGGCGCCGAGCCCACCGTGGCCGCGCGGCAGATCCTCGGCGCCGCGGAGCCGGGTGAAGCCGCCGCGCGCGCCGCGTGGTGGTCGCTGGCTGGCAGCGCCCTGCCGCCGAGCGCTGGGCCACCACCCTGGCCGTGGGTCCGAGCGCCGAGCTCGGGCCGCGGGGATCCTCCGAGGAGAGCGCGGTGACCGCGGCCATGACCCCGCGGTTCGGCGCCGAGCTGTCGCGCGCGCTCGCCGCGGCGGCGCGGCCACCGAGAAGCGCGTCGTCCTCGAGCAGGGCCAGGCCAGGTCTGGTTGCTGCTCGCCAGCCCCTGCGGCGTGGGCGACGAAGGGGCCGAGGACGCCGGCATGACGGCGCTGGCAGCAACCGCAGCGGTCCGGTCGCGGAGGGGAAAAGAGCGGGACGTGCAGCTCGAACCCTGGGTCTCGGCGGACGGCGTCGGCGTGCTGGCGCACGCCGCGCCGCGCGATGGCCGCGAGACACCGGAGGCGCTCGCGCGCCGTGTGGTGATGCCCTGGGCCGCGCGGTGAGCGCACCGGGAATCGACGTCGAGGCGCTGGCCGCCGCGCGCGCCACGCTCACCCACCTGGAGAGCAGCCTCGGGCGACAGGGGATCGCCGGCGACGCGCTGGCGGCCGCCCTCGCCCGCGCATCCCTCGGCCTTCGAGCCATTCGGGTCCTGGGCGCGCGTTGCCGGCGGCGGGATGGAGGCGCTAGGCCTGCGGTGGCAGGCGCTGGCCGCCGGCCCGCTCCGCCTGGCGGTGCTGGCCAATGCCGGGCCAGCGCAGGCCGCGGCCGCGGGCGCCGCCGTGGATCGATGGCTGTCGCCGCGGCGCGCCGGCGCGACCTGCCCCGCCGACGACGCCCCCGCGCCGCGCGGCGGCCGCCAGGAGGTGCGACTGCCGCTCGACACGCCGCTGGCACAGGCGCTGTTCGCCGCCCCCTTCCGCCGGGCGCCAGCACCGACCTGGCCGAGCTCACCGCCGCGGCGCTCGACGGCGAGCGCGGGCTGCTGGCCAGCGCGCTGCCCGCGTCCTGGGTGCCACCGCCACGGCCCGCGTGCGCGGCGGCGCGCGCCATCGCGCCCTGGTCATCGACGTGCGGGCGCCCGCCGAATCGCTGGCCGCGACGCAGACCGAGCTGCGTGCGCTGCTGGGACGGCTCCCACAGGTGTCGAGCGACGCCGACATCGCGCGTGCGTCCGCCGTCCTCTCCGCCCGGGCCACGCGGCGCGCGCTCACCCGCGCCAGCGGCTCGTCGACGCCTGGACGGGCGCCCCGCGGCGAGCCGCCGTGCGCCCGACGCTGGCCGCGTGGCGAGCCTTCGTGGCGGAGACGCTCCGCGACGACGCCCTGGTCGTCTTCGAGGCCAGGCCCGAAAGCTGACGGGGCGAGCGCGGCCGGGCTATCCTCCGACGCGCTCCGAGCGAGCGCGTCGCGCGGCCGCCGCGCCTCCCCGGAACCGGCGAAAATGCAGGAACAGCGGGCAAGGGCAGGATCCTAGGTGGAAGTCGTCGCCCTCTGTCCGTTCTCCGTCGGCACCCTGGTCTGGCGCTCCCCGCGCGGCGACTGGACGCTGACCACCTGCGTCAAGGCCACCTTCCGGCTCGAGCACGGCCGCGACCTCGGCCTGCACCCGACGCAGGACCCGGTGTCCGGGGAGCGCCGCTTCGGCGACGCCGAGCACGCGTCGCTGCAGGCACCGGGCGACCTGGTCCCCTTCAAGCCACGCGCCGACGTCTGCCTGGTCGGCCACGCCTTCGCGCCCACAGGACAGGCGGTCGAAGCGCTGGTGGCGCGTCTGTCGGTCGGCGAGGTGGACAAGGCCATCGGCCTCATCGGCAACCGCACCTGGAAGGAGGGCCCGGACGGCTTCGAGCCCTCGGCGCCCGAGCCGTTCACCAAGATGCCGCTCCGGTACGAGCGGGCCGCGCGCGCCCCGGACAACCCGGTCGGCCTGGACCTCGCAGCTGCGCCAACGGCCGGGGCGCTGGCGCTGCCCAACCTGGAGCCCGTCGAGGATGACCCGGGCGGGCACATCATCGGCTTCGGTCCCATCGCGCCGGAGTGGCAACCGCGGCGCGAGCTGCTCGGCGGTCATGCGCCGCCCCAGGCAGGCACCCAGGTCCCCGAAGGCTTCGACTTCGGCTTCTTCAACGCCTCGCCGCGAGACCAACAGGTCGATCTGCTCCGCGCCAACGCGCGCGTCGTGCTCGAGAACCTGCACCCGCGTCACGCGCGCCTGGAGACACGCATCCCGGCCGTGAAGCCGAAGGCCTTCTTCGTCGACAGCGCCGGGCGAGCCAACGAGATCGCGCTGCGCTGCGATACCGTCTGGATCGACACCGACCGCGGTGTGCTCGCGCTCACCTGGCGCGGCCTCTGCACCGTCGAGGGCGGCGACGATCCGCCGGGTACCCTGGTGGTCGCCGTGGAATCGCGCGGCAAGGAGATCCGATACAAGCAGATCGAGGCGCTCATGCGCGAAGGCACCCTGGGCTCCCTGGGCACCGACGACCTGGCGACCGATGAGCCGAATCCCATGGGCGTCCGCCACGACTCGGTGCGTCCGGATGCGCCGACCCCGCCCACGCTTTCGCCGCGCAGCGCCGCCGACCGTCCCCCGCGCCGCGACCGCCAGCGCGACTCCGATCCCTCCCGCACCGCCGCCGCGGGCGGCGCCAGCGCCGAGGCGCGCCGCGATGGCTCGAGCCCCGGTGCAAGCGCGACCGGCGGCGCATCCCCGCCACCCGGCAGCAGCCCCCCGGCCGCCGCCGACGACGAGAGGCGCGCCGCTGGCGCCGCGGTGGCGCCCCCCGACAGCGCGGCCCGCCGGCCGGACGACTCCACCCGTACCGACGTGGCCACGGGCCCGCCGGCGATACCGGATGCGCCGGTATCCATCTCCGCCGAGACCACCTCCATCACGCACACCCGCGATGAAGCCCTAGCGCCGCTCGCCACCAAGGAAGCGACGATCGGCGAGGCCGACGAGGCGTCCGGGAGCGCGGGCTGGCGCGACGTGTCCGGGCACGAGGCGTCCAGCGACGCGCTGGAGACCGATCTCGATCGCTACGCAGGCATTGCCGCCGAGCTCGCCGAATCACCCACCGACACCGGCGAGGTGCTGGCCACACACGGGCTCGACCGGGCGCAGTGGAACGAGCTCGAGCGTCGCTGGACACGGACCGCCGAGGTCGCCGCCGCCGGCTCCACGACCGATCGCTTCGTGGCCGCCTTCGAGCGCGCGCGCGAGCGGGTGCGCCTGGTGGCAGCCATCAAGCTCGGCGAGTATTTGCGCGTGCTCACCGCCGTCGCCAGGGGCGAGCCGGCCCCCGCCCTCGCCGAGCTCTCGCTGGAGCCCGACGACCTTCCGCTCCTCCAGCGCACCTGGGCGCGCCGCGCCGGGCGCGATCCGGAAGTGGCCAAGCTGATCGCCGAGACGGACGACGCCGGACGCGACCCCGCCTCGCGCTCCGTGACCGCGACCTCCACGCTGACCACGACGACCGGCGTCGCGGGCGCAGCCACCGATCCATCGACCGTCGCGCCCGAGCGCGCCGCCCAGCCCGCCCCGCCCGTCCCCTCACCTCCCGACAGCGCCACCGGCGACGGCGAGCCGAGCGCTGCGTCAGCCACTCCACCCGCAGCGGCACCGCCACCCGCGGCGCCGGGCGCGCCGGCCACCCAGAAGCCGATCAAAAAGCGCCGCTGACGCCGACGTGCTGCCAGCCGACGGACAACCGCGGCGCAGGCAGGCGCCCGGTGCGCTCATCGCTCGACGGTGTGCGGGCCAGCTCGATGGCCACCAGCGCGGCGGTCAGGGCCCCGAGTCCACCGGCCACTCCGAACGAGACGTTGGCAGTGGTCTGCCAGCTTTGCCCACGCTGCCGCTCGTTCTCGTCGCAGAGCTTCTTATCCTTCGCGCACTGGATCACCAGGTCTTCGTAGATCGGGTCCTGGGCGACACCGAAGCCGATGCCCACGCCGAGGGCGATCACGCCGAGCCCGCCGGAGATCACGGCGAAGGGGATCAGTGACGTGCGCCGCTCGTTGCCGTCGTCACGCGTCGCCGGCAAATCGGGCGGTGGCTCGGCAGCGCCGGCGGTGGGCGCCGGCGCTGCCAGCGGCTGGGCGCTGACGTCGAGATCCACGTCCTGCGCGGAGCCCGCGCCGACATTGACGAAGCGCGTGGCGCGCCGCCCGTCGCCGGAGGTCCCGACGATCTCCACCCGGCCGGGCGTCACCGCCACCGGACGGGTCAGCCGGTCGGCCGGGACGGCGTGGCCAGCGACGGTCACGGAGACCTCGCCCCGCGCGCGCACGGTGACCAGACCGACGCGCTTGCGCAGCGCCTCGCGATCGATGATCGCCTTGTCGACGGTGCCCGAGTACTTCGCCGGGTCGGCGGAGGCCAGCTGGCGGGCCTCGTTCTCGACGCGCTCCAGCTCCTCGTACGCGAGGACGAGCTGGTTCTGCTCACGCATGGACCGCGCCATCATCAGATGGGAGTTCGGGCTGGCAACGATGTCGTACGACTCCTGGAATGCCTTCTGGGCGTCGGCGTAGCGGTGCGCCTCGTACAGCTTGGTGCCTTCCTCGTACCGCGCCTGCGCGCGCTTGCGGTCCTGCGGCGAGGCGGTGATCGGTGACACCCCGCCGGCCAGCGCCATCGACGGGTGCGCGAGCAGGGCGGACGACGCGGTGACGCACGCCGCCAGCAGCACGGCGGCGCGGCGCGCCACGCCCCCCTGCCACCGGGCTCGCGGCCAGCATGGAGAGCAGGCGGCGCCTCGACCCATCGCCCCGAAAGCGCGAAGGATTGGGTGATGACCGCCGGGTCGCTGCACGCGACAAGCGAGGCTCGGACGCATTGGTAGATCCTTACACCTGCACCGCGCAGCCGCGGTGGTTGGAGTCAAGACCCCCTTTCAAACCGTGCGTGCGGATTTCCCGCACACGGCTTACCGGTGGTCTCTCGTGACGCAGCATTACGCGGCCTCCGGGTAGCGGACGGTTCCCCGCAGGCGATGCAGACCGAAACCCTCTACGAAGTAGTCGCGAGTCCACCGCTCGACCTGGCCAGCGCGAAGCTTCGAGCCCGCGCGCTTCACGCGCAGACCCGTTAGTTGGCGCCAGACGTACTCGTCGAGTTGGTTGAAGTTCGCGGCGGCGTTTCCGGTGCGGAAGTACGCGCCCCAACCTCGCAGCACCGGATTGAGCTGCGCGACAACGTCGCGCAGGTCCTCCTTGCACGCGTGCTGCGCCCCCTACCCCGCCGGGACCGACAACGCGCTTCGGAACAAGCGCCATCGATGTTGCCTTCGCCGTGACATGAGCGGCTCGGCTCCCGGATTGTTTATCTGACGAGGCTGCAGGCTTCACTTCAGGTTGCGGCCCGCGTGCTTGCTCGGTCCGTAGACCCTCTCGACGCCCCGCTCGGCCGACGGAATCTCTTCCGCGCGGCTGGGGCCTGCTACCCGGCGCTCCGACGCTTACCGGAACGGGACTTGCACCCGCTGGAGACGCGCAGCACGGAGAGCGGACCTCGCCGCTTCGCGGCTCGGATGCTTCTCCTTCACGGCGCACCATGCGGCGATGCTACCACGTGGTCCCGAGGAGCCGTGCTAGGCTACCAATCGCGTGGCCCGCGGTAGAAAGTTGCGGAGTCAGCCAGGTGGGGCGGCAAGGGTCGCGCGGTCGGTTGCTATGGGCCCACGGTACCCACGTTTCGCCTTTCAAGCGCACGGTTTGGGAGCGGTCGGCTGATGTCGGACGACGCCGCGCGCGCCGGTGTGCCCTCGCGGGCGGCTTCGCAGCCCGCGGCGGCCGCGCCCGCCGCGGCCGGGACTGACCGCGCGAGCGACGACGGCGAGGTGCTCGAGAAGGCCTACGTCGCGCCGCAGGTCCTTCCCAAGGCGGCGTTGCCGACCACGCCGGCGCCGGATGCCAAGGTGGTCCTCAACCTGCCGGCCAGCGCCGTGGGCGCGGTGAGCGAGGAGGAGGTCCGCGCGGCGCGCGCGCGACGCCGCACGGCGACGGTGAAGATCGATCGCGCTGCGCTGGCCGAGACGCTCGGCCCCGACCTCGCTGCAGCGGTCGGCCCCGTCATCGCTCCGCCGCGCCCCGCGCGGCGTCGCAGCGACGCCGTCGCGCCGCCGGTGGAGGCCCCGCTCCTGCCGGATGGCGACGACGCCACCCCGGTCGATCGCCATCGCCAGCTCGGCACGCGCCCCGCGCCCACCCCCGCGCCGGTCGCGACCAGCCGCGAGCTCGAGCCATCGCTCGACGCCGCGTACACGCCCCCAAGAGCAGGAGCGGTTTGCTCGTTGCGCTGGGCGCGGTGGCCGTCCTCGGGGTCGGTGCCTGGTTGCTGGTCGCCGGCGCAGGGCCCGCCTCCACGTCCTCCGACCCCACGTCACCCACGGCGCGCAGCCCCGAGGCGCCCGCCGCGCCCCAGAGCACGGCAGCCGCGGCCCGCCCGACGGAGGCGGCGGCGCCGCCGACAGCCGAGGCCGGTTCACCGTCGACCGCGGCGAGCACGGCCATCGCCGCCAGCTCGCAGGCGGCCACATCGCAAGCGACCCCGTCGGTGAGCACGGCGGCGACCAAGCCGTCCACTGCCGCGCCCGCGCCCGCGCCCGCGCCCGCGCCACGCCCGGTGGCGAAGCCGGTCGCGCGGCCGCCGAAGCAGCCCAAGGGCGATATCCCGAGCGAGATCTGAAGCGAGCCTGCGCTGGCGACGGGTGCGTGGTCGCCTCTCGTGTCCTCGGTCGCTGCTGCAGCGTATCCCCGCCGCTCCCGGGGTTTCGAAACGCACCGAGGCGCGACGGTCCTCGCGGACGATCGCGCCTCGGGGTCGGGTCCGGGGCCTGCCTACTCCGCGTCACTCCATTCGCCGACGAGCTCGTCGGCGGGCAGCGGGGCGGTTGGCGTCGGCGCCCCGGCGAACTCGTCTTCGTCGTCGTCCTCTTCCGCCACCACCACCTCCTCGTCCTCGTCCTCGTCGTGGCGGGCGAGGACCCGCAGCCGGCGCTTGCCGACCGGGCCCTCGTCGATGTAGTCGCGCAGGGCGTTCATGTCCTTGAGCGCCTCGAGCTTGGCCAGCGCCTTGGCCTCGATCTGCCGGATGCGCTCGCGGGTGAGGTTCATGATGGCCCCCACGTCCTCGAGCGTGGTGCCGCCGCGGTCGGCGACATCGAGCGCGCAGGTCTCGTTCATCTCCCAGACCTCGAGGTCCGGGAAGTTGAGCTTGATGGCCCCGGTGCGCGCCGAGACGTCGAGGAACAGGTGGTGCTGGCAGGAGACGTACGGGCAGGGGCGCGGCCCGTCCTGGCACTCCACGCGGGCGCGCGGCTTGTAGTAGTCGGTCTCGGGATAGAGCATGCGCCCGATCTCGAGCTCGCGCTTGGTCATGCGCTTGACGCTGATCGGGCGCGCGCGGATCTCGCGCTTGCGGCGCGAGCGGCGCTGCTCGCGGGTGATGGCCGTGGCTGCGGTGGCCGGTGCGCTCGCCAGCGCCAGCGCACCATCGATGGCGCCCTCGCCTTCTTCGGCCGGCGCGCTGGGCGCAACCTCGGTGTCTGCTTCCACGTCCCAGCTCTCGAGCCCGCCGTCTGCGATCGTCGACATGCGCTCCTCCGTCGTCCCCGTCGTCCGCACCCGCGACGCGCACAAGCGCGTCCGTGCCGCCCGGATCTCTCCAGGCGCAGCCCTGCCCCCGCCTTCACTGCCGTCGTGCGTCGCGCCCCCGCGCGCGCGTCGACGGGCCGCTCCCGTCACTCCCAACCAACCGCCAAGCTCGCTACGAAGCCGTCTTCAAGCTCCTGCTGCTGCCGTCCGCCGCGAGAGCCGGGCCTGCGCGGTCAGCCGCTGCTCGATCATCGCCAGCTTGGCGGTGAGCTCGCGGGCCAACCCTTCGGCGCCGGCCAGGTCGTGGGCGATGGCCCGACCGCTGGTCTCGCTCTTCTGCTCGCGCGATGCCTCGTGCAGCGAGACGAAGATGCGGGACAGCGTACGCTCGAGCTCCTCGATGTCCCCGCGGACGAAGAGGAACTCGCGCTGGATCTCCTCGATGGTGTAGTCCTGGGCCATCATCTCCTTGATGCGCTGGATCTGACGGACCACCGTCGCCGGGTACATGCCCTGCGAGCCCTGATGCTTGCCCTTGCGCCCCACCCGAATGCTGCGTGGCAAGAGGCCGAGCTGGACGTACTTCCTCAGCGTGGCCTCGCTGAACTTGATCTCACGCGACACGAAGATGTCGAGGATGTCCGCCGAGCTGATGCCGCACTCGTGCTCGCGCTCGATCCGGTCCAGCTCCTCTTCGGAGAACCTCGGCAAGGTCGCCTCCCGCCTCTCGTTTCCCAACAACGCTCGCGACTGTATTCCACTGAGTAGAATACAGTCAATTCCGCCACCTTGGTTTCTTTAATGGTTGACGCGGAGCCCACGCCGCGCAGCAGTCCCGCATCCAGGTCGGACATTTTTCGTCCGAGAGAATCGCGGCTTTGCCACGATGCAGCCAGCCGCGTTTCGATAAGCGGTTTCGGGCACTTGGCTACTAGTGCGCACATTGGGCGAGCATCCCCCACCGACCGCACCGCGGCGGAAGTCCCGGGCGGACCGGGCTGGTAGAGTGCGCGCCCGTGAGCTCACCCTCGCTCCCCGAACGAACGGTGCGTGACGTCACCGCCCGTGGCGTCCGCACCCGGGTGGTGGAGGCCGGCGCTGGAAACGGACCGGCGCTGGTGCTGATCCACGGCTTCATCGTGAGCCACCAGGAGTTCGACGAGGTGATCGACCACTTCGCCGAGCGGTTCCACGTCATCGCCCCCGATCTGCCGGGCTTCGGGGAGAGCGAGAAGCCGAACCCCACGCGCTACGCGTACGGCGTGGAGTCCTTCGCCGAGGCGGTGGCCGACCTCATCGCTGCCTTCGGCGTCGGCCGCGCCCACGTCCTCGGCCACTCCATGGGCGGCGCCGTGGCCCTGACGCTCGCCGCGAACCACGCCGAGCTGGTGCAGCGGCTGGTGGTCGTCGATCCGCTGTCGTACCCGTTCCCGCGCAGCTTCAAGGCCCGCCTGCCCTTCATGCCGATCATCGGCGGCATCGTCTTCAAGCAGCTCTACGGCCGGTCCATGTTCCGCGCCTACTTTCGTGACGAGGTCTTCTCGCCCGGCTTCGAGCTGCCGCTGGCCCGCATCGACGAGCACTACGACCGCTTCAACACGCCGGCGGCCCGCGAGAGCGCCTTCGCCACCCTGCGCACCATGCTCGACACACGCACCGTCGTCGCCCGCCTGGGCCGCATCGCGGCGCCGACGCTCGTCGTCTGGGGACGCGGGGACAAGATGTTCCCGGTGGCCTTCGCGCAGCGCCTGGCCCGCGAGATCCAGAACGCCAGTCTGGAGGTCATGGACACCGGCCACTCGCCGCACGAGGAGAAGCCGCGCGAGTTCGCCGCGCTGGTGACCCAGTTCCTCGAGGGACGGCGGTGACCGAAGGCCGGAGCCCCGACAGGAGCGAGGCCTCCTGGCGGAGCCCCGAGGCCGCCGGGAATGCGTCGCCGCCCGCCGCCGGGCCGAGCGGCGGCGCCGCGGCGCCTGGAGACCGCCAGGCGGCCAGCGCCGCCCAGCATCTCCGCTCCGCGCCGGCCTTCTCCGCGGCGTGGCGTCGCTTCCGGGCCAATCGACCGGCGGTGTTCGGTCTCTGGCTGGTCGGCGCGCTGGTCGCCTTCGCGTTGCTGGGGCCGATCCTCGTCCCCCACTCCGCCTACCTCAGTGACTTCTCGCTGACGCGAGCCCCGGCGGGTGGCCCGCCGAGCGCCTCGTGGCAGCACTGGCTCGGCACCGATGTGCTCTTCCGCGATGTCCTGGCGCGGCTCGCCCACGGTGCGCGCCTGTCGCTCGGGGTGGCCATCGCCGCCACCGCGCTGGCGACCATCGTGGGCACCGCGGTCGGCCTCGCCGCCGGCTGGTACGCCGGCACCCGGGCGGCCCTGGTGGACACGGTGCTCATGCGCGTCGTGGACATCCTGCTGGCCTTTCCCTTCTTGCTGCTGGTGACGGCCATCGGGGTGGCGGTGGGGCGCGCCGACGTGGGCACCATCTTCCTGGTGCTCGGGCTCACCGGCTGGACGGGTACGGCGCGGCTCGTCCGCGCCAAGACGCTGCAGGTGCGCGAGCTCGATTTCGTGACTGCCGCGCGCGCGCTCGGCGCGGGTCCGCTGCGCGTGGTGGTGCGGCACGTGCTGCCCAACGTGGCCACCACCCTGATCGTGGTCGCCACCAGCTCCGTGGCCCACATGATCCTGGCCGAGGGCGTGCTCGGCTACCTGACCGTCGGCGTGTCGCCCCCGCAGCCGAGCTGGGGCCGCATGCTCCACGAGGCCGAGACCTACCTGGCGGTGCGGCCGGGGCTGGTGGCCGCACCCGGCTTCGCCATCCTGCTCGCGGTGCTGGGCTGGAACCGCGTCGGCGACGGGCTGCGCGACGCGCTCGACCCGCGCTCGGCACAGCTGCCGACCCCGCGGCGCCTGCCAGCGGACCTGCTCATCGCCTCCGCGGCGCTGCTGGCGGTGGCGGTGGCGCGACCGCAACGTATCGGCGGGCCCATCGGCAGCGAGCGCGCCGCGGCCGAGCCGGTGCGCGGCGGATGGCTGCGCCTGGCGACGTTCGCCAACCTGCGCTCGCTCGAGCCGGCGGTGTCGTACGACGATGGGGCGCGGGTCATCAACGAGCTGGTGTTCGGGCGCCTGCTCACCTGGGACGACCGCGGCCAGCTGGTGACCGACCTGGCGCGCGACTGGTCGGTCTCTGCCGACGGCAAGACGCTGCGCTTCGACCTCCACGAGGGCGTACGCTTCCACGACGGCGCCGAGCTCACCGCCGCCGACGTGAAGCGCTCGCTCGAGCGCACCTTCCACGCCAAGACGCCGTGTCCGGCGGCCAGCCTCTACGAGCGCATCGTCGGCTTCGCCGCCTGGCACGGCGGCACGGCCCCGGAGCTCACCGGGGTGCGCGTCACCGGGCGGCACCCGCTGGAGTGCGAGCGCCCCGCGCCCCACGCCACCTTCCCGTCACTGCTCACCCTGCACTTCGCCGCGCCGGTCTGCCCCTCCAGCGGGCGCACGGTCGACGCGCGCTCGGCGACGCTTCCCTGCGGCACCGGCCCCTATCGCCTGGAGCGCTTCGACCCCGAGGGCGAGGTGCGCGTGCGCCGCTTCGAAGGCTACTTCCGCCCCGGCCTGCCGTACCTCGACGGAGTGGAGTGGGTGACCGGGGTGCGATCGATCACCCAGCGCTACAAGTTCGAGCGCGGTGAGCTCGATCTGGTCACCGAGCTGAGCTCCACCGACTCGGGCATCTTCGCCGCCGATCCCCGCTGGGCGCCCCGGGCGCGCTGGGTGCCCAAGCTGGCGCTCAACGCCATCTATCTCAACACCCAGATGGCACCGTTCGAAAACCGGGCGCTGCGCCGCGCGGTGGCCTTCGCCGTCGACCCGACGGCGCTGGAGAAGGTGCGCGCCGACCTCACCGCCATCGATCGCATGGTGCCGGCCGGCATCCCCGGCCCGGATCGCAGCACGCCCATGCGGCGATACGACCCAGCGCGGGCGCTGGCCGAGATGGAACGCGCCGGCTACCCGTTCGATCCGGCCACCGGCCGCGGCGGCTACCCACAGGAGATCGACTACCTGACGGTGCCGGACACCTTCGAACAGGCGGCGGCGGAGGTCTACCAGCAGCAGCTGGCGCGCGTCGGCATTCGCATCCGCCTGCGCCTGGTCACCTACGCCACCTACCTGGCCGAGTCGACGCGGCGCGGGCAGAGCCCCATGGGCTGGGCCGCGTGGGGCGCGGACTTCCCCGACGCCTCGAACTTCTTCGAACCCACCCTCTCCAGCAGGGCCATCGAGGGGGACAGCTCCAGCAACCGCGCCTTCTTCGCCAACGCCGAGCTCGACAGCGTCCTGGAGACCGCGCACGGGGAGCGCGACCCGGCGCGCCGCAACGCGGCCTACCAGCGCGCCGAGGAGATCGTCCGCGACGAGGCGCCCTGGGTGCCCACGCACGTGGCGCGCACGCTGCAGCTATGGCACCCGTACGTGCGCGGCTACGCGCCGCACCCGGTGCTCCCGCTGTCGCTGGTCGGCGTCTGGATCGACGCAGGCGGCCGTGACCCCGCCGGCTCCGCCGCGCGGGGCCGCTGGCTCCCGGCGCCGCGCTGGCCGCCACGGAGCCGCGCCGTGCACCGGGGCGCGCCGAGCCGGCGCAGCCCGGCGGCGCGCGGCGCGTCGCCGCTGCGCCCGCCGCGGGCGAAGGCGCGCGGTGAAGCGCGCGCTGCGCTACGGCCTTCGGCGCCTGCTGTGGGCGCTGGTGGTGGTGGTCGGCGTGGCCAGCATCGCCTTCGTCATCGCTCATCTGCTGCCGGGCGACCCGGCACGCATGCTCGTCGGACCGCAAGCGGCGGCCAAGGACGTGGAGCACGTGCGCGAGATCTACGGGCTCGACCAGCCGGCGAGCGTCCGTTTCTACCGCTACTGGAAGCGGCTGGTGCACATCGACGCCGCACCGGCGGGCAGCGGCGAGCACCGGCGCTGCGCCTCGCCGCTGCCGCAGGGTCCCGTCGACCGCGGGCACAGCTTCCACTGGCGCAAGCCGGTGATCACCTTGCTCGCCGAGAAGATCCCCCGGTCCGTCGAGCTGGCCCTGGCTGCGCTCGCCTTCCAGGCCTCGGTGGGCATCGGGCTCGGCACGCTGGCTGCCGCGCGGCGCGGGTCGCGCTGGGACGAGATGACCATGGGCGCCACCCTGGTCGGCGTGAGCGCGCCCACGTTCCTGCTCGGCGTGGTGCTGCAGTGGCTGCTGGCGTACCGGCTCGGCGTGCTGCCGCTCGACGGCTACGGCAAGACCGCCGCCGAGCAGCTGGCCTCGCTGGTGCTCCCGGCGCTGACGCTGGGCATCTACGGAACCGCCATCTACGCCCGCCTGACGCGCGACGAGATGTTGCAAGTGCTGCTCGCCGACCACGTGCGCACCGCGCGCGCCAAGGGCGCCTCGACGCTGCGCGTGCTCACCGTGCATGGCCTGCGCAACGCCATGGTCCCCATCGCCACCCTGGTGGTGCTCGACCTGGGCACCATGGTCGGCGGCGCCATCGTCACCGAGAAGCTCTTCCGCTGGCCCGGCGTGGGCATGCTCGCCGTCGACGCCCTGCTCAACCGCGACGGGCCGGTGATCCTGGGGACCGTGCTCTTCGCCTCGGTGACGGTGGTCATGGCCACGCTCCTGCTCGACCTGGTCTACGTGCTGCTCGAGCCGCGCCTGCGCCGGTAGCCGGGCCCCGGCTCACATTCCGGCGAGGGCGCGGCACTCCTGGCCGAGGGGCGAGTCGGGCGCCGCCAGCTCGGCGCACTTGCGGAAGGATCCCTTGCCGCCACGACCGCCGGCCGACTCGGCCGCGCCGCGGAGATGCCACGCTGCGGCGCTACCCGGCTGCTGCGCGGTGAGCTGCGCGGCGAGGTTCATGGCCTTGGCATTCTGGCCCTGCTCCAGCGCGCGCGTGACGCGCGTCGGCAACGGCGCCGAGTCGTCCTCCGGTCCGGAGGGCACCGCGGGCGGCGGCGTGTCGGCCGGGGTGACGGGCGGCTTGCTGGCCACCGCCGGCGGCGTGGGGGCTGTCGAGGGCGGGGTCCCGCTCGGTTTGGCGGTCTCCATCGGCCTGGCGGTCTCCACCGGCGCGGCGGTGGGCGCAGCGCTGCCCGAGGCCGTCGGTGGTGCCGTGGCGACCGGAGCCGCGCTGGCGAGGGACGCCGCGGTCTCCGGAGGAGGCGGCGCCGGCGGTGGCGGCTCGACGGAGGTCGGCTCGGTGTCGGTGGCCACCGGCAGTGGCGAGGGCGGAGTCGGCCTGTCGCGGCCACCGATCACCGCCACGACGACACCGACCAGCGCCAGCGCGCCGATGACCATGCCGACCACGCGCATGGCGCGCGCCCGCCGCTCGTCCTGCTCGGCGGTGCGCGAGTGCCGGGGGTGGTCGATCTCGTCCTCGTCGTCGAAGCCGTGCTCGTGCGGGTGCACGCCCCCCTCGGCGGGCGCGTCCTCGAAGAAGCTGCCCGAGATGCCGAGGTGCTCGCCGCTGTCCTCACGAGCATCGCCCTCAGGTGCGGCGCCGTGTGGGCGCGATCGATCACGCGCCGTCGGCGTTGCGGTGCGATCATCGCTCGGCGCGGGGGCGGCCGCCTCGCGCGTCGCCGCGGCCGCGCCGGCGCTGTCGGCGCCCACCGGCGCGAGCGGGTCGCGCCCGAGCGCCTCCAGCGCGCCCTCGGTGTGCAGCGGCGCCGGTGGCGCCTTCGCGCGCCCCGTGTCGCCCAGCGCTTGGGACGAAGCCGCGCCGCCAGCGGCCAGCGCCCGACCCTCGGCGGCGAGGCGGTCGACCTCGCTCGCCAGGGTGCGCTCGCGGTCGCGACGCCGGCCGGTCTCGCCGGCCTCGGGTTCGGCGGCGCGCGACGTCGCGGGGGGCTCGGCCGCGCGCGGCGGAGCGTCGACCTCGTCGGGCGGCCCCAGACCGATGGGCGTGCGATCGCGGGGACGCGGACCTACCGCCGCCGCAGCCTTGGCCTCCGGTGTGTCCAGCACCGTGCGCGGCTGTTCCGACTCCGGGGCGTGCCCCGCATTCGGCTTGCCGGCGCCGTTGGTGCGCACGGGCCGCTCGGCGACGGATTCGATACGTCGGCCGGCACCGCGGGCGCAGGCGGGAGCGATGGCAGATCCGACTCACCCGCGGCGCCCGGGGCGCTGGGAGGCCGCGATTGACCCGAGGCCGGCACCACGCTCGGGTGGCGGTGCTCGGGGCTGGCCTCGGCGTCGGCGGCTCCCGGCTCGCTGGGGACGAGCTCCTCGGGAACCGGGTCGCCGGCGGCGGTGACCGGCACGAGCAGGCCCTCGAAGTAGAGCTTGGAGATGGTGGACAGCGTCGAAAGGTCCTCGAACGGCGAGGCGTCGACGACCTGCATGAGGTTCCGTCGCCCGTCGAAGAGGCGCAAGATGCCGTTCAGCTCGTCGGGGATCTCGTTGAGGCGCTCGAGCAGCTCCTCGCTGTCGACCTCGAAGATGGTGGAGAGCGGCGGCAGCGCCTCGAGCAGGCGCCCCCACTCGTCCACGCGGCGCATGCCTTCCATGAGCAGCCCCTGCGTGGAGGCCTCGATGACGTCCGAGTTGTCGACCTTGCAGAACTCGACCTCGAAGGTGCCCTCGCTCCAGATGAGCGCCCGGTAGACGGCCTCCTCGCCTGCCAGGCGCCCGAGACCGGCGTCGACCACCTTGCCGTCACGGAAGAAGATCCTGGCCTCGGCGTCCCCGCTCATGAGGTGCACGATGCCGCTCTTGCGACTGACCTCGAAGGTCTGCAGGAGATCGACGACGCCCATGTCGATCACCGAGCCGCTGAAGCGAGTGCGCCCCACGCCCACGCCGCTCACCGGCTGCCGCGTGGCGATGCCCTCGCGGGTGCGGCGCGCCAGGAGCAAGGTCACCCGGGCGATGAGCTCGCGCACGAAGATCGGCTTGGTGAGGTAGTCCTCGACGCCCAGCTCCAGGCCCCGGATCTTGTCCTCGATCGACTTCTGGCTGGTGAGGAAGACGACGGGGATGCTCGACCACTCGGCCCGCTCCTTGAGCTTGCGCACCAGCGCGTAGCCGTCGAGGTTCGGCAGGCGGGTGTCGCTGAGCACCAGGTCGGGCGTGGAGACCTCGATCTTGGCCAGAGCGTCGGCGCCATCCTTGGCGGTCGTCACCATGTAGCCGGCCTTCTTCAGGCTGACCTCGAGCACGCGCACGCTGCGCGGGTCGGCGTCTACGAGGAGTAGCTGTTGCTTCGCCACGGGTGGGTCACCGCGCTGCTAGCGGGCGGTCGTGAATGGAGCCGCGTCGGGTTCGCGGACCGATCCGCTGGCGAAGGATGGCGACCCCGACAACGGAGTGTCAAGGATGCCGCAGGTTTGGCCCCCGCGCCCGCTCTGGGGAGCAAGCCGCCGACGCGGCCAGCAAGGGCGCCGGTCACCACGGATCGACGACGTCGCCGGCCGGGCGGCGGGGGGTGGCCGTCCCGGGGGTGGCCGGCACTGCTGGCTTCTTCAGGGGCGCAGGGGGCTTCTTCGTGGACGCGGTGGCCGTCGGGGGAGGCGCCGTGGCGCTGCCCGGAGCCGT
>JBBJMR010000548.1:0-2563 GCA_037720395.1 Polyangiaceae bacterium
TCGCAGCGCGCGGTGCACCTGCTGAAGACGGTCGGCGCCGAGTTCAAGGACGTCAACGTCCTCGCCGACCCGGCCATCCGTCAGGGGGTCAAGGAGTTCTCCAACTGGCCGACGATCCCGCAGGTCTACATCGACGGTCAGTTCGTGGGCGGCAGCGACATCCTCACGGAGCTCTACGAGTCCGGGGAGCTGAAGAAGCTCGTCGACAAGGCCTAGAGAAGTGTCCGCCACGGAGACACGGAGCCACGGAGCATAGATCCGTGATGAATCCGTCTCGTCCGCATCATCCGACCGCGGCCAGCTCCACGGCGCGTCGCACGACGGCATCGAACATCGCCGGCGTCAGCCGCCCGGTCTGGGTGTTCTGCTGGCTGACGTGGTAGCTCGCCAGCAGCCAGATCTCGCCGCGACCGGTGGGGTGGCCGATGCGCGTCGCCACCCCGTGCGCGAACGGCGGCGAGCGCTCGGCGCGCGGATGCGTCTCGCGCGCGGCCGCGGTGAGCGCGTCGTAGCCGATCTTGCCGAGCGCCAGGAAGACGCGCGCGCGCGGGAGCATCCCCAGCTCGCGCCTGAACCAGGGGCGGCACGTGCGCAGCTCGGCCGGCGTGGGTGCGTTGTCCGGCGGGGCACACCGGCAGGGGGCGGTGATGAACACGTCGCGCAGCGCCAGGCCGTCGTTCTTCGCCGTGCTCACCGGCTGCGAGGCGAGCCCGGCGCGGTGCAGCGCCGCATAGAGGAAGTCGCCCGAGCGATCGCCGGTGAACATTCGCCCGGTGCGGTTGGCGCCGTGCGCGGCCGGGGCCAGGCCGACGATGACGATGCGTGCGCTGCCGTCGCCGAAGCCGGGGACGGGCCGGCCCCAGTAGGTCTCGTCGCGGTAGGCGCGGCGCTTGTCGCGGGCCACCTGCTGTCGCCAGGCGACGAGGCGGGGGCACGCACAGCAGGCGCTGATCTCCTCGGCGAGCGCCAGCAGCCGCCGCTCGGTGGCCGGCAGCTTCACTGGCCGCCGGGCGCGTCGCTGCTGCCGGCCGCCCCCGGCTCGGCGACGGCGCGCGCGGAGGCGGGCGAAGCGAAGGTGGCCGCGTCCTCTGCCGCGAACATGCCGCCGGCCACACGGTCCATGACCGTCTCGAAGCGCACCTTGTCGAAGCGCGCGCCGCTGGCCAGCCAGTCGTTGTGCCCGCCCGGCCCGGGGAAGTGCCCGACCACGTCGAGGTGGTCGGCCTTGCCCACCCAGAGCAGCTCCCCCCAGATTTGGGAGTAGAGCGGCACTACCCCGTCGCTGGCGGTGACCGGGGGCTGCTCACCGAGCATGGCGCGCACCGCGCGCTGGGCGGACCCGTCGCTGGGCGCGCACGGGTAGCGGGCGTCGTGCCGCGCGGTGAAGTTGTAGAGCGCGGTGAAGATCGTCGCCGACACCGCGCTCCACGGCGAGCGCATCACGCCGAGCCAGTCGCGGACCTCGTTGCGCGGCGCATAGGTGGCCACGCTCTGGTAGCGCACCCCGGGCCGGTCCTCGATCCCCGCCTGGAAGAGGTCCATGGCCTCGGGCGTGAGCTGGATGATGGATCCTTGATCGTCGCGCAGCAGCTGTAGCCACGCGCGCAGCTCCCGGCTCGACGCCTCGTCCAGCACGCGCACCACCCCGTCGACGGCGCGGTCGAGCAGCTCGACCTCGAACATGCCGCCCTGCGTGCGCCCGAAGACCGCCAGCAGGGTGGAGGCCGCCGCCAGCGGCGGCGATCCGACCTTGAGCGCGGTGACGGTGAGCGCGCTCAGGGCATAGAGCATGCGCTGCCCGCTGACGGTGGCGAAGAAGGCGGCCAGCGGGGTGCCGTAGTGCGGCGTGTTGACGGTGGTCACCGAGCGCAGGCGGTCGAGCCAGGGAAGCACCGCCGGTGCCGTTCCATCGAGACGCACCGTCGGCGAGGCGACCAGCCGGGCGTCGAGGCCGCCTGTCGAGTGACCGAAGAGGTGGATGGCACCGCCGTCGTCGCCAGCGGTGTCGCAGATCATCTGCGCCAGCTTGGCGGCGCGGCGACGGATGGACGCGGTTGGATGCACCTCGACCACGTGGAGCTCGACCTTGCGGCCACTGCGCTCGAAGCGACCTCGCAGGGCGGTCAGCGCATGCTCGAAGTAGACGAAGGAGGCCACCGTCGCGAACCCGAACATGCCGGGCGCGAGGTAGACACGGCTCGGGGCGAGCGCGGTCATCGGGGGCACCATGCCTGGCGCCGGCCGGAAACGGAAGCCGCCATTGCCGCCGCGGCGGCGCGATCGCACGCCGCCGGGCCGTGACGCCGGCAGGGCGGGGGTGCCCGCGCCAGGCCGGGTGAGGGCGGCGCCGCGCGTACCCACTCGTCGAGCCGTCACCTCCTGCAGTACTGTTCCACGCGTGGACGCGGACACGGTGCAGCGGGAGATAGAGCTCGCCCTCGGTGACGCGGTGATCGAGGCGGGCGGCTTGGGGGAGCTCCGCGTCGACGACGGCGAGGTGCACCTCGAGCACCGGGGCACGCGCGTCTCGGCCAGCGTGGAGATGCTGATCGGTCAATGGCGG
>JBBJMR010000549.1:0-2558 GCA_037720395.1 Polyangiaceae bacterium
CAGCTCGCCTGCCGCCTCGTCGACGTGGAGTCGCACGAGCTGCGCGCGCGCGGCCAGGGCTACTACACCATCTGCAGCGCGGGCCACGAGGGCAACGTGGCCCTCGGCCGCCTGACCACGCCGAGCGACCCGGCCCTGCTCCACTACCGCAGCGGCGCGTTCTTCATCGAGCGCGCGCGGCAGCAGCCGAAGGTCGACGTGCTGCTCGATCTCCTGCTCTCTCTGTCCGCCTCCGCCGATGACCCCATCTCGGGTGGCCGACACAAGGTCTTCGGCAGCGTGCCGCTCGGCGTGCCCCCGCAGACCAGCACCATCGCCTCGCACCTGCCCAAGGCGGTGGGCATGGCCATGGCCCTCGAGCGTGCGCACCGCCTCGGCGTGGCGCGCGCCGAGACGCCGCCGCCGGGTTCCATCGTGGTCTGCTCCTTCGGCGACGCGTCGCTCAATCACTCCACCGCGCAGGGCGCCATCAACGCCGCCAGCTGGGCCTCGTACCAGCGCCTGCCGGTGCCGGTGCTCTTCGTCTGCGAGGACAACGGCATCGGCGTCTCGGTGCGGACGCCCGATGGCTGGGTGGGGGCGCGCATGCGCGGCGTGCCCGGCATCGAGTACGTGCAGGCCGACGGGCGCGACCTGTCGGCGGCGTTCCGCGCCACCGAGCGCGCCGTGGAGCTGTGCCGCAGCAAGCGCCGCCCGGTCTTCCTCCACCTCGGCTGCGCGCGGGTCTGGGGCCACGCCGGCAGCGACCTGGACTCCGAGTACCGGACCGCGGACGAGGTGGCCGCCGCCGAGAACGACGACCCCATCGCCATCGGTGCGCAGTCGCTCCTCGACGCCGGCGCGGCCAGCCCCGGCGAGCTGGCGGCGATGCTCGAGCGCCTCGAGGCGCGCGTGCGTGCGCTCTCCGCCGACGCAGTGACTCGCCCCAAGCTCGTCAGCCGCGCCGCGGTGATGGAGAGCATCGCCCCCGAGACCCCGGGCGCCGTGGCCGAGGAGGCGCGCCGCACCGGCTACGCCGACCTGCCCGCCGATGCCGACAAACCGAAGCCGCTCGGCCTGCTGGTGCGCGCCGGGCTCGCCGACCTGATGCGCAAGTACCCCGAGATGCTGGTCTTCGGTGAGGACGTGGCGCAGAAGGGCGGCGTCTACGGCGTGACCGTGGGCCTGTGGAAGGCGTTCGGGGCGCGCCGCGTCTTCAACACCCTGCTCGACGAGCAGACCATCCTCGGGCTGGCGCTGGGCGCCGGACAGGTCGGTCTGCTGCCCGTCCCCGAGATCCAGTTCCTGGCCTACCTGCACAACGCCGAGGACCAGCTGCGCGGCGAGGCGGCCACGCTCTCCTTCTTCTCGCGCGGCCAGCTCAAGAACCCGATGGTGGTGCGCATCGCCGGCCTCGGCTACCAGAAGGGCTTCGGCGGCCACTTCCACAACGACGACAGCCTGGCCGTGCTCCGCGACCTGCCGGGGGTGATCGTGGCCGTCCCCTCGCGCGGCGACGACGCGGTGCGCATGCTGCGCACGCTGATGGCCGCGGCGCGCGTCGACGGTCGCGTCTGCGTCATCGTCGAGCCCATCGCGCTCTACCACGCGCGCGACCTGGAGCCCGGCGACGGCGCCTGGAGCTTCCCGCTGCCGGCGCACGGCGAGGCCATCGACGTGGGCGAGGTCGGCGTCTACGACCGCGAGGCGCGCGACCTGTGCATCTTCAGCTACGGCAACGGCGTGCCCATGAGCCTGCGCGTGCAGCGCAAGCTGAAGGCGCTCGGCGTGGCGGCGCGGGTCGTCGACCTGCGCTGGATCGCCCCGCTCCCCGAGGCGGCGATCATCGCCCACGCCGAGGACGCGCGGGCCGCCCTGGTGGTCGACGAGTGCCGCCGCTCCGGCAACGTCTCCGAGGCCATCGCTGCCTGTCTCCTGGAGCACGAGGCCGCGCGCTTCGTGCCCTTCGCGGGTGACCTCGGCCGACTCGTTCGTCCCCCTGGCGGACGCGGCCAACCTGGTGCTCGCGCAGGAAGACGAGATCCTCGCCGCCGCGCGGCGCCTGCTCGGAGTGTGACGCTGCAACCATCGGTGCGCGGTACTACTTCCTGCCGCTGCTGGGCGTCGACGACTCTCTCACCCCGGAGCTGTACGAGACGTTCCTGAGCTCGGTGGTGGCGTTCTCGGACCTGCACCCCGACGCGCCTTGAGTCGGCGCGTGCGGCTCCGCCGAGTAGCGCCATGAGCTTGCGCGACGGGCGCTCGTCTCAGCCCAGCACCTCGGCAACGGTGCCTGCCCGAACGGCGCGGGTCACCCAGGTCTCGAGCATGTCGAGGTCGTTGCAGGCGCGGATGCGCAGGAGCTGCGCCTCGTCGGGCGCGAGCCCGCGCGCCGCCAGGAGCGCGAGGAGCGCGTCGATGCGGCCGGCGGCCCGGCCCTCGGCGACCCCCGCGGCGCGGCCCTCACCGAAGTACTTCTTCGCGAAGTCCGACTGGTACTCGTAGCCCTTGTAACCCATCAGTGCCTCCAGCGCCGCCGTGGCGGCGTCGTTCAAGCCGTGTCGGACGAGGTCATGGTA
>JBBJMR010000064.1:0-32995 GCA_037720395.1 Polyangiaceae bacterium
GGGGGCGGGTGGGTCGCGGCCAGCGGGGCGGCGATGGCCTCCGGGCGTCCTGCGTCCACGGGGCCGCTATCGACCTCGTCGGTCTGCAGGTTGTTGGAGAGGCGCGGCGCAGTGGCCGGTTGCACCGCCGGCCTGCTGCAGGCCAGCAAGGACGTCGCCAGGACCACCATCGACAAACGGACCATCGCCTTCATGCGCCGCTCCACCGCTGCGTCGTCGAGCTGACGACTCCCGGACGCATGGAGAACCGCGGCGAGATCGTCAACTGGTCCGCGCGCGCATACCGCGCGTCGCCGCCGTCGTCGCGCGCGGCGCGACCGCTCACAGCTTGTGCACGCAGCGGAAGCAGGCGCGAATGGGGATGCGATCGTGCGGGGCGGAACTGCGCTCGGTGACCCGGAAATGCCGGGCGAGGACACGCTCGAACTCGTCGGGGGTCCAGACGTGACGGTGGAACTCGTCGCCGCCCCAGTTCACCTTGCCACCGAGCAGCCAGCCCACCGGCGTGCGCCGCACCAGGCTCTTGAGGCGGAGGATGAGCGTATCGTTGGGCACGGTGATCACCGCCACCCCGTCGCGCTTCAGCAGGCGCGCGATGGCCGCCAGGACGGCGTCGGGGTCCATGGTGTGCTCGAGCACCTCGGTGCAGATGATGCGGTCGAAGGTCTCGGGCACGAGGTCCAGCTTGTCGACCTCGCCCTGGATGAACTTCGCGTCGTAGCCGCGCAGGTTCTTGCGGGCGGTGTCGAGGAAGACCTCGGAGACGTCGATGGCGGTGAGCCGGGCGTGCGGGAACATCCGCAGCACGTGGCCCCCGCCGGAGCCCACCTCGCACAGCTCCAGGCCGGCGGCCTCGCCGATCATGGATCGGATGATCGCCAGGCGGCGCTGCTCGATGATGCGGATCGGGAGCGGGGAGCGCGCGTAGTAGTCGTCGATGGAGTGCTCGCGCGCCAGGCGGTCGTTGAGCTCGCCAACGTCGGCGGCCTGGGTCGCCGCCTCGCCGCTGGCGCTGGCGCCGGCGCGCGGCGCGCTCCCCTCACCAGGCGTGCTCATGGCGCCTTCTTGCAGAGCACGCTGATGCCCGACTCCTGCACGTCGAGGTGCTCGATGGAGAGCCTCTCCTCGGTGCACCAGGCGCGCACCTCTTCCTCGGTGTGCCGGTGGGCGTGCAGCGGGTGATACCAGTCGAAGTTGGTGATCACGTTGCTGTCCCAGTCCATTGTCTCGTTGTAGTAGCACTTGAAGACATTCCAGTAGATGAAGCGCTGGATGTCCTGCTTGCCCGCCTTGATGCCCAGGATGGGGATGTCCTCGGGCACGTCGACGGTGCAGCGCAGCTCGGTGAGCGCCTTGCCGAGCTTGGTGATGGCCTCGGAGACCTTCATCACCTCCTCGGGCGGCATCTTCACCGTGCGCTCGCGGATGTAGTCGTCGCAGAACTCGCGGATGGGGCCCTTCACCTTGTAGACGTAGAAGGCCAGGTGCCCGCCCGGGGCCAGCTTGGACACCAGGTGGGCGAGCGAGTCGCGCGTGCTCGGGGTGTGGTGGATGACCTGGTCGCAGCCGATGAAGTCGAAGAACCCGTCGGCGAACGGCAGCCGCGTCAGATCGGCCTGCACCAGGTGCAGGTTCTCGGTGGCCTGGAGGTCGCGGTACGCGTTGCGGATGCCGGCCGAGATGTCGACGCCGAACACGGTGGCCGACGAGCTGCGCGCGTACATGGCGGCGTCGCGGCCGTGCGCGGTGCCGGCGTCGAGGATGCGCTTCTTGCCGCTGAGCAGCGCGGCCAGCTTCTCCTCGCTGCCGAACCCGTAGCGGTCGAGGTACCACTGCGTGTAGTGGCCGATGGTGCTCTGCCGGTAGTGCTGCGCCTTCTTCCACTTCCAGGAGAAGCTCTCCACAGTCTCCGCCTGGCCCTCGGCGAACTTGTCGCGCCGCACCATGTCGGGGACGCCGTCGACGATCGGGTAGCGGGTGCCGTCCTCGGCGAGCAGGGCGCCGGCGGCGACCTCCCCCTCGGGCGGCTCGCTGTCGGAGAGCGTGAGCCGCGTGCCGGCGGCGGGATCGCGCAGGTGCTCGACCAGGCTTCGCTTCATGAGGGCTCGGGCTCCGGGGGTGGAGGCTGGATGCTCCGGTAGCCGTCCTGGGCGCGCGCCAGCTGGCGCAGGCACTCGCCGAGGAGGACGTGGTTGTAGTCCTTGCGGTCGAAGGCGTTGCGGTTGAACAGCCACTGGTTCACCGGCGCCGGCAGGCCGTGCTTGATGCGGCGCTTGGTGATGCCGAGCTCGGTGCCCACCAGCTGCTCCAGGGCGCGGCGCAGCACGTACTTGCCCTGACCGTCCTTGTACTTGAGGGAGTCGGCGACCTGGCACGAGAAGGAGACGACGCGGTGATCGAGGAACGGGTTCCGGACCTCGAGGCTGTTGCCCATGCTCAGGCGGTCGGCCATGACCAGCAGCGGCTGCAGGAAGACGGTGCTCTCGATGCGCGACAGGTTCTGTCCCATGGTGCGCCGGTCGTCCCAGCGTGGCGCGAAATACTCGATGAGCGCGGGCACGCCCGGCATGCCCTGCCGGCTGGCCATCCTGCAGAAGCGCTCCAGCGGTGAGCCGAAGTATCGGCGGCAGAGGGTGCCGTAAGGCCCGGCGAAGTCCGCGGCCAGGTCGGCGTCCTCGCGGAGCAGCAGCTCGTTGCGGTAGTAGCCGTTGAAGAGCTCGTCGGAGCCCTCGCCGGAGATGGCCACCACGAAGCCGTCGCGCCGCGCTTGCCGCGACACGCAGAAGAGCGGAAAGACGCTGAAGCTGCCGACCGGGAACTCGATGTGGCGGGCCAGGTCGGAGAACGTCTCCAGGAAGTCGTCCTTGGTCGGCCGCACGATGCGGGGCTCGAACTTGCGCGCCCGGGCGAACTCGGTGACGTACGCCTCCTCGTCGATGGTCGCCTGGAACTCGGCGAACTGGACGGTGTAGGTCACTGGCAGGCCGAGCACGGCCTGGATCAAGGAGGAGTCGACGCCGCCGGAGAGGAAGACGGTCACCGGGACGTCGGCCAGCTGCCGGAGCTGGCAGGCACTCTGGAAGACATCGAGGAAGCCGTCGACGGCCTGCTTCTCGTCGACGATCTCCGCGGTGTGCTCGGGGAAGCTCCACCAGCGGGTCAGCGTCACGCGGTCCTCGTCCGGCTCCCAGACCAGGTGCTCGCCGGGGCGCACGCTCTTCACGTTGCGGAACGGGGTGTGCTCGTCGAAGTAGAACTCCAGCGCCTCGCAGATGGGCACCTCGGCAAAGTCCAGGTGCCGGAAGCACTTGAGCTCCGAGGCGAAGGCCAGCCCGCCGCCGGTGTGCGCGTAGAAGAGCGGCTTCTTGCCGAGGCGGTCACGCGCCAGGAAGAGGCGCTGCCCGTCCCAGATGGCCAGCGCGAACATGCCATTGAGGCGGTCGAGGCAGGCCGGCCCCCACTGCTCGAAGGCGGCCAGGACCACCTCGGTGTCGGTGGGCGTCTCGAAGCGGTGGCCCTCCTGCTCCAGGGCCTGTCGCAGCTCGCGCCAGTTGTAGATCTCGCCGTTGAACGAGATGATCGCCTCGCCCCGCGGCATGGGGGTGGGGACGTCCTTCTTGTAGACGACGGACAGACGCGTGCCGCCGATGATCAGCTGCTTGCCGCCCCTGCTGGTCGCCGGCAGGCGCCCCTGCTGGTCCGGGCCACGATGGCGGAGCAAGGCCTCCGGCGAGCCGTTCAGAAGGTCGGGCGTCCCCCCGAAGATGCCGCACATCGAGCTGCTTGTACCACGACCTCTGCTGGCAGCCTGCCCCCGTGCCCGGGCCCCGGGGGGCGCCGGGAGGCCGGCGCCGAGGTTTGCGCGCAGGTGGTTTCCCCCGGGCCAGGAGGTGGGAATAGGGTGGGGGCCCCACGCCGACGGGTGGCCGCGCCGAAACAGAGACCCCGGGCGCGCCCGGGCCCGACGGCCAACCGCCGGCGGAGGACACGGCCGGTGGCCCGATGGCGCACGCGGCCACCGAGCCTGCGCCGCTCGCGGCGGCCGCGGCCGAGCCGGCGGGGCTCTCGGCGGCGGCCACGGAGCCTGCGCCGCTCCCGGCGGGGACCGAGCCGGCGGGGCTCCCGGCGGCGGCTGATACTGGGAGCCCGATGGACGGTCCCGTCGCCGAGCCGCACGACGCGGCGGTGCCGGGCGCCGAGGACCCGCCGCCGAGGTGGCAGCGGTGACGCCCGCGCCCGCCCCCGGGCCGAGCCTGGTCCACAGGGCCCGCGGGCTCGCGCCGCGCCGCGGGCGAAGTGGAGGAGCTGGTGGCGCGGCTGGCGGTGGCCTCGCCCTGGCTGTTCGTGTGGCCCGGGCTCATCGCCGTCTGCGCAGCGGCCGGCATGTGGATGCTCACCCACGCCAGCCTTTTCGCGGACCTGAACACCAACAAGCTCGGCGAGCCCGAGCGGGCCGGCGCGCAGCGCTGGTTCTGGGTGGCGCTGGCCGGGTACGCGGCGGTGTTCCTGCTGTCCACGGTGGCGGTGCGCCTGCGCACCGGCGCCTGGCGGCCGATGCGCGTGGCCGGCGCGCTGCCGCGCTGGCTGTCGTTCCTGGTGGCGCTGCCGCTCATCGGCCTCTTGCGCTTGCCGAGCATCGAGCGCGAGAGCCCGAAGCTGACCATCTTCCTGGTCGTCTGCGGGGTCGTCGCCTGCCTCCCCACGCTGTCGTCCATCGCCGGGCTGCTGGTGCGCCGGCGCCGCGACGACGTGAGCGACCCCGACGTGGCCGACGAGACCGAGGAGGCGCGGCCGTCGATCGTCGAGACGGTGGGGCGCTGGGCGGGGCCGACGGCCATCGCCATCCTCTGGGCCTGGTACGGCTGGTTCTTCTCGCGGTTCGCGATCACCAATCACCACGCCATGAACACGCGGACCACCGACCTCGGCTACTACGACAACATCTTCTGGCAGTCGGCCCACGGCAACTTCCTCGGTTGCTCGTTCCTCAAGGGCGGCACGCACACCTCGGCGCATTTCGACCCGCTGCTGGTGCTGCTCTCGCCGATCTATCTGCTCTCGCAGCGCGCGGAGACCATCCTCGTCCTGCAGGCGGTGTGGCTCGGCGCGGGGGTGGTGCCCATCTACCTGCTGGCCATGGACAAGCTGCGCTCGCGCCTGGCGGGGGTGGCCATCGCGCTTTGCTACGCGCTCTATCCCGCGCTGCACGGCGCCACCATGTACGAGTTCCACTCGCTGAGCCTGGTCACGCCGCTGGTGCTCTGGCTGGTCTACTTCCTCGAGGCGCGCAAGGCCGTCGGCTACTGGCTCTTCTTCGTCCTCGCCATTCTACTGCGCGAGGACATTCCGCTCCTGCTCTGCTTCGTCGGGCTCTACGCCATCCTGATGCGGCGGCCGGGGAGCGTGCGGCAGGGAATGGTGACCATCGTCCTGTCCCTCGCCTACTTCCTGGTGGTGAAGAAGCATTTCATGGCCTCCGAGGAGCTGCTCAACACCGGCACCTCGGAGAGCTACGGGTTCGGTTACTACTACGACGCCATGATCCCCGCGAAGAACGGGGCCACCGGGCTGGTCACCTCGCTCCTCACCAACCCGGCGTTCGTGCTCAAGCACATCGTCGACGAGACCAAGATCCAGTTCCTGCTCCTGCTCTTCGTGCCGCTGGCATTCGTGCCCTTCCTGGCGCGGCGCGGGCGGGTGATGCTGGTGTACGGGCTGGTGTTCTGCCTGCTCGCGTCACGCGGGGCGGTGTTCACCATCCACTTCCAGTACTCGTCGCTGCTCTTCGCGGTGGCCTTCGCGCTGGTGCCTGCCGGGCTGGCGCGCCTCTCGGAGAGCACCTTCGTCCGCGACCTGACCGGCGTCGGTGGGCGGCGCGTGGTGCTGACCGTGGCCGGGGCCATGGTCCTGGCCACCACCGCGCTGTCCTGCAAGTTCGGCGGGCTGGTGGAGAACGCCAGCTTCAAGGGCGGCTACGTGCGCGTGACGCGCACGCTCACCGACGAGCAGCGCGAGACCTATGCCTGGGTGAAGGAGCAGCTGCGCACCATCCCCCGCCGCGCCAGCGTGGGCGCCAGCCCCAAGCTCGGCCCCCACATCTCCAATCGCAAGGACGCCTACTACCACACCGACAAACGGCGCCTCGACTACCTCTTCGTCGACGAGGCCGAGCTGAAGGCGGCCGACCTCGAGCGCCACCAGAAGAACGTGGAGAAGGGCTTCGACGAGGTCGCGCGGCGCGGAAAGCTCGTGCTGTTCAAGCGCAAGTAGTCGGGCGCCGCGATCAGCGAGGCGATCGAAGCAGTGTGACCGCCCCGTCGGTGTCGGCGTCGCTTCCGTGGCGCAATGTGGCCTCGTCGCCCACCCGGAAGACCGATTCTTCGCAGAGATCGATTGGCACCGATCTTGCAGCTCAGCACACGATGCGAGTCGTGTGCCTGGGGACGCTGCTGGCGGTGGTTGGCTGTTCCTCGGAGGGGCCGAGCGGCACGGGTGGGGCGAGCTCGAGCAGCTCCGCTGGACCGAGCTCGAGCAGCTCGATGGGAGAAGGTGGCGGCGGGGCGGTCGGCGGTGCCGGCGGCTCGACGGTGACGCAACCGCTGAGCGATGGCCTCTCGGTGCTGTGGGCCAGGCGACTCGAGGCGTATCCGACGCCGGACGCGCTGGCAGTGGCCGCCGACGCCACCGGCGCGGTCCTCCTCGGCGGGCGCAGGCGCAGTGCCGGGGCGGAGCCGGACTGGTCGGCCTTCGTGACCAAGCTATCGGCCGCCGGCGCGCTGGCCTGGGACCTGGACATCGACCGGCCGGCGCCGGATGGCAGTTTGGAAGACGACGCCTTCGTGCGCGATGTGGTCGTCGACGCGGACGGCGATGTGTACGCGGCTGGAGAGCTCCGTGGAGCCGTCCAGCTCGGATCGACCACGCTGGAGAGCGTCGACCAATCCATCGACGTCTTCGTCGCCAAGGTCTCCTCGACTGGCGCGCCCGTCTGGGCAACGGCCATCGGCAACGACAGCGACAGCGACGCGGTGTCGAAGGCCGGGTTGAGCGTCTCGTCCGACGGCAACGTGGCGTTGATCGGCCACGCCGCCGGTGACGTCGACGTGGGCAACGGGCCGGTGCCGCTGACCTGGAGCTATCTGGCCTCGCTGGCGGTCAGTGGCGACGTGGTCGAGCTGGCGGAGATCAACCGGATGTTCCTTGGATCCGTGGAAGAGAGCTACCTGGCGGTGGCCGCGGATGCACGGGGCGGAGGAAGGCGCGCGCTGTCGGAGAGTCGCGAGGACGAATTCGGCGAGTTCCACGTTCCGCGCCTGGCTCACTTCGATGCCGCCGGCGCACTGACATCCGAGCAGCCCCTGCTTCCGGCGGTCATCCACGTCGAATACGCACAGGCAGCCTTCGGTCCCGGCGCGCGCCTGCTGTGTCTGGGCCTCAAGGACTACGGCGCCCCGATGGGCATCGGCGGTGGTCTGGTGGCCCAGAGCACGGGCGAGTTCGTGGTTGGCTTCGACGGCACGCAGCCGGTGTGGATCAAGAGCCTGCGCGCCAGCCCCTGGGAGCACGACACGCTCGAGGTCGGCGCGCTGGCGGCCACCAGCGATGGCGGGGCCATCGTCACCGGTACGTTCCGTGGTGCGGTGGACTTCGGTGGCGGGCTGATCCACAGCACTGCCCCCGAGCCCGCGCAGCCTGCTCCGTCTGACGTCTTCGTGGTGCGCATCGATGGCCAGGGCGCCCTGTCCTGGTACGCCACCTTCGGCGGACCGGGCCCCAAGGTCGCGACGGCAGCCGCCGAGCGACCCGATGGGAGCGTGGTCATCGTCGGTTCCGCGCAGGGGGCGCTGGCCTTCGACGAGCCTGGGTTCTCCCCGTCCGCCGAGTACCACGGCTTCGTCGTCGTGGTCGGGCCGACGCCCTGAGGAATTGGCGCTGGCCGCTGAGCGGGCGCAACGCTGCTGCGCGGTCAGGCGCGCGGGTGCCCGTTGTCGCCGCGGGCGTCCTGCCCGGCGCTGCCGCTGATGCCTCCCGCCTCCAGCGGCTCGACGTCGATGCGCGTCTCCTCGCCGAGGCGCGCGCGGAAGGTGGCCAGGATCTCGTCCAGCACCTCCTGCGAGAAGCGCCCGGCCCGCGCGAAGCGGAAGCGCACCGCGCCTGGCCCCGCTTGCTCCACGCGGAAGCGGGCGATGGCGTAGTCGAAGTCCTTGAGGTAGTGCGCGAAGAAGCCGGACGGCACGCGCCGCCCCCCGGCGCCCTCGAGGATCGACGGGGCACGGCCGCGCAGGTCGCCGAAGCGCGGCGTGTGGCGGCCACAGGGGCAGGGCTCGTCGCCGATGAAGGTCGCCGTGTCCCCGGTCCGGTATCGGATCCAGGGCATGCAGCTGTTGGCCAGGTCGGTGACCACCACCTCGCCGGACTCGCCCGGGGCGGCGCGGCGACCGTCGCGCAGGATCTCGACGATGAAGCCCTCGGCGGCCACGTGGTAGCCGGTGTGCGCCTCGCACTCGAAGCCGATGCCGCCCATCTCGCGGCAGCCGTAGGCGTCGAAGACATGCGTGCCGAAGGCCTCGGCGATGCGCGCCCGCGTGGCGGGGTCCAGGTCCTGGCCGCTGGTGGCCACTGCCCGCGGGTGTTGCTGGACGGCGGCGCCTCCGGCGGCCAGCTGGCGCTCGGCCAGGTAGCCGAGCACCTCGGTGCTGCCTTCGACGAGCGCCGGGCGTGCGCTGGCGAGGGTCGCCAGTGCCTGCTCGACGGCGGCGTCGTCGAGCGCGAAGCCGGAGAGCAGCTTGCGGTTGGCGATGGCGGCGTCGGCCTGCTCGCGCGCCCGCTGCGCCGGCTGGGCGCCCAGCCCTTCGTCCCAGAATCGCAGCGATGGCTCGCCGAACTTGCAGCCCGTCCACTCGCTGCCGCGCAGGGCGATGGCGGCGCGCAGCTCCAGCGCCTGGCGGTCGGCGTAGCAAACCAGCGGCTCGCCATCCCGCCCGCTGGTGGTGATGCGGATGACGTCGGCCTTGTCGTGGTTGTCGCTGAGCAGGTCGAAGCACAGGTGCCGGCGCAGGTCGCTCTTGGTGAGCATGGGCAGGCGATGGAGGTCGGCCTGGCCGCGGATGTCGTCGGGCCGCAGGTGGTGCGCCTGCATCAGCGCCCGGTAGTACGAGACGTTGCGGTAGGCGTGGCGCACCATGCGGCGCAGCTTCTCGTCCTGCAGCTCGCGCATCTGCGCCAGGGTCAGCCATTGCGTCTTGCGCAGCGTCTCGTAGTAGTGCTCGACGTCGCGCGTGACCATGAAATGGGTCTGGTTGTACGTCGCGAAGTACGCGCGCCAGCGCAACGACTCGAGCGGGTTGCGCTCCGGCGAGCGGTCGACGATCGGGTAGCGGCGCAGGAACTGGTTGCCGACGTCGGGCGGCGGCCGCCGCACCCGGTACTCCCAGGCCGCCTTGCCGAGGTCGAAGACGCTCTTGGCGCTGGCGGTGATGGCCTGCTTCTCGAGGAAGCTCTGCCCGGCGCGGCGCTCGTCGAAGAGGGTCTCGATCTCCTTGTACGAGTACCCCTTGGCGTCGGCAGCGACCATGATGAACGACTGCCAGTAGAAGTAGCTGCCCTTGTAGGAGAGCAGGTCGGCCATCACCTCGCGGGCGCACATGATGAAGCCGCTCTTGTTGTCCCGCATGTCCATGTCGAAGATGCGGTTCAGGAGCACGTTGAGGCCGCGGCTCAGGGTGTAGCGCTGCCCGCGGGCGCGCCCCACCGGGCTGCGCCAGCCCTGCACCACGTCGACGGAGTGGTCGTAGAGCTCGCGGCGCAGGCGCAGGAGATCCTCGGGCTGGTACTGAAGGTCGGCGTCGATGACGCTGACCAGCTTGCCGCGCGAGGCGCCGAGCCCGAGTCGCCAGGCGGCGGCGATGCCGCGGTTGTGATGGCTGAAGGCACCGCGGACGCGGCCGGGGTGCTCGACCTCGAGGCGGCGGATGGCGGCCGCGGTGCCGTCGGTCGAGCCGTCGTCGACGAGCACCAGCTCGCCGGCGATCTCGCCGTGGTCGAAGGTGGTCAGCACCCGACGGGTGAGCTCGCCGACGTTGAGCTCCTCGTTCAGGCACGGGGCGATGACGCTGAGCTCGACCTCGGCCGCGGTCGGCGGTTTGGACGCGATCACGACGGCGAGGGTGCCACAGCTGTGCCGCGGTGGCGATCCGGTCGCCGCCGGCGAGGTCGGCACTGCTGTCCTGTCCGTGCCCCGGTGCGTGCCGGTCCAGGGGGTTCCGGCGGTGGTCGCCGGGGCTGGTGCACCTGCGACGGCGGCTGCGCGGTCGAGTGCGACGGGAGCGGCCCCGCGTGGGCGACGTCGGCTACGTCTGCAACGCCGCCTATTGTGGGGACGTCGGGCAGTACGGAGGCTGCGCGGTGCACGACGGGGCGTGCGACTACGAGGTGGGTTGCGCGACCGACCCGGACGACCCGGTCAGCGGGGAGTGCGCCGCCGAGCCCTGAGCGACGGCGGTCCGCTGCGCCAGAGACCGCCCGCAGCGTGGTTCACTCGATCTTCAGGTCGCAGCCCGCGCCAAAGCCATCGGAGGCGCCCTCCTCGATCGGGGGCGAGACGATGGTGCCGAGGCACCCGGGCTTGTCGAGGTATCGGGCGCAGCCGTGGTGGTACGGCCAGTGGCCGCCGGACGCCGAGGACAGGATGGTGAGCACGCAGTCGGTCAGCTCGGAGACCGGCGCCTCGCACGTCGAGATGCCGAGATTGCTCTCGCAGTACGAGGGCGGGATGTGGACCAGGGAGCCGGCAGAGAAGAAGTCGCCGCCGCCGTTCAAGCAGGAGCCGTCGGTCCCGGTCCAGCCGTCCGTGGTGAGCGGCGTCTCGGGCAGCGGGGGATGACCCGGAGGCATGTGCGCGGTGTCGTACCAAGCGCACCACGCAGATCGCTCCGCCGCGGAGAGGGCGTCGATGGAATTGCCCGGGTCGACCGTCGCCGGCGGTGCCGGCAAGTCGGCGCCGGGGTGCTCCGCCACACACGACCACTTCGGGTCATCGCCGGCGTCGCAGGTGCAGGTCGAGAGCACTGGCGACTGGCAGGTCGTCCCCACGTGCCCCCAGCACGACTCGCCCGACACCGGCGGCGTGGCGGGGCACGAATACAGGGTGGTCGCGATGTAGCAGTCGAAGGCGAGCGTGGCGCTGCTCGACTCGCGACAGGCACATTCGCGATAGTGCTGCGAGGTCTCGCCCTCGTCCCAGTAGGCGCAGATGTCGCCCTCCACGCCGCAGGCATCCAGCGTGTCCGGCGCGGCGGTCGGACAGCTGGCGGAGTTGCCCGTCCACGTGCTCTCGGCGCCGCCGCCGTCCACGACGAGGCTCTCGTCGCAGCCGAGGGCCAGGGTGGTCATGAAGGTGGCGCAGGCGATGCAGGAAATCGAATGGTTCATGGGGATCCTCCGCGGTCGGCGGGTGAGTCGGTGGGCCCAGCCGTGAGCGCGCGCGCGCGGTCGGCGAGTGGGCTATCGGGGTTCTGCTCCACGAAACGTCGGGCGAGATCGGCGGCTCTTCCGCGCTGGCCGGCGCGCAGCAAGGCCTCGATCCGCAGCAGGGTGGCCTCGCCGGCGAGCCGCTTCGGGCCGGTCCGCGCGTCGAAGGCGTCGAGCTGGCGCAGCGCCGACGGCACATCGCCGGAGGCCAGCGCCGCGCGTGCAGCGTCGAGCGCTGCGACCTCCACCGAGAGCGGCGGGGCGGGCGGCGCCGCCACGCTCGCGCTCGATCCCGGTGCCGCGCGTCGCGGTGACGGTGTGGTCGAAGGCTCGGCGGATGCCAAGGGTGCTTCTGCTGGCGGCGACGGAGCGGGTGGCTCTGCATCGGCGGGGGGGACGCCCATGCGGCGGACGAGCCGCCACACGAACTCGAAGTGTTCCGCGACCATCCCGGCAAGCTGGGCGTCGCGGTCCGTCGTGTCCTCCGCTCCGAGAATCGAGATCGCATCGAGCGCCAGGCTCGGCTCCCTCACGTCGAGGTGATGTCCGGACCCCGGCCTGGCGATCACTGCCAGTGGTACGCCGCCCCGACAGCTGCCCCGAGCCCGACCGGTGCGGTGCGGTGGACGACCTCTGCAGGGCGGACCAGCTCGAACGAGTAGCGAGTCAGGGGGATGACCGCGCCGATCTGCCCCTCGAACGACCATGCGCGCATCGGGGACCAGGCGAGACGCGCGTGCGTCACCACATCACCCCACGCGCGGCTCTCGCTGGCGCCGGTGGGCCCCGAGCCGTCGGCGGCCGCGATGCCGACCTCCGCGCCGGCGCACGGGCGCAGCTCGAAATCGGCTCCCGCCAGTGCCACCGGGCATCCCTCCAGCCGCAAGGCGCCGAGGCGGAACTGGAGGTCACCGCGCGGCGTGGTGCTCGATGCCTGCGCTCCGACGACGGTGAGCCGGAACGAGGGGCTGAGGACGCTGCGGCGCGCGATGGCCCTGTCGAGGAACACCCCGACGCCCAGCAGCGCCGCGGGCGCGATGCCGGTGGTGATCATCCCCTCTGCGCCCAGGCTCCAACCGCTGCGCGCCCAGCCGTCGGGCGGTGCGGGCTCGGATCGGTCGCGCGGCACTGGCGTGCTGTTCCTCGGCGGCGTGTCCGGCTTCGCGGGGGCCGCTGGCGCCTCGGCGGGCACTGCGGTCGGCTCGGCCCCCGCGCGCTGCCGGGGATCGACCGCCAGGACCAGGCTGAGGGCGATCCCGTCCGCCACCTCGTCGCACGAGGACGCGGTCAGCTCGCGCACCGCCACCGTGCCGGCGTTCGTCTGCCGCTCCAGCCGCCCCGATGCACCGGCGCCGCCGTTGCCCAGGGTCACCACGAAGTCGACGCGATCGCCGACGCTCGCGATCTTGCCCTTCACGCCACGCGGCCCGAGCCTGTTCAGGAAGGCGTCGGCGTCCGGGCACTGGGCCGAAGCGCGGTACCAGATGCTCGCTTCGGGCGGCTGCTGCGCGTCTGCCGGCACGGCGAGCAGCAGGAGCGTGACGCTCGTCGCCATGATCCGCTCCACCGCCATACCCGCGCGCGAGATTAGCACCCGACAAAGGTGCAGTTGCCACAGCTGCCCGCAAGGGCAACGCTTGCACCTGGGCAGCTGCATCACGACCCGAGCGGCGGCTGTCTGCGATGCGTCGCCCCCGGATAATCGTGGTCGACGACCACTTGCCGTTGTATCGCCCGTCGCAGATTCGCCATGACCTCCGCCCCACGCTCGCGCAACGCCTTGCGGTGGCTGGTGCGCCTGCTCGGCCCGCTGGTGCTGGTGGTGCTGCTCTGGCGCTTCCGCGGCGCCGGTGAGGTGCTGCGCACCCTGCGCGGGGCCGACCTGCTGCTGGTCGCCGGCGCCGTGCTCCTCAACGGGCCGATGTTTCTCTTCAAGGTGCTGCGCTGGCAGGCGCTGCTGCGGGCGCGTCGCCTCGACTACCCGACGAGCCGGGCGTGGACGTCGTTCATGTCCAGCGCCTACCTGGGCATGGTCACCCCGGGCCGCGTCGGCGACGCGGTGCGCGCCCAGTACCTGCGCCACGACCTGGGGCTCGACTACTCCAAGGGGCTGGCCATCGTGCTCGTCGATCGGCTCTGCGATCTGTACGTGCTGGCGCTCTTCGTCGCCGTGGGCATGGCGCGCTTCGGCGCGGTGATCGCAGGGAGCCTGGCCTGGCTGCTGTGGCTCGGCGTGGCGCTGACCGTTGTCGGGCCGGCCGTGCTGCTGGTGCCCGGCCTGGCCGAGGGGCTGACCCACCGCGCCTGGGCCAAGCTGCGCCCCGGGCGCGCCGCCGTGAATCCGGACCCGGGCAGCGAGGATGGCGCCGAGGCCGGCGCTGGCGGGCTGGCCTCCTTCCTGGAGACGCTGCGCGCGCTGGTCTCGGTGCGCCTGGCCTGGCCGCTGGCGATCACCGTGGTGGCCTTCGCGGTGAACTACCTGCAGGGCTGGCTGCTGGCCTCGGCCATCGGGCTGCACTTCGGCTTCGTCGACGTGCTCTCGCTGATGGCCATCGCCAGCATGCTCAGCCTGCTGCCGGTGAGCATCTCCGGCGTGGGGGTGCGCGAGCTGTTCTTCGCGCTCGCCTTCCCGGTGCTGGGCGCCACGCCCGAGGCCGGGGTGAGCTACGGGCTGCTGGTCTTCGCCTCCATGCACGTGGTGGTGGCCGCGGCCGGCTTCGTGTCCTGGATGGTGGCGCCGCCGCCGGTGGGCGCGGGCGCGGGCGCTACTGCGCGCGCGGCGTCGCCAGCGCCAGAATGAACGGATAGGACGTCTCCACGGCGTCGACGGTGAACGAGCCGGAGAGCAGCTTGCTCAGCGAGCGCGGGCTGAAGTGGTTGATGTGCTCGACGTCGTTGCCGAGGCGGGTGACGTTCTTGCCGGAGGCCAGGTTGCTGAGCATGAACCACGGCTCGTGCGGCACGGAGACGAGCGCGCGGCGCGCCACCCGCGACAGCTCGGCCACCGCCTCCTCGGGGCGCTCGAGGTGCTCGAGGACCTCGGCGCAGACCACCAGGTCGAAGGTGCGCCCCAGCGCGCCCAGATCGTAGATCGAACCCTGCTGCGCCTTGATGCGCGGGAACTTCTCCGAGAGCAGACGCAGATCGCTCTCCAGGATGTCCACGCCCCACATCTCCACCTCGGGGAGCTTCTCGCTCAGGTACCCGGACAGGAAGCCCTCGCCGACGCCGACCTCGAGCACCGACCGCACCGGGCCCGCCTCCAGGAAGAGGCCGTGCATGGCGCGCACGAAGCGCTTGATGAGCATCCGCTTGAGCGGGTTTCTGGCGCGGTACTTCCGGGTCTGGAAGCGGTCGAAGTATTCGTCGGTCAGCACGCGCGTCTCTCCGAGCTCGGGGCGAGCGTTTGCATCGCACCTGCCGCGCCCCGTGGCAACCTCGGCGGCCGTGACGCTCGACAAGCAGGCCGGGTAGCAGGCGCGTGCGGCCGCGCGTTCGAGCCTGGCACCCGGTTCCGCTTGGACGCCGACTGCATCGTCGTGGTGAAGGAGCCGAGCTGACCGCCCTCGCGCCTTGACCGTCCCCTGATTCTGCCGCAGATTGAGGTAATCTACCGCTGACCGCCATGGCGAGCACCGCGAGAACTATCGAGCTTCCGGAGGACTTGCACGAGTTCGCCGAGGAGCGCGTCCGCACCGGAAAGAGCGCGAGCGTCGCGGACGTCGTGCGGGATGCGCTGGAGGAAAAGAAGCGCTCGGTCTTGCGCGAAGCTCTCGATGCGGGCATCGCCGAGCTCGAGGCCGGCCACGGTGTCGAGACATCGCCGGACGAGCTCATGGCGGAGGTCTACGCCGACGTCGGCCTCACCCCTTAGCGGGCTCGATAGATGGCTCAGCTGATCCGCTCGCCGCGGGCGAAGCGCGACATCGTCGAGGTTCTCGAGTTCACGAAGGAGCGTTGGGGAAGGGCCCATGCTCTCGAGTATGGCGAGCTCATCAGGCAGGCGCTGCGGGCTATCGCCGACGATCCCAAGCGCGGCAAGTCTCGCGACGACGTCCTCTCCGGCGCCCTCGCCTATCACATCAAGCAGCGCGGCAGACCCGCGCGGCACATCATCTTCTACCGGATCGGCTCCGCGGGTGCCGTGGAGGTCGTCCGGGTTCTCCACGACGCGATGGACTTCGAGCAACATCTCCGGTAACCCGCTGCGCCTCCGGGAAGGTGCAAAGGGTGATGGTCTCTATTGCCGCGCAGGGAGGCTCGAGCTCGGCGGCGCCCGATGGGCGCCGAGGTCGAGGCTAGGGTCCGACCTCTTCGTCGTCCGGCTGGTCCTCGGGCACGCGGTCCGGTGCCGGCTCCGCCTCGTTGACCTCGCGGCCCTCGCGGCGCACGTAGAGCTGCCAGTCGACGACGCCGCGCTTGATCTTCCGGTTCTTCTTGCGCTCGTCGGCGTTGATCAGCTTGCGCTTGCCGACCAGGGCGAAGTCACTGCCCACCTTGCCGGTGGCCTCGGTGTCGCAGGCCGGGTCGATGACCACGAAGTAGGCGCCGGCGAGCATGGCGCCGACCTCGCCGCCCTTCTCCACCGGTGCCGCGAACCGCCGCCGGTCCGGCCCGAAGACCGGGGTGGTCATGTCCGCCACCTGGTAGAGCCCGTCCTGGTAGTAGTCGCCGCAGCCGAAGAAGGCCACCAGGCCTCCGGGCTGGTCGGGCGGCGGCTGGGCGGGCATGGCGCCGATGTTGTGGCCGCCGGCGCGCTTGCGATCGACGGTGTGCTGCGTGGCGAAATCGAAGAAGACCAGGTCGCCGCCGACCGAGTCCCAGCCCTTGGAGACCAGCTCGCGCCAGACCACGTGGGTCACACCGATCTTGCGGTACGCCTCCCAGACGGCACGCGGGGAGGCAAGGCGGGCGTAGCTGAGGCCGAATTGCCAGCCGCCCCAGTCGGAGGCGGTGCGGCGGCCGAGGCCGAGGTGCACGTGGTTGTCGTGCAGCATGAGGTGCGCGTTCTTCGGGGAGGCGGCGCCGATGGCGCTCCAGCTGCCGAAGACCTCGAGCCGCTGCGCGAACTTGCGCTGGTAGCCGAGGGCGATCATGTCGGCGACCTTCTTGGCCGGCGACTTGATCATGGCGTGCGTCTGGATGAAGTAGACGTCGGCGCCCACGCCGACCTGGGCCAGCACCAGCACGGCCAGCGCCATCTTGCCGAGCAGGTTGGCGCGCCAGACGAGGATCATCGTCGCCGCGGTGACCGCGGCCATCCAGGGCACGATGGTCTGCAGGTAGCGGTCCTGGTGGTGGACCCAGTACCAGATGAAGAGCGCCAGGTGGGTCATCCCCACCAGCGCCCAGATGCGCCGTGTGCCGCGCAGCAGGAAGAGCAGCGGGATGCAGAGCGTGAAGAGCGAGCCGAAGACCGGCATCTTCCCGTGGAAGCGCGGGTAGTCGTTGGGTACGAACGAGAAGGTGAAGGTGGCCTTGAGCGTCTCGATGAGCCCGTCGGTGGTGCGCGGCGGGCGCCAGAACTGGAAATCCTTGTAGCCCCACTCGAAGAGCGCGGCGGCGTCCGGGTTCCACGGCCGCAAGCCGAGGTACTTGTGGAGGGACGGGTAGAGCGGGTCGCCGTACCACACCCAGTTGCGCAGCCAGAACGGGCTGGTGGCGAGCAGCGCCACGCCGGCGGCGGCCAGCGGCCCTTGCCAGGCCACCTGCCGCGCGCGCGCGAAGCGCAGCACGCACGCCACCACGATGGCCACCGCCGGCACGGGCAGGAGCATCATGCCGGCGGTGAGCTTGGGCATGCTGCCGCCGGCGATGACCACGCCGAGCAGGGCGCAGCGCCCGGCCTCGAGGCGCGGCAGCGCCCGCCAGAGGCAGATGAAGACCGGGATGGCGAAGAGCGCAGCGATGTGATCGGCGCCGCAGGCCAGGCTGGAGTCGTAGAGGAGGACGCCGGGGAAGAGGAAGCGCACGGCCCAGGTCGCGGCCACCGGCGCGCGCGGCACCAGCAGGCGCACGCAGGCGGGGATGCCGGCCACCGACCACAGGAAGCAGGTGAGCTCCAGGTGCGCGGCGAGCTCGACCTGGTCGAAGAGGCGACCGCCGGGGATCAGGAAGCCCCAGGTGTAGACGATGGTCGCCAGGTGCGGATTGGTGGCCACCGTCCAGCCCTCGCCGAAGCGGGGGATGCCGCCGACGTGGGCGTACTGCTGGGCCAGCGCCAGGTGCTTCCACTGCGCGTCGAACTGCGCGTTCTCCGGGGTGAGGATGGAGAAGTAGACGAGCGCCAGCGCCAGCAGGCCGAAGGCCCAGGCGAGGACGATGAGCGGGGTGACGCGCGCCGGGCGGTTGCGGGTGTGGGCCCAGCGGCGCCGCAGATAGCGCCAGAGTGGAAGCGCGCCGGCGCCGATCATCACCAGCGGCAGCAGGAAGAAGGTCGGCCCGCGCAGGGCGCCGAACATGCCCAGCACGTTCATCGCCAGGTAGAAGGCGACCACGCCGGTGGCGAAGCTGAGCACCAGCGTTTCGCGGAAGGGCAGCGGCGAGGAACGCCAGCGCTTGACGACCGCGTACCCCGCGGAGAGGCAGGCCACGCTGAAGACGGCGCAGCTCAGCCAGTACCCGAGGTAGCGCCAGAAGAGCCAGTGCTCGAAGGGATAGAAACCGCCGTAGAAGCGGACGAACCACACGGCGCCGCCGAGGATGACCAGCGGCAGCACCACGCGCTCGAGCACCATGCGTGGCCGCAGGAACCACGGGCGCACCGGGGTCGCGTGCGGCGGCGGTGTCGGCGGCGGCTCCTCGGCCCCCGGCGCGGTCGCCGCGGCGGCCGCGTCTGATCCCTCCGGCGCGGGCGCCTCGCCTTGCGCCGCCGGCGAAGGCTGCGGCGGCTCGCCGCCACCTTCGCCGGAGGACTCCTCCGCCGGCGCCTCGGGATCGGGGTCCGTCACGACGGAGTTATGGCACGGCCGGGCCCGGCAACTCCAGCGCGCCTCAACGCGTCAGCTTGCGATCACTCAGGTTGCCGGTGATGCTGCCGTCGATGAGGCCGCGCAGCGCGCTCAGCGTGACCGCCTCGCTGCCCTCGGAGACCAGGTTGCGCGTCTCGTCGGTGTCCTTGACGGTGTCGTAGAGCTCCCACTCGTCGCTGACCTCCTCGTGGACCAGCATGCGGTCCCCGACGCGCACCGAACGGCGGAAGAAGTTGCCCTGCTTGCTCTTCTGGCTCAGGACGGCGCAGAAGAGCGGCCGCTGCTCGTCGGTCTCCTCCGGGGCGAAGGCCGGCGCCAGCAGCGTCTGCCCCTCGATCTGCATGCGGCCCGGCTCCAGGCCGAGCGCCTCGAGCAGGGTGGGGAGGATGTCCATCAGGCCGACGCGGCGGGTGACGTTGGCCGCCTCCATGCCCGGCACGCGCACCAGGAGCGGGACGTGCACGCTCTCGTGGTAGCAGGTGTACGCGTGGATCTTGCCGCCGTGTTCGCCGAACTCCTCGCCGTGGTCGGCGGTGAAGACGAAGATGGTCTTGTCCCATAGCTGCCGGTAGCGCAGGTAGTCGATGAAGAACCCCGTCCAGCGATCGGCGAAGGCGATCTCGGAGTCGTACCGGTCCATCTCCGACTTGCCGTAGTCGGCGGCGTACTCCGGGTGCACCACGTACGGGTCGTGGGGGTTCGACGTATAGAGGAGGAGGAAGAAGGGCTGGCCGGCATCGGGGCCGAGCTCGGTGTCCTTCTCGAGCCAGTCGATGGCCAGCGTGGTGCCCACGGCGGCGCTGCGCTCGTGCCAGGGCTTGCGGTTGCCGTCGAGCCAGATGTCGAGCACGTCATCGAAGCCCTGGTTGATGCCGAAGACGGCCTTCCTCATGTACCCATCGACGACGATGGCGCTGCGGTAGCCCTCCTGCTTGAGGCGCTCCGCGAACATGAGGTGATTCTTGGCAGGCTGCAGCTTGCCGCCGCCCTTGTCCCACTCGATGGAGCCCGGGTCGAGGCCGGTGAGCATGCTGGGGATGGAGAGCATGGTCGCCGAGGACTGGCTGAAGGCCTGCTGGAAGACGAGCGACTCGTCGGCGATGCTCGACAGGAACGGGGTGGTCGCGCGCTTGGCGCCGGTGATGCCGGCCCGGTCCGCGCGAATGGCGTCGACGATGACCCACACCACGTTGTAGCGATCCGGGCGCACCTTGGCGCGCTCGCGGCCGCGTGGCGAGGACCAGGAGACGGCGCGCCGCTCGACGCCCGGGCCGGGGCGGCGGCCCTCGGCGTCCTTGCCGTCGCAGTCCTCGTCCACTCCATTGCCCGGGATCTCGCCGGCGGACGGGCTGCGCCGCGCGTCGAATGGCGCGCAGTCGCGGCCACCGAACAAGCTGGAGGCGCCGTCGCGATCGAAGTCGCTTGCGCTGCGCAGGCCATCGACGGCGAGCTTGGAGGCCACCGTGGCCTGGACGGCGGAGGCCGCGCTCGGCGCGCGCAGGACGAGCGCGGCGACGACCAGGGCCAGCACCCACCCGACGGCGAACCAGCGCGGCCGCGGCAGGGGTGGCTGTCGCCGGCGGGTGGCGGCGCGCCACCCGGCGAGGACGATGGCCTCACCGATGGGCAGCAGGGGAAGCAGCAACGCGAGCGCCGCCATGCCGAGCACCGCGCGATGGCGGAGGAGCGGAGGAAGCAGGATCGCCGCAGCCGGCAGGGCGGCATAGAGGAGGAGCTGCAGCCCGGGCTGGTGCGGCCAGGGAAGGGCGACGCGCTCGTCGATGCGTCGCAGCACAGGCCCCACGAGCCGGGCGACGAGGAGCGCCACGCCGACCGCGGCCACCAGCACGAAGGTGGCGTAGAGGACAGTCAGCTCGCGGCGCAGAGCGTCGTCGGCGACGTCGCGGAGCGCGCCGAGCCCCACCCAGAGCCCGCCGAGCAACAGCGCCGCCCCGGCGACAACGCCAACGACGCCGGAGTGCAGCGCCACCACCGGCTCGCGCGCGGCTGCGCGATCGCTGCTGGTGTGGCGGCGCCACCACGCCGGCAACTCCAGACGCTCGGCCACGCGGCGCAGCCCGGTGACCACCAGCCCCTGCAGGAGGCCGAGCAACGCGCCGACGACGGCCAGCGCCGCCATGGAGGCGACGATGCCGAGCACGCCGCCCTTGCCCTGCGCCACGGCCACCACGCCCTCGACGAGGCCGATGAGCACGGCGCAGCTGGCCAGCAGCAGGACGTGCCCGCGCAGATTCACGCGGGCGTTGTAGCACCGCCGCTGCGGGCGCGTCATGCAGCGAGGCGGCAGGCGCGGACCGGTCGCGGGCCTGCCCGTCTCCGGGGCGCCGGTGGCACGCCTCCGTCCGTCGTGGTAGCACCGCTCCCCGTCATGGCGATGCCGCACTCGGCCTCAGCCCAGCAGCCGGCGCGGTGCGAAAATTGCGGTTCGCCAGCAGGCTGGAAGCGCGCCTTCGCGTCCACGGACGACGTCGATCGTTGCGCGGCGTGCGGGGGCTGGACGTTCTCGGGCCACGTGTCGGCCCCGGCGGAGGAGCTCTACGACGAGCGCTACTTCAGCGGTGGCGAGTATGCCGCTTACGACGCAGCGCACGCGTCACACGAGAAGAACTTCCGCAGGAAGCTGAAGCTTCTCCAGCGACACGGCGCGCCGCCGGCGTCGCTGACCCGACTGCTCGAGATCGGCTGCGCGACGGGGGAGTTCCTGGCGCAGGCCAAGCTGGCGGGCGTCGGACAGGCGCTCGGCCTGGAGGTGTCGGACTACTGCCGCGCGGTGGCGCGCGATCGCGGCCACGACGTGCTGTCGCCGACCGATCCTGCCTCCGACCGCGCCGTGGTGGCGCTGCGGCCGAACGTCGTCGTGGCCTGGGACGTATGGGAGCACCTGCGCTCGCCGGCATCGATCTTCGAGACCACGTTGCAGCGTTGCGATGACGGCGTCATGGTGGCGCTCACCACCGTCGATGCCAGCAGCGCAGTGGCGCGCCTTCGTGGCACGCGCTGGCGCCAGTTCCACCCGCCGACGCACCTGCATTACCCGACGCGCGAATCGTTTCGGCTGTGGTTCGCACGCCTGGGATTCGACGTCGTGCATCACGGGTCGTTCGGCTACTACCGGCCGCTCGCCGAGTACCTGAGGGTCGTGGGCGTGCGCGCGTCCAGGGCGCCGCCGCCATGGATGACGACGCCCATCTACCTCGACCTCTTCGACATCCAGCTGGTCATCGCCAAGCGGATTGCTCGATGAGCGCCCGAGGCGTCGTCGTCATCCCCGCGTACAACGAGGAGCAGGGGTTGCCGACGTTCATCCCGCGCCTGGCCGAGTTTCTCTCCGGTCAGCGAGCGTCCACCGGGGTCGATTTCTCGATCCTGCTCGTCGACGACGGTTCGGTCGACCGCACCACCGTCGCCATGGCGCAGCTCGCGGCCGACCACGCCGCGCATCCGGTGACGGTCGACTGGATCTCGCTTTCACGCAATTTCGGTCACCAGGCGGCCATCATGGCCGGGATGACCAAGGCGGCGCCTTCGGCCGACTTCGTGATCACCATGGACGCCGACGGCGAGCATCCCTTCACGCTGGTCCCCGAGCTCGTCGCTCGGTGGAGGGAGGGCGCCCCCATCGTCCACACCGCGCGCCGGCCGGATCGGCGCCTTGCCTGGACGAAGCGCGTCGCCAGCTCGAGCTTCTACTGGCTGCTGTCGCGGCTCTCCGGGCTCGCCGTGGCGTCGGGCATGGCGGACTACAAGCTCTGGGACGGAGACCTCCTGCGGCAAGTCGCGGCGTCGCTGCCGAACTGCGGATCGACGCGGGCATTCGCGTCGTGGCTCGTCCCGCTCGCCCCCGTCGTCGCGTACGACCAGAACGTCGTCGAGGGTCGCATGTCGCGGTTCACCTCCCGCAAGATGTGGTCGATGGCCGCCTCCGCGATCGTGCGCTACTCGGACTTGCCGCTGCGATTCTCGATGATGGTCGGCGTGGCCGCACTGCTCGCTGCCGCGGCGCTCACCGTCTTCGTGGTCTGGGCAGCGCTCACCGGGCGAACGGTCGCCGGCTGGGCGAGCACGCTCCTGGTGATCGCGATCTTCGGCGCGCTCCAATCGTTGGCCATTGGCATCCTGAGCGAATACATCCTGCGGAACCTGTTCCGGCATACACTCCCCAAGTTCGTCGTGCGCCGGAGACTCGATGCGCCCGGCGCCCCGGGAGCTCACTCCTCGCGCGGATCGTCTGCGGAAGAGTCGGGAGAGTCGGCGGACTCGGGAGGCTCGAAAGAGTCCGGCGCCGCGGCCGGGCCACCGACAGACGCCCTCGGTTTGTAGATGCGCGTGCCGGCGATGGTCTTGACGAGCTCGAACGAGTCGAGGAAGCCGTCCCCTCGCTGGAAAGGAAACACCGGTTTCGGGGGCACGATCACGTAGGCGGCGCCGAGTTTGTCGACCATCGCTCGGATGTCCTTCAGGACCGTGTGCCGGTAGTACCAGTGATAGCCGACGCGCGGCGTCCGGTACGCGAGCAGCTGCGGCTGGCGGTAGGCGACGATCAGATCATCGCGGGCCTCGGCTTCGTGATTCAGCCACTCGACGAGCGCGGCGTCTGCTCCAGAGGGGCGCTTGCCCTCGACCGCGAGCGCATGCTTGCGGACCTTCGGGAGCCCCATGTAGACGCCCCCGCACAGGATGACGATGCCGATGAGCTTCCAGGGGAAGCGCTTCTGCGCGAGCAGCAGCAGCAGGCTGAGGAAGAACGCGAACATGCAAACGAGCGCATGGCGCTGCCCGAAGTACCACTCCGGATAGAGCTTCCGGTCCATGTGCATCGAGTGGATCATCAAGAGCGACCCACCCGCGAAACAGACGACGAAGATCCAGTTCAGGTTCCTGGGTCGACGCAGCCACCTCCACGCCAGCCGAACCTTCGTGCGCGAAGCGTTGAGCACGCCGAGCAGCAGGACGAGCGGGATCGCGGGGACCAGCGCATAGTGAAACGTGTGGAAGCGCACGCCGTAGCTGTTCGCGCCAAATTCGCTTCCGAACGCGATGCGCACGCCCCTCCACCGGTCGACGATCCAGGGCCATGTGCCCTTCACCTGGAGGACGTCGGGGATCGGAGACAGCACGTCCCGGAACCGGACACGTTGCCATTGCACGTACGAGGCCGGAGTGAGATTCGGCGTGAAGCTGGCGACGAACAGGTAATGGGGGCCGACGACGAGCAGAAGCGCGACGGCTGCGCAGGCGGTCATGATCGCGTAGTCCCGGCGCGGGCCGCTGCTGAGCACGCTGGCCGCCGCCAGGACGGGAAAGACCGCCATCGCCAGGAGGACCATCTGATAGCGGGCGAGGATGATGAGCCCGAGCCACGCCCCGACCTCCAGGCCTCCCCACCACGTCGGGCGCGGCAGGAGCCGGGTCATGCGCCAGAGTGCCGCGCAGGTCAGCGCGAACGTCAGCCCTTCGGTGTACGGCTGCGACGTGTAGATGAAGAAGTAGTCGTGGAGCCCGAACATCAAGGCGAGCACGTGCCCCGCGTTGAAACCCGGCAGCCCGGCCACCAGGCGGCGCGGGTAGAGCGCCCGCCCCCACAGGTATGCGAAGCCCAGGGTCCCGAAGTAGCAGGCCGTCGCCAACCACTTGCCCGTCTCGAACATGGGAAAGGCCTTGGCCACGAGGCCGATGAGCAGCGGCCAGAGCGGGTAGACGGCCGCGGGGAACGGGAACTCCGGGTATGCCGCGTAGAGGATCGAGCAGTTGGAGAGGATGCCGCGTCCGTCGCGGATGTGGGAGGCGACGTCCAGGTAGTAGCCACCGTCTGTGCCGGTCACGTCGAGGTAGTAACTACGGATGACCTTGTAGGCTCCGAGCACGGCGATGATCACTGCGAGCCAGGCGCGGCGCTGGAATGCGTCGCTGCAGAGCAACTTGCGCAGGCGGCCGAGCATGGCCGCGGATGCTAGTGCGGAGCACGCGGCGTTGCATCATCAGGCGACTTGACGGCTGGTGGGGCCGGGGGCCAGGCTCGCGGCCCATGCTCAGGTTCGAGACATGAAGGGCTACGCGCTGCTGGTGGCGACGATCGCGCTGAACGCGACAGGGCAGCTCCTCTTGAAGCGCGCGACGATGGGCTCGGCAGTTGCCGGTCTCGGGCGCGGGGTGCTGCTCTCGCCCTGGTTCGTGTTCGGCGCGCTGGCGCACGCGGCCACGATGATCGTGTGGCTGCTCACGCTTCGCGAGCTGCCGCTGACGGTTGCGCATCCGATCACCGGGTCGGTGTTCATCCTCGTCCCGCTGGTGGCGCATTTCCTGTGGAGCGAGCCGCTCGGCGCCCAGCGCGTCATCGGCATCGCCATCATTGCCCTCGGCATTGCCGTCGTCGCCAACGTCGCGTCGTAGCGAGAAGTGGACCTCGCGGCCCAACGGCGCGGCCGAGCCGGGCCGCTGACGGCGGCGCGTGTCGACCCGGTGGTCAGTGCTCTGTCCACTGGGGGGTTCTCCAGTGACCACCAGGCCCGGGGTGGAGCTAGCGCCGCACCGTGACGTCGATGAAACCGCCGGACTTCACGTGCCACCGGTCGCCGCCGTTCGGTGCTGCGCAGGAGCGCAGGGCGACGGCCACCAGGCTGACGTACATGGCGCCGGCGGCCTGGTTGCCGACCTGCAGGGCGCCGGACTTGCCGTACTTGCAGCCGCCCCCGCCGTGATCGGTGCAGTTGGCGCCGTTCTTCGCGGTCAGCGGCGCGTCCTCGGGCTGCTTCGGCTCCAGCGCGTCGGGGTTGCGGGTCAGGAGGAGGCGGCTGGTGATGAGCGGGTCACAGCCCGTGGCGCCGTCGAGGACGGCGTGCATCTGCGCGGAGGCGCTCACCACGTCGCCGGCCTGCAGCCCGGCGACCTTCTGCTGGTAGATGAGCCGCTTGACCTGGGTGGGATCGTTCTCGTCCTCCGTCTGGTCGATGCCCATCATGCCGGTGGCCAGGAGATGGCCGTTGCTCTCGTGGAGCACGACATCCCCGCCGCCCTTGGCCACCCGGGTGACGGCCAGGCTGCCGTGGGCCTTCTCGACCTCCATGACGTCCCAGCTCCGCGCGTTCTTGCCCCCTGCGTCGGCGCTGACCACCAGGTTCAGGAACCTCTCCTCGGCGTCGGGCAACCCGTCGACCTGCATCTCCGGGATGGCAAGAGCGCAGTGGTGGCGGCCCTCCGAGCAGGTGGTGTCGACCCAGCCCGCGACGGCGTTGTCCGGGTTCGCGCCCGTCGGCGAGGTGGCCAGGACGAAGGTGGCGCTGAAGCGCGGTGCGTATCCGTAGGGATTGTTCTGCAGGTGCTTGCTGTCGCAAGGCGTGTGCGCCGCGTCTCCGGATTGTCCCGCGATGTCCTTGGTATTGCAGCGCGACAGGGTCACCTCGCCGCGCAGCCGCAGGGTCTCTTCGCTGGAGAGATCGGGCAGGCGCACGGAGTAGATGACCCTCGGGTGCTGCTGCTTCTGGTCGCGAATGGCCACGCCACGCGCGCGCTCCTTGGTGTCATGGCCGAAGGAGACCGAGCCCGGCGCGGGCGCCGGCGCGTCCTCCACCGGCGCGAGCCAGAGCCCCAGCTCCTCGTCGGTGTCCTCCGCCGCCCCGCAGCCTGCCAGCGCCATCACCACCGGTACCGTCATCGAGCTGAGCTTCATCGCAGAGACCTCCAGCAAGAGTCTTGCCGCCACCCACCGGCCCTGGCGCCGGCTCACATGCACGTCCCATCGACGCAGACCGCGCCGTCCGCGCACTCCGCATCGCCTGCACAGGCCACGCACAGGCCGAGGTGGCAGACGGGGCGTTCGTCCGCGTGCGCCGCGGTGCACTGCACCGAGGTCACGCATTCGCCGCAGAAGCGCTCGGGACCGCAGTGCGGGAGCGCCGGATCGCGCGCGGCGCAGCCGGCGTCGTCTCGGCACTGGCCGCAGAGCCCATCGACGCAGAGCGGCGCCTGGGGGCCGCAGTCGGCGTCGGCCGCGCACTCCGGGTCGATCGCGGGGGCCGCCGGCGAGGGCTGCACGCAACCGCCGCAACCGAACGCCGCCACCTGCCCGCTGCAGCTCTCGTCCCAGTCGGTCTCGCAGCAGTAGGCGTCGACGGCGCACACGCATGCGGCGATGGACGCGTCTGCACAACCGCCCGGCTCGGGCTGGCAGCAGTCCATCGCCGCCGGCGATGGCGCCGGCGAACTGCCGTCGGCCTTCTCGTAGTCGACGAGGAGGCAGGCCGGCACCCCGAGCGCGAGGAGCAGCAGAGCCGCGAGGGTGCGCATGGCCAGGGAGGTGCGAATCTCGGGCCAGCTCTCCACGACCGGGGCGCGCCGCTGCCAACCTGCGGTTGCGGCTGCTCGGTGTCGGAGCGAGCCGTCGGGCCGGTTTCGGCGCGCACCGGATCGCGGCGTCGGACGACCGGGTCGAGTGCCGGCCAGCAGGCCATTGTTGGCCGCGGGGGCTGATGGATAGTATGCGCTCGAGCGATGCGCCGGCTGTTCCAGGTCCTGTCGCTGGTGGCCAGCGGGGCGCTGGCCCTGCTGCCTGCCGGCGAGGTCGCGGCAGACGACCCGCCGCTCGCCGCTGCCGCCCCGCCCGGGGTCGCCCCTCCGCCGGACACCGACGAGGCCGCGGCCGCGCCTGGCGACGACGAGGTGGCGCCGGTGCCGTCGCGCGCGCCGCGCCCGGAGCCGCGGGTGATCGTGGCGGTGCAGAAGGTGCGCGGGGCGCACGACCGCGGCGCGGTGGAACGCGCGGCGCGCCTGGGGTGGGGGCGCATCGTGAGCTGTCACAAGGCGGCGAGCGCACCGGCGTGGAGGCGCGCGGCACGATCAAGCTACGGCTGGAGGTGTCTGCGGGCGGAGCGGTGAAGGGCGCCAAGCGTCTGGCCTCCGAGCTCGACCCCGAGGTGTCGAGGTGCCTGCTGCAGGCCATGCGCAAGGTGGCCATGCCGCGCGCCCGCAAGGGCTCGACCGTGGAGGCATCCATCCGCGTCGCGCCCGGCGACAAGGACTGACCGCCGCGACGGGCGCGTGCCGGACGCGCTTGGTTGACCCGTCCACGGCTTCACAGCCCAGCTTGCCGGGATGGAAACGACGCTTCTACGCTGGAGCCTGTCGCTCGCGCTCGGAGTCCCGGCGATGACGCTCCTCGTCGGGTCGCATCACCCGCCGCTGGTCGCCGTGGGTGCCCTGGAGGCCCTCGGTGCGTTGCTGTTGCAGCCCCGACGCACGCGCAGGGTCGGCGCCGCATTGCTCCTCGTGTCGCTGGCGGCCGCGGCCGTCTTCCACGGCATGGGGGGCGAGGCGCCCCCCGCCGCCTTCCTCGTGTACGTCGCTTCGATCGTGGTGGTGGCGACGCCTTGTCGGCCTTGAACGCGGTTCGAGGGGGCGCCCAGGTCGCTGGACAGGACGGTCGACTTCGCGTGCCGCGCGGACCGTGCTCCCACCTCGGCGTGGTGGCCCAGCGAGCGCCGGGCGCGAACGGCAGCGGGCGCGCGTATGCTGCGCGCCATGAGCGAACCCGTCGTCCTGATCACCGGAGCGTCCTCGGGCATCGGCCTGGCGCTGGCCGAGGAGTACGCCGAGCGCGGCGCGCGCGTCGCTCTGCTGGCCAGGCGCGCGGAGCGCCTGGAGGAGGCCGCCAGGCGGCTGGGCGGTGCCGCCATCCGCTGCGACGTCTGCATCGACGGTGACCTCGAGCGCGCGACCACCGAGGTCGAGCAGCGCTTCGGGCGCATCGACGTGGCCATCGCCAACGCCGGCATCGCCGTGGGCGGAACGATCGACAAGCTGTCGCTCGACGACTTCCGCCGGCAATTCGAGACCAACCTCTTCGGGGTGCTGCGCACGGTGAAGGCGGTGCTCGAGCCCTTGCGCCGCTCGCGCGGGCGCCTGGGCATCGTGGGCAGCGTCAATGGGTTCCTGCCAGTTGCCGGGTGGTCGCCCTACGTGGCCAGCAAGTTCGCGGTGCGCGGCCTGGCCGAGGCGCTCGCCCTGGAGCTCGGGGCGCAGGGCGTGTCGGTGACCCACATCGCGCCCGGCTTCGTGGAGAGCGAGATGCGGCTCATCGACAAGCGCACCGGCACGCTGAAGGACGGCGCGCGCGATCCGGTGCCGCGCTGGCTGGTGATGCCGGGGCGCGTGGCGGCGAAGCACATCGCCGATGCGCTGGAGGCACGGCAGGCGGAGGTGGTCATCACCAACCACGGCAAGCTCGCCGCCTGGGCGACGCGGATGGCGCCGGGGCTGGTGCGCGGCGTGCTCGGGCTGGCCGGCAAGCGGATGAAGCCGGGCGAGATCTCGCTGCGCTGAGCGCCGCGCCTGCCCGAGGACTCGAAGGCCTCGCTGCCGACCAGGAAGCCGACGTCCCTGGTGGCTCGAGGGTGGCCGTGAACTCCGCCCGGTGGACCTCCCATCGCCCCAGCACCGCGTCGGCTCATTCTCAAGGGGACCGGACGCGCCGCGGTGACCCGAGTGCGTCGGCAACAGCCGCACTCACTGGCAGCACACCGTCACCGGGTTGGCCGGCATCAACGTGCCCTCGGGGGCTCCGCCGGCCGCAGCGCACGTCCCCGGCGTTTGCTGGCCAGGGACGTACTTGGCGAACGCGAACCCGTTGCCGAGGTCGAGGCTGCAGCTCGGATCCATGGACGCCGCCACGCCGCTGACGTCGCAGCTCGCGGGGAAGAGATTCACCGTTCCTGCGCAGATGCCCCCGGTCGGGGTCGCGCACGCGCAGTCCGAGCAACCGCGCGTGTCGAGGACGTCGAGGTGGAGGATGGTCTTGCTCGCGTACGGTTCCGGGCACTCCTGATCTCCGGTCCGGTAGACGCAGGGCCAGGTCAGGCCCGGATCGGGCGTGGGTACGCACACGCCGCCCTGGCACGAGCGGCCGTCGACCGCGGCGCAAAGACGGGCGTCGAGCTCCCATTGCGGCGCCGAGAGCCCGGCGACGCCACCGGAGGGCGCACATTGTCCTGGCACGATGGGCACTTGCCCGCGGTTGACGTTCTCCGCTCCCGCCGGGAGCGCTTTGCAGGCGTTCGAGATCAGCGTCACGTTGGACGTGACCGTGTCGCAGCTCTGATCGGAATAGACGGTCAGCGGCGGTACGCCGCAGCCGGCGCCGACGGCACCGCCGCACAAGCAGGCGCTGCAGGTGACGTCGCCGCTCACGTCGCCGACGAAGCCATCCAGCTCCACCTCCCATCCCGCCCCGCAGCCCGGGGCCGGGTCCTCGCCGAGGTACGCCGCGACGGGCCCGGTCCATGCGGCGTCGACCGTCTGCACGCAGCTGTCACCGACCGGACACTCGGGAGCGCCGCCGGCGCCACCCATGGCGCCGGTTGCGCCAACCCCGCCGCCCACGCCCCCGCCGCTCGTGCTCGCCGCGGAACCTCCGCTGTTGGCACCGGTGGGTCCGGCGCCGACCGACGACCCCCTGGCCTGGAACTCATCGCCGCCGCAAGCGACAGCGGTGAGCAGCAGCAGTACCGTGCTCCGGTGAATGGTGGCCATCGCGGATGAATATATCCGGAGCTATGGCGCGGCAAGGCAACGCGTCGAAGCCGTGGTCGGCACGCACCGTCGGCGATCTCGAATCGGAATGTTGCGCGGGTCACTGGCCACGGCAGCTTGCCTTCGCCATCGCCCCTCGGGCGCCCGAACCACCGCCTCAGGGGCAGAGGCGCCCGCCGTCCTCGGCGGTGACCACCCAGTAGGTCCGCGGATTGTAGTTGTCGCACGCGTAACGCGCCCAGCCGGCCCAGCTGAATGCGGTGGGGCGGGGGCGCACGTTGAAGCCGCGGTCGCGATTGAACTCGCGGGTCTTCACCGCCCAGTGCTCGACGCGGTTCTGCACGAAGACCACGCCCATCTCGCGGCCCTCCTGGCGCACGACGTAGCTGCCGTCACCGAGTACGGACACCGAGTGTGCGGCGACGGTCGGGCGCACCGGGGTGGTGCAGTTGAGTGCGTTCTCGGTGGTGGCCACCTTCATGTAGGCGCGCACCGGGTTGCGGCAAGCCTGGTCGCGGAACGCGGTCAGGCTGCCGCTGCCGCCGTTGTTGACGGTGTCGATGCCCAGGGTGTCGCCATACGTGGAGTTGTTGAACGCCCAGTGCTCGGTGGTCACGCCGCCGCCGGTGTCCTCCACCCAGATGGTCGACACCTGGCGCACGGTGGGCGGCTCGTGGAACTGGTAGCCGCCGAAGTTGCCCGGGTCGAGCTGACAGCCCGAGCCGACCAGCGCGACCAGCGCCGCCGCCGCCACGCAGACGCCCGCGACATGCGCCGCGGCCGCCCGCTCACCTTCGATCCGGTCCCTTCGCCACATCCTGTCCTCCGGCGCGCTCGCGGCGCGCTCGCCCTTCGCGCCGCGCATCCTAGCGAACGAAGCGCCTGGCGTGCAGTTTGCGGCTGCGCCGGTACGGGTGATGGTGGCGAGATCTTCGAGGCGAGAGGCTCGGCCCTTCGCGCGCTCTCGGGCGTGCGTGGTAAAGTGAGCACGGTCATGAAGTCGCGGTCCAACAGGGTCCTGCCGGCGGTGGACGACCGCATCGTCATGCCCGAGACCCGCCATGAGGTCATCGATGGGGTGGTGGTCTACGTGACGCCCGCCGATCCGCTGCACGCCAGCCGGCACTCCAAGGTCTCCGCCGTCCTCGAGGCCTACGTCGCCGACGGGTACGACGTGGCCAGCGACATGCTCACCCGGACGTCGGAGACCGGCGACATGGCGGCGGACGCCAGCATCTATCCGCTGGTGCGCGACCCGCACACCGGCGGCCGTCAGCTCGAGGAGCTGGCCTTCGAGGTCGTCTCCACCGAGCGGATCTCGGCGGCGGCGCGCAAGGCGGCCGCGCTGGCGGGGCGCGGGGTGCGGCGCATCTTCGCCATCGACGTCAGCCGTCAGCGGGGGCTGGAGTGGGACCGGCGCACGGATGCCTGGGAGATGCTCGCGCCGGACGCGCACATTGCGGACCCGACCTTGGTCATGGCGCTTCCCGTCGCCGCGCTCGTCTCGGCGGCCAAGGCCGACGACGCCGTGGCGCGCGCGCTCCTGGCCAAGAACAACGCCGTGCTCGTCGATGCCCTCGAGGAGGCGAAGGCGCTCGGTCAGGCCGAGGGTCGCACGGAAGGAAAGGCGGAGGGGAGAGCGGAAGGGAAGGCGGAAGGGAAAGCGGAAGGGAAGGCGGAGGCCCTGCTGGCCATGCTCGACGGCCGCAGGCTGCCCATCGCGCCGTCGGACAAGGCAAGGATCCTCGCCATGCGCGACGAGGCGACGCTCGACGCCTGGCTGGCGCGCGCCGGGTCGTGCAAGAGCGTTGCCGGGCTGCTGCGCTCTGCGCCCGCGCCGTCGCCGCGGGCGCGCCGCGGATCGCGCTAGCGCCGTCCGGCTCAGCGCGTCCCGCCGCCGCGCGCGCCCTGTTCCAGGGACGCTGGCGCCACACCGAGCGCGCCCAGCGCCTCGTCGACCGAGATCACGTCCATGCGCTGCGACCAGTGCGCGCGCGGCACGGCTGCTGCCAGCTGGCGCAAGACCTCCGGCTGGGTTGCGGCGGCTTCGCGAGCACCGAGGGCGACCAGGCCCAGCGCCTGCAACCCGACCCCGGGCACGGTGACCAGCCGCGCCTCCGCGGCCAGGTCGTTGGCCTCGCTCGCGTCCGCCCCGCGACCTGCGGCCATGGCCAGGGCCCGCGCCAGCAGCGATCCGGCACGCCAGCCGCTGGTGGTCCAGAGGCGTTGCGCGCGCCCGGCCAGCGCGGTGGCCCGCCCGCCGGCGTCGGCACGCCAGGCGACGGCGGCTTCGTTGAGGCAGATGAGCGCCTCCAGATCGGCCACGCCCACGCGCGTGGCCAGGTCGCACAGCACGAGGTCGGGCTCGCGCGCCGTGCCGGCGCGGTAGGCCGAGCTGCGCACGATCCACTCCGCGCGGGCCTCGAAGTAGGGGTGGCGGCAGGCGGCGGCGATGCGGCGCGCCTCGTCGGCCACCGCGCTGGCGCGTTCGAAGGCGAAGGCCTCGAGCAGCGCCGAGGCGGCGTTCAGCTGCTCGTTCACCCGCGCCGCCGCCCAGCGCTGCCCACGCGCGGAGGCCAGGTGGCTCTCGGCGGCCTCCACGAAACGCCCCTGGCGATAGCGGAGGCGTCCCGTCCATCCCGCCACCAGCGCGCTGGCCTCCAGGTCGCCGGCGTTCGCGGCCCAGGCGGTGACGTCAGCGAGCACTGCCTCCTCGGTGGGCAAGGGGCAGCGCCGCGCGGCGAGCATGCGCAGCGCCTGGCGCCGGCGCTCGAGGCCGCGGTCGGTGAAGGGCTCCAGCGCCGAGGCCAGCGCCAGGGCGCGCTCGCCCCCGCTGCTCACCGCCAGCGCGGCGCGCACCAGATCCTCGAGCTTGCGCACCGGCGGGCTGCGCGGCTCGGCGCGGCACAGCTCGTAGAGCACCCGGTCGAGCGCGCGCGGGGAGCTCTCCGCAATGGCCACCTCGGTCCAGGTGGACAGGATGCTGAGCTAGGCGACGTCCTCCTGCGCGCCGC
>JBBJMR010000280.1:0-11733 GCA_037720395.1 Polyangiaceae bacterium
GACGCCGACCTTGAGCTGCTGCTTGCCGCGCGACAGGAGCACCGAATACAGGCACGTCGGGTAGAGCGCGTAGGTGACGAACTTGCCGGCGGCCTCCAGCGGCGCGGCGCTCAGATCGGCGAAGGCCACCTCACCGATCAGCTGGGTCGCCTCGCTGACGCGCGCCACGAAGGCGTCGTGCGCCGCCGCCAGCGGCTGCCACTTCTGCTGGATGTCGTCGCTGCGCGCCAGCTCGCTCAGCGGCTGCTGCAGCAGGCGCGGCACGATGGACTGCAGGAAGGGCGTGTCGCCGTGGTGCTCCACCACCGAGGCCAGCTGCATGACCGGCTCGGCGCGGCTCACCGCCGCCTCGGCGGAGGAGAAGCGAGCGGCGTCGATGATGTCCGCCCAGCGCACCAGCTCGGAGAGGGCCGGCGCCTCGACGCCGTAGACGCGTCGCGCCACGTCGTCGATGAGCTTGGTGCACGAGCCGTAGGTCGGGTCGTAGAAGACGTGGGCCCCCTTCGCGCCGGCATCGGCCGTGGACATGCCGGCGTCCGGTGGCAAGCTCTCCGTCAGGGCACGGTCGCGTTCCGTGTCGGATGCGAACGCGGTGACGTGATGGTCGAAGTACCAGGTGAGGCGCGCGCTCGGCGTGTAGCGGAAGTCGAGGATGGCGGCGTCGTCGCCGTGGAGCCACGCCTCGGGCATGGCGCCCATCTGCGGGCCGTATCCGCAGGACCGGTAGCGGAACTCGATGGCCGGGTCGCCGTGCAGCTTGCCGAGCAAGTGCGAGAAGACGGCCGCGCTGGCCATGCCATCGAAGCAAGGGCCGTGCGTGGCCACCGCCGCGGAGCGAGTCATCGCGCGCCCCTCTCCATCGCTCGCTCCATCGGGGGGACGGTTAGCACATCGCCACGCTCGCCGGCACGCGCGGCGATGCGTATCCTCGAAGCCGTGCCCCTGCACCGCACCGCCCCGAGCCGCGTGCGCTGGGTCGCCACCGCGGCCATGCTCCTCCTCGCCGCAGGCGCGCTGGCCGTGGGTTGTGGTGGCAGCGCCGCCCCGGACCCGCGGCCGCCCTCGCCGCGGTTGCTCATGGCCAGCGCCGGCTCGCCGCTGGCGAGCGCGCGCGTGCGACCACCGCCCGAGCGTCCGCCGCCGGAGGCCCTGGCCGTCGATCCCGACTCCGCGCGCCAGTTCCTGGCAGGCTTCGGCGACACGCCGGTGCCCCTGCTGGCCATCCCCGAGGCGCCGAAGGTCACCCTGCTCTCCCTGCAGCAGACCGCCGACGGCGAGGCGCCGTCCATGAAGGCCGACCCGGTGGCCGGCGGGCTCCTCGTGGAAGGGCAGCGCGCCACCGCGCCGCTCGCCGTCGCCGCCGGCGAGTGCGTGACGGTCATCGCCCAGGGCGGGCTGGGTATCGTCGAGCTCGACCTCTTCCTCACCGCCAAGCAGGAGAGTCGCATCGCGCTGCTCGCTCAGGACGCCATGCCCGGGCCCATCGCGGTCATCGGCGGCAAGGCGCGCTGCTTCTCGGCGCCGCCCGGCGCACCGGCCATCGAGGTCTCGGTGCGCGCTCGCCGAGGGGCCGGCGTGGTGCTGACCCGCGTCTACCGCCGCTGAGCACCGGTCCGGGGCAAACGCGTGGTCGCCACGCAACCGCCGGTGGGCCTGCGTCGACTGGGCGGGCATGGCCAGCGAGCTGCTCCAGCCGGACGACGCCGCCTATCCGGAGCGCCTGGCGGAGATCGGTGCACCGCCGCTCTACCTGCAAGGCGCCGTGCCGCGGGCGCCGGGCGTGGCCATCGTCGGCCGCCGCGACGCCAGCGCCGGTGCCGTTCGCTTCGCGCGCCGCCTGGCCCGCGGGCTCGCCGAGTCGGGCTTCGTCGTCTGGTCCGGCGGCGCGGTGGGGATCGACGCGGCAGCGCACACGGGCGCGCTCGAGGCCGGCGCGCCCACCGTGGTGGTCTGCGGGGCAGGCCTCGATGTCGACTATCCGCCCGAGCACGTCGATCTCTTCCGGGACGTGGTGCGCGGTGGCGGAGCGCGGCTGGCGCGGGTGCCGGACGGGACGCTGCCGTTCCCGAGCAACTTCCTGAAACGCAACGAGGTGCTGGCCGCGGCCACGCTGGCAACCGTGGTGGTCGAGGCTGGCGTGCGCAGCGGCGCGCGCAACACCGCCGCGCACGCCCGCCGCCTCGGGCGTCCTCTGTGCATCGTGCCGGGCACGCCCTGGGATGTGCGCGGCGCGGGCTGCGCGCTCGAGCTCGTGCTCGGCGGCACCGCCGTGGCATGTCTGCAGGACGTCATCGCCATCCTCGACGGGCTTCCACCGCCACCGACGGCGGTGAAGGCGCGCCGCCCGCCGCAGCAGGGGCTCCTCGCTGGCCTGGAGCAGGATGCGTCGGGCGCGTCCGTTGCCGCGACGCCCGTTCGATCGAGGGCCGGGTCGAGGCGAGCCAGCGGGCCGGGTCGGTCCACCTGCCCGCTTGCGGCCGCGGCTGGTGAGATCGTTCCGCCGCTCGTCGGAGAGCTCGACGGCTTGCCTGCGGAGCACCTGGCGGTCCTGGCCGCCCTGGGCGATCGGCCCCTGCACATCGATCAAGTTGCCGAAAAGACTGGGTTATCTAGTCGAGCCGCTTCGGCCTCGCTCTTGACGTTGACCCTGCACGCCGTAGTAGTAGAGGGTCCCGTCGGGTTTTACCGGGGGGTTCCGGCGCAGCCCCGACGACGGGCGCGGTGAAAAGCTGCTAGCCCTGGGCACCCGCCGCGCGGCACGGGGCGCGCCGTCGTCCACAAGCGCCAGTATGGGTTCTAGAGGAATGACCAAGACTCTCGTCATCGTGGAATCGCCGACCAAGGCGAAGACGATCAAGAAGTACCTCGGTGCGGGGTACGAGGTCGTGGCGTCCAAGGGTCACCTCAAGGACCTGCCCAAGAAGCCCACCGCGGTCGACGTCGCCAACGATTTCCTCGAGACCTACGAGGTCATCGAGGGCAAGGAGAAGATCCTCGAAGAGCTCAAGGCGGCCGCCAAGAAGGTCGACGCGGTGCTGCTGGCCACCGACCCCGATCGCGAGGGTGAGGCCATCGCCTGGCACATCGCCGACGAGATCAAGAGCCCCAAGCTCAAGGTCTCGCGCGTGGAGTTCCACGAGATCACCAAGAAGGGCGTCGACCACGGCGTCCAGCACCCGCGCGCCCTGGACGAGAACCTCTACGACGCCCAGCGCGCTCGGCGCGTCCTCGATCGCATCGTCGGCTACGACGTCTCCGCTCTGGTGTGGAAGCAGCTCGCCTTCGGCCTCTCCGCCGGGCGGGTGCAGTCGGTCGCCCTTCGCCTCATCGTCGACCGCGAGCGCGAGATCGAGGCCTTCGTCCCCGAGGAGTACTGGAACGTGGCCACCACGGTGGCGTCCGCCGACTCCTCGCCCTTCTTCGCCAAGCTGGCCAGCGCCGACGGCGAGAAGATCGAGGTCACCAACGGCGACACGGCGGCCGCGGTGCGCGCCGACCTGGAGTCCGGCAGCTACCAGGTCGCCAAGATCACCCGCAAGGAGCAGAAGCGGAACCCGCCGGCTCCTTACACCACCAGCAAGCTCCAGCAGGACGCCACCAACTACCTGCACTTCGGGGCCAAGCGCACCATGCAGGTGGCGCAGGCGCTCTACGAGGGCATCGATCTCAAGCGCGACGGCGGGCCGGTCGGCCTCATCACCTACATGCGTACCGACTCGACGCGCGTCAGCGACGACGCCATCACCGAGGCGCGCACGCTGATCACCGCCCGCTACGGCGCCGAGTTCATCCCCGACAAGCCGAACATCTACAAGTCGAAGAAGTCGGCGCAGGACGCGCACGAGGCCATCCGCCCCTCGAGCATCGACATCCACCCCGACTCCATCCGCAAGCACCTCAAGGACGAGCAGTACAAGCTCTACAAGCTCATCTGGAACCGCTTCGTGGCCTCGCAGATGATGCCCGCGGTCTACGACCGAACCACCGCCGACATCGAGGTCTCCGTCTCGCGCCCCGAGCCCGCGCACCAGCGCTACGGCCTGCGCGCCACCGGTCGCATCCTCAAGTTCGCCGGCTGGCTGCAGGTCATCGAGGGCCAGCGCGAGTTCGCCGGTGAGGACGAAGGCACAGCAGCGCCCGCCGACGGCGCACCGGCCGGTGCCCCGGGCGCCGGCGACGCGGCCCAGGTGGCGGCCCCCACGGAGACGGCTCCGGTCGCGCCGCCCGAGGACGACGGCGAGGCCTTGCTGCCCGACCTCGAGGAGCGGGCGGCGCTGCGCCTGGTGACGCCGCCCGGTGTCATCACCGAGCAGAAGTTCACCCAGCCACCGCCCCGCTACAACGAGGGTTCGCTGGTGCGGGAGCTGGAGAAGCGCGGCATCGGCCGGCCCTCCACCTACGCCGAGATCATCGGCAAGGTGCAGCAGCGCGCCTACGTGGAGAAGCTCCAGAGCGGCGGCTTCCAGCCGACCATGCTGGGCAAGATGGTGGTCGATGGCCTCGTGCGCAGCGAGCTCGACATCATGGATCCGAACTTCACCGCGCAGATGGAGGAGGAGCTCGACGAGGTGGGCGCCGGTAGCCTCAAGCGCACCCAGCTCCTCAGCCGCTTCTACAAGCGCTTCCGCATGCAGCTCGACAAGTCCAAGAAGCAGGCTCCGTGGAAGCCGAAGAACGAAAAGACGGACATCGTCTGCGAGGAGTGCGGCTCCTTCATGGACAAGAAGTGGGGCAAGAACGGCACCTTCCTGTCCTGCCACACCTACCCGGCGTGCAAGTTCACCCGCGATCTGACGGCCGACGGCGTGGTGCCCAACGTCCGCGAGACGAACGTCGTCTGCGACAAGTGCGGCAAGCCGATGGTCGTCAAGACCGGCCGCTTCGGCGAGTTCCTGTCCTGCACCGGCTACCCGGGCTGCAAGAACGCGCGCCCCCTGCCGCTCGGCGTGGCTTGCCCGCAATGCGGTGGTGACCTCATCGAGATCCGCCCGCGCAAGCGTGGCGGCCGCACCTTCTACGGCTGCTCCAACTTCAACGCCGAGGAGAAGTGCGAGTTCAAGCTCTGGGCCCGCCCCGTGAACATCCCCTGTCCGCAGTGCGGGGCGAAGTACCTGACCCGGCCGCCGGGCAAGACGCCGATGCTGGTCTGCGCCGACAAGCAGTGCGGATACAAGCACGAGGTCGAGCCCGAGGAAGAGGCCGCGCGCCTGGCCGCCGAGGCGGCCGCGCCCGTGCTCAGCGCGGCCACTTCGCCGCCGCGCCCCAAGGCCGTGGTGGCGCCGGCGAGAAGCACCTGCGCCGCCGCCCGCCAAGGCGGCCGCCAAGCGCGTCGCGGGCAAGGGCGACAGCAAGAAGGCGGTCGTCGCCGGCGCCAACGGCAACGGACCCAAGAACGGCGGTGGGAAGGCGGCGAAGGGCAAGGTGGCTGCCGCTGGCAAGGTCTCCAAGGTCCCGGCCACCAAGGTCCCGGCCACCAAGGTTCCGGTCTCCAAGGTCCCGGCCACCAAGGTCCCGGCCACCAAGGTGCCGGCCTCCAAGGGTCCGGCTTCCAAGGCGGGCCCCGCCTCGACAGCTGCGAGGTCTGCTGACGCATCCTCGACAGGTGCGAGGTCTCCGGACGCATCCTCGACAGGTGCGAGGTCTGCTGCCGCAGCCTCGAAGCGGCCCCCTGCCGCTGACACCGGCGCGGAGTGACATGACGGCTGCGGTGACCGTCGTCGGCGGCGGCCTCGCCGGCTGCGAGGCCGCGTGGCAGCTCGCCGAGCGCGGCGTGCGCGTGCAGCTGCGCGAGATGAAGCCCGGCAAACGCACCGCGGCGCAGACGGGCGACGGGCTGGCCGAGCTGGTTTGCTCGAACTCGCTGCGCGGCGCGGCGCTCGGCAACGCCGTCGGGCTCCTCAAGGAGGAGCTGCGCCGCGCCGGCTCGCTGGTCATGCGCTGCGCCGACGCCACCGCGGTGCCGGCCGGCGGAGCGCTGGCCGTGGACCGGGAGCTCTTCAGCGCGCGCATGACCGAGGCCATCACCGGGCATCCGCGCATCGAGGTCATCCCGGGCGAGGTCACCGCGCTCCCCGAGGCGCGCCCGGTGATCGTGGCCACCGGGCCGCTCACCTCCGACGCGCTGGCGACGAGCATCGCCGCGGCCATCGGCGCCGAGCACCTCGCCTACTACGACGCCATCGCGCCGATCATCGCCGCCGACTCCATCGACTGGACGCGCGTCTGGAAGCAGTCGCGCTACGGCAAGACGTCGGCAGCCGCCCGGCCCGCGGGCGCAGAAGCGTCCGGGCCGGCGAGCGGCGCGGCCGGCGACGGCGCCGGGGCATCCGACGCGGCCGCCGCCGGCGAGGGCGAGGGCGAGGGCGAAGGGGGCGGCGACGAGGCCTACGTGAACTGCCCGTTCGACGAGGCCGGGTACCGCGCCTTCGTGCGCGCGCTGGTCGAGGCGGAGAAGGTGGCACCCCGCGCATTCGAGGAGGCGCGCTACTTCGAGGGCTGCCTGCCGTGCGAGGTCATGGCCGAGCGCGGCGAGATGACTCTGTCCTTCGGGCCGATGAAGCCGGTCGGGCTCGTCGACCCGCGCACCGGCCGCCGGCCGTACGCCGTCATCCAGCTCCGCCCCGAGGACGCCGCGGCGACGGCGTACAACCTGGTCGGCTTCCAGACGCGCATGAAGCACGCCGATCGGGTGCGCGTCTTCCGCACCATCCCCGGCCTCGAGGAGGCGGAGTTCCTGCGCCTGGGCTCGGTGCATCGCAACACCTTCGTCGACGCGCCGGCGGCGCTGGACGAGGCCATGCAGGTGCGCGCGCGCCCGGCGTCTTCGTCGCCGGTCAGATCTCCGGTGTCGAGGGCTACGTGGAGAGCGCCGCCGGCGGTCTGGTGTGCGCGGTGCTGCTCGCCCAGCGCCTCGCCGGTGCGCCGCTGCTCCGGCCGCCGCCGACCACCGCGCTGGGCGGATCCTGACCAGCTCGGGCGGGTGCCGCCCTCGGGCAGCTACCAGCCCTCGAACATCACCTGGGCGCACCTGCCGCCCCTCGAGCAGGCCGGCAAGAAGAAGCTGCGCAAGCGGGCGCTACGAGGCCATGGCCGAGCGCGCGCTCGTCGACCTCGCCGGCTGGCTCGCCGCCATCAGGGCACCGGCGCCGAGCGCCGTCGGCGCCGCCCTCGACGCCGCGCCCGCTGCCGGCGGCTGAGCCCCCCGCCCACGCCGCGATCGCCGCTGCGCGCCGCACCCGCGGTGGCGATCGCCGCCTGCGGCCGACGACCGGGCTTGGCCAGCGCCGGGCGCAGGGGTACCGTCGCCCCGATGCGACGCACTTCGCTCCTGCCCTTGGTGTTCCTCGTCTCCTGCGGCGGTGCCGGAAGCACCGCCAGCTTTCCTGATCGTCCGGCGCTGGTCAGCGCGCAGGCCGAGTGGTGCAGCACCCTCGCCAAGCTCGAGGCCAAGGGTGGCACCTGGGAGCCGCTCGCCGATTGCAAGAAGGCCACGCCGACCTCCTCGCCGGCCTACCTCAAAGCCATGACCAGTTGCTACGCGACGCGCGTGGAGGGCGCCGGCGACGGCGTGCTCGATCGAGGCGCCATCCTCGCCGAGTGCAACGACGAGGCTTCGCTCAAGGTCAACGCCGACGGCGCGCTGCAGAGCGACGTCATCGCCGCTCGCTGCGAGCGCATGGAGAAGTGCGAGAAGGTCACCCCGGTCGACTGCAAGACGGGCATCGAGAAGCTGGAGACCGCGCAGAAGGCGATGCTCACCAGCACCTACAACCCTCCGGCGCTGGCCGAGGTCGCCGACTGTCTGCGGTCGAAGGGCTGCAGCGAGGACGAGGAGAAGGTGCGCGACGCCTGCTACGAGGGCGTGTCCCAGAAGCTCGTCTGGTTCCCGCAGTGAGCGCGCGCCGCTGACGCTCGCGCGCGGCTGGTGCGGTCACGCTTGCACGCTTGCCAGGGCGGAAGCGCGGTACCGAGCGGCAACCGTGTGATAGCGTGTCGCCCATGAAGGCTCACCGCGGCAACCTCTCCGCCATGCCCCGCGCCGCGTCGTTCGGCCTCGACAGGAGCGAGGCCTCCTGGCGGAGCCTCGTGTTGCGCGTGCTCTTCGCCGCGCTGGCCGTCCTCGGGGCGGTCCTGGTGGCCAGCCCGGCCCGCGCCGCGGGCACGGTGCAGATCAAGAATCTGCAGCCGGACGAGGTCGACGGTCGCTGGAAGCTGAACATGTCCATCGACTACGGGGCGATGCCGCACCTCAACCACATCCCGATGATCTTCGAGTTCGAGATGACCACGCTCTACGAGCGCGCGCTCACCGATCAGGGAGGCGACAAGCCGCAGCTGGTGCGCAAGGCGCTCAGCGGCCAGTCGCCGATCAACGAGAGCATGGACGTCGGCTTCTCCGACGGCAGCGGCAAGACGTTCAAGATCACCAAGTTCGATTTCGTGGTCCGCCGCGACCGCGGCTTCGAGGCCGGCGAATACACGCTCAAGATCAAGCGCGCCGGTGACGGCGTGGCCGTGGGTAGCCCGCAGAAGGTCACCCTCAAGGGCGACAACCCCATCGTCGATCGCCGCGCCATCGTCTTCAGCGGCGAGAAGAAGAAGCCCGAGGGCGCCAAGACGCAGCAGGACGAGAAGCCCAACAGCGCCAGCGACAAGGCGGCCGACAAGGGCACCGCGGGCGAGCCGGAGAAGGGTGCGCCCTCCGATCCCACGCCCGCCGAGAACGACCCCGCGCCCGAGACAGTGGAGCCCGGCGGCGGCGTTCCTCCGGCGCCGCCGAGGCAGGGCGGCTGCGGCTGCCGCGTCGCCGGCGACGTGGGCACACCGGCACCGCTGGCGCTGCTCGGCCTCGCGGTCGGGCTGGCGTCGCTGCGCCTTGCGCGCCGCCGCCGCTGAGCCGTCCGTTCGGAAGGCTGCCTGACGAGCCGGGTGCCTGAACCCGGCCGGTGGCGCGCGCCGGAGGAGGTGCGGAGCTGGGGCCATGGGCGGACCCCGGGATGCCACGAGGCGGCGAAGCTGCAAGGTTCGCGTGCCGCGGTACCTGCGCGCGAGCCGTTGCGGCGCCCATGTGGTTGACGTACCTACAGTGGATGGTTTCTTCGGCAGTGCCTTGGTCGCGGCTGGTCTTGGTGGCGGCGACCGGCGCTCTGCTGGCGGCGGTGGCGCCGGGCTGCGGGGAAGGCGATACCGTCGGGTCCAGCTACGAGGAGATCACCGGCAGCGGCAGCGGGGGTGGCGGCGGTGAGGGCGCCTCGGGCTCGAGCAGCTCGCTGGGCCCGACCGGCCCGACGGGGCCGGCGAGCAGCTCGGCCAGCTCGAGCACCGGGCACGGCGGCGCCACGGCGTCGTCGAGCAGCACCGGCGGCGCCCCGTGCGCGGACGGCGATCCCGCCGAGCCCAACGAGAGCGAGTCGTCTGCGTTCGACCTCGGCGGCATCAGCGACGACGACGACGCCGGCAGCTCGCGCTCCGGCGTCCTCGCCGACCTCGAGGACGCCGACTGGTTCAAGTACAAGGGCGACGACACCATCCTCAACGTGGTGGACCCGACGCGCGAGATCACCACCCAGGGCTCGCTGCGCCTGTGCAAGTTCGTGCAGTGCGACGACGGCAACCCCGAGGTGAGCTGTCCGGGTGGCACCACGCCGGAGATGTCCCCCGATGGTCGGAGCGGCTGCTGCGGCAGCGGCGGCTTCGATCTGGGCCTCGATTGCAGCGGCATCGACGACAACGCCTGGGTCTACATCCGCGTCGACTCGGCGGTGCCCGTCTGCCTCGACTACACGCTGGCCTGGCATTTTTGATGGACGGGCGGCGACGACGTGGGCTCGCCGCGGGGCGGCGGTCGGGGCACGCCGCGCTGGCGGGCGCCCTCGCAGCCGTGCTGCTGCCGGCTTGCGAGGCGCCACCCGCTGGAGCCGACGCCGGCGCGGCTGCCAGCTCGCCGGCGATCGCGGCCCCGACATCGGCGGCCAACGCCGGTGCCCATGGCGCCGGTCCATCGGCGGCGCCGGCCGCCACCGGCGCGCCCAGCCCGGGGGCGCCGGCCAGCACACCGGCGCCCAGCGAGGTGGCTGCCCAGCACGTGCTGGTGGCCTACAAGGGCGCCAAGAACGCGCCCAGGTCGGTGACGCGGAGCAAGGCCGACGCCAGGAAGCGCGCCGAGGAGGCGCGCACCAAGGCCGCCGCGGGCGCCGACTTCGCCAAGGTCGTGGAGGAGTACTCCGACGACGCCGTGACCCGCGATCGCCTCGGTAGCGTGGGGAAGTTCGCCCCTGGCGGGATGGTGAAGCCCTTCGCCGACGCCGCCTTCGCCCTGGCCGTCGGTGCCATCAGCGAGGTGGTGGAGACCGACTTCGGCTTCCACGTCATCAAGCGCAATCAGTAGCGCTCCGCTGGCCCGGCCAGGCCCGGCGATCGGCGGCGCCCTTCGTGGCACGAGGCGAGATCGCTTGACGATGCGCGGCGGCTTTGCGACGCCATCTGCGTGCCCACCGCCCCGTTCCACGCCCGCGCGCGTGTCGCCATGCTGCCGTTCCTCCTTCCGCTGGCGCTGGCCGGCTGTGACGAGTCCGCGCTGGCGCCGCCCGGCGGTGGCGACGGCGGGGTGGCCGCGCTCGCGCCGCAGGGCAGCGGCGTGGCCGCGGCACCGGGTGCAGCGGGGCCCAGGCCCACCGCCGAGGAGGCGGCGCGCTTCGTGGACAAGGCCGACGCCGAGCTGAAGCGATACTGGACGCAGGCCCAGCGCGCCGCGTGGATCAACGAGAACTTCATCACCGACGACACCGATGCCGCCTCGGCCACTGCCGAGGAGGCGACGATGGAGTACCTGAGCCGCACCATCCCCGAGGCGGCGCGCTTCGATGGGATGCAGCTGCCGGACGACGTGGCCCGCAAGCTCAAGCTGCTCAAGCTGGCCAGCGTGTTGCCCGCGCCCAGGGACGCGCAGAAGCGCGCCGAGCTGGCGACGCTGGCCGTGGAGATGAAGAGCGCCTACGGCAAGGGCAAGTATTGCCCGGAGCGCCTCGCCGGTACCGCCAAGCCCTGCCTGGCGCTCGACGAGCTCAGCCGCATCCTCGCCGAGAGCCGCAACGAGAAGGAGCTGCGCGAGGCGTGGCTCGGCTGGCACGCCATCGCCCCGGCCATCAAGCCCAAGTTCTCGCGCTACGTGGAGCTGGGCAACGAGGGCGCGCGCGAGATCGGATTCGCCGATCTCTCCGCGCTCTGGAAGGCCGGCTACGACATGAGCGGCGAGGAATTCGAGAAGGACACCGACCGCCTCTGGGAGCAGGTCAAGCCGCTCTACGAGCAGCTGCACTGCTACGCGCGCACCAAGCTGCACGACAGGTACGGCGAGGCGGTGCCCGCGGCCGGCCCGATCCCCGCGCACCTGCTCGGCAACATGTGGGCGCAGGAGTGGTCGAACATCTACCCGACGCTCGAGCCATTCCCCGGCCAGCAGTCGCTCGACGTCACCAGGAAGCTCAAGGAAAAGAAGCTCGACGAGAAGGCGATGGTCAGGATCGGCGAGGCCTTCTTCACCTCGCTGGGCATGGAGCCGCTGCCGCAGACCTTCTGGGAGCGTTCACTCTTCAAGAAGCCCGCCGACCGCGACGTGGTGTGCCACGCCAGCGCCTGGGACCTGACCTACGGCGGCGATCTGCGCATCAAGATGTGCATCGAGATAAACGAGGAGGACCTCTACACCATCCACCACGAGCTCGGGCACGACTA
>JBBJMR010000550.1:0-2525 GCA_037720395.1 Polyangiaceae bacterium
CGCCGTGTATCACGGGACAGCGTGCACGGGGGCGCCGCGCGGCGGGGCCGCGTGTCTAGAGCGGGATGGGCGCGTCGTCGGCCAGCGCCGCGCTCTCCTCGCGCGGCGCGCGGCCCACCAGGTCGACGCCGTGCGCCGCGAAGCGCGCCGCCTCGGCGGCCGCGCGCCCATCGTGCTCGTGGTCCAGCGACCACTGGGCGTGCCGCACCAGCAGCGCCAGCTCGAAGCTCCGGCCCAGGGTGAGCGCGAAACGCCGCGCGCCGGCCTCGACCGAGAGCGGGTCTGCGCCGTAGGTCTCGGTGAGCCACACCTGCGCGTGCGCCAGCGCATCCACCGCTTGCTTGCCGACCGCCACCAGCCGCGCGTCGCGCGCCGCGCCCACCAGCGCGCGCACCTCGCCGACCAGCTCGTCGAGCGAGCCGTCCTTGGCGATGGCGCGCAGCGTGTCGAGCGAGAGCACGTTGGTGGTGCCCTCCCAGATGGGCAGCACCTGCGCGTCGCGAAGGAGGCGCGGCAGGCCGGTGTCCTCCACGTAGCCAGCGCCGCCGAAGCACTCCAGCACCTCGCTGAGCACGGCCACCGCCTGCTTGCCGGTGGTCAGCTTGGCCAGCGGCGTCACCAGGCGCAGGAGCTTGCCCTCGCGCTCGCTCAGCTCCCCCGCCTCCTCCTTGCCCAGGAGCTCCACGGCGCGGAAGGCGAGGTGGAAGGCGCCCGCGGTCTCGGCGGCGAGCCCGGCCAGCGTGTCGGCGTGCAGGGGCTTGTCGCGCAACAGGCTCCCGAACTGCGCGCGCTTGCGCGCGAAGTCGCGGGCCAGCGCCACGCCGCGGCGCATGCCGCCGGCGGCGCAGACGGCGTTCCAGGTGCGCGTCACGTTGAGCATGGGGGCAATGTTGCGGATGCCGTGCTCCAGCCCGACCACCGGCTGGGCCAGCGCGCCGTCGAGCGTCAGCTCGGCGGTGGGCACCTTGCGCGTGCCGAGCTTGTCCTTGAGGCGGTTGACGTGGATGCCCGCCTTGGGGCCGGTCTCGTCCCAGACCTCGACGTAGAACAGGGCCAGCCCGCGCCCGCCGGGCGGGTTGCCCTCCGGCCGTCCGAGGGTGAGCGCCATCTGCGAGGTGGTGGCGGAGGTGAACCACTTGGTACCGTGGAGCCGGAAGAGGCCGCTGCCGTCGGGCTCGGCGCGGGCGATGGTCTCGCTGGCGCCGACGTCCGAGCCGCCGGTGCGCTCGGTCATCCACTGGCCGCTGGTCCAGGCGCGGGCCGGGTCGCGGCTGGTGAGACGCGAGACGGCGCGCTCGAGGAGGGCCCTGTCGGCGTGCACGGTGAGCGTCTTGGCGGCGCCGTCGGTCATGGCCAGCGGGCAGGTGTAGACGTCGCTCGAGGCGTCGAAGAGGTAGACGAGCGCGAACTGGTGCACACGCGAGAGCGGCCCGCTCTTCTTCTCGTAGGCGGTGGCCACCACGCCCTCCTCGGCGGCGATGCGCTTGGCCTCGTGCCAGAGCGGCGTGATCTCGATGCGGTCGACGCGCTTGCCCCAGGCATCCCATTGCACGAGCTTCGGCTCGTTGAGGCGGTCCTCGAGCTGCATGCGGTAGAGCTTGCCGCCGGCGAGCTCGCCCATGTGGGCAAGCGTCGGCTCGACCACCCGCAGGCCGGCGGGATCGAAGGTGCGCGCCAGGTAGGAGCGCAGGACGCGGTCGTCGGTGTACTGGTTCCCGAGCTCGGGCGGGTCCTGGTAGAAGGCCATCGAGCGCATTGTGGTCCGGGTGAGGCCGGATGTGTACCGGTTGCTGGCCCACCCTGGCCGTGGCAATCGCTCGCGCGTGCTCGCACTCGGCCGCCGCCTCGACCCCGCCGCGCCCGCCGCCGCCCCGGAGGCCGCCGCCGGCACCCCGGCGTGGCTGGCCGTCCCACCGCACCACCTGGTGACGCACGCCGCCATCGTCGGCATGACCGGCAGCGGCAAGACCGGGCTGATCACGGTCCTCGTCGAGGAGGCCCTGCGCAGCCGCATCCCGGTGCTGCTCATCGACATCAAGGGCGACCTCCCGAACCTGGCGCTCGCCTTCCCGAAGCTGTCGCCGGAGGAGTTCGCGCCCTGGGTCGACGAGGACGCCGCTGCCCGCGAGGGAAAGACGCGCGAGGCGGTGGCCGCGGAGCTCGCCGAGCGCTGGCGCACCGGGCTCGCCGGCTGGGGCCTGGGGCCCGCCGACGTCGCCGCGTTCTCCGAGAGCGTGGCGGTGCGCGTGCTCACGCCCGGCACCACCGCCGGCGAGCCGGTGCACGTGCTGTCGTCGCTGGAGATGCGCTCCCCGCTCTGGGAGGAGGACGAGGAGGCCGCGCGCGAGGCGGTGAGCGCCAGCGTCAGCCTGCTCCTGCGGCTGGTGGAGCGCGACGCCGACCCGGCGCGCAGCCGCGATCACATCGTCCTGTCGCTGCTCGCCGAGCGCCGCCACCGCGCGCACCAGCCTGCGGGCCTGGCCGAGCTGCTCGGCGACCTGTCGCGCATGCCCATCGATCACGTT
>JBBJMR010000551.1:0-2511 GCA_037720395.1 Polyangiaceae bacterium
AGTCGTTGTAGGAGTCGCGGAAGTAGCCGCGGCTGTGCATCAGCTCGAAGTACCGTGAGACTTGCTGCTGTGCGGCCTCGCGCGCTTGGTCGCTCTTGGCGTTGTCGCGCTTTTTAGCCCAACGGTAGAAGAGCGGCTCGTAGCGTCGGTGGGTCGGTTCGTGCAGCGAATCGAGGTAGAGGTCAGCACCCATAAGAAGATCACCCCCTTTCTTTGGTGAATGGCCGACGCGGTGGCAGGCGCCCGCCTGCCACCGTTACCCGGCCCAAGCCCAAGCGGGGGTGGGTGGGTCACGGGAAGGGGAGGGACCCGCCCTTGACGCGCGAGGGGGAAGGCCCCTGATGAGGCGGCGGGGGGAAGAAAGAGGCAGCACTCCGGACGGCAGGGGCGGCCGCAGCCCCTGCTCCGTTTAGCAGGCTGCTGAAAAAGCCCTTTCGTGGTCGGCGAGGCTGCCAAACCCGTTCGGACTGCGTAGGTGTTCCAACGCTCGCCCGGCTTCGATGCCAGCAGCCTCGCCAAGAACCGCCGACGGCTGCCGGAGCACGAGGTCGCCTTAACGGCAACGGGCTACTTGATGCCGACGACCATCGCGGTCGGCCCGACGAGGTGCTCCACCCGGGTCTCGCGGAAGCCGGCCTCGCGCAGCCACGCGCCGCACTCGGCGCCGGTGTAGTCGAAGCCCTCCTGGGTCTCGATCAGCATGTTCAGACTCATCAGCAGCCCGAACGCGTTGTGGCGCCGGTCGTCGTCGATGAGGTTGTCGTAGACGATCAACGCCCCGTCCTCGGGCAGCGCCGCGTGGGCCTTGGCCAGCAGCAGTCGCTTCTCCTCCAGCCCCCAGTCGTGCAGGATCAGCCCCATGACGAGCACGTCCGCGGCCGGCAGCGGGTCGACGAAGAAGTCGCCCGGGTAGAAGCGCAGCCGGTCCGCGAGGCCGTGCCCGGCCACGTACCGGTCGAAGATGGGTCCCAGCGGGGGCAGGTCGAAGCCGCCGCCGGTCAGGTGGGGGTGGGCGCGGGCGAGCTGCACCGGAAGGCCGCCCTCGGCCGTGCCGACGTCGATCACGGTGCGGTAGCGCGCCCAGGGAAGCGCTCGGCGATGGCGCGGGCGGCGCCCAGGTTGGCGCCGGTCATGGCGCGCGCGAACTGTTCGAGGCGCGCGGGGTCCTGGTAGAGCACGGTGAAGAAGCTGCCGCCGGTCTTGGCCTCGTTCTGGGGCCGGCCGGTGCGCAGCCCTCGACAGCGAGCCCCAAAACGGATAGAGGCGGGCGTTGAACATCTCGAGGATGCCGCCGACGTAGGTCGGTTTGGCCCGGTCGAGGAACACGTCCGTCTCCGGGGTGTTGGCGTCCCGGTCGTCGCGCCGATCGAGCATGTTTACGGCGACGCGGGCGTCGAAGAAGTCGCGGGCGCTGCGCGGATGCAGCCCGAGGCGCTGCCGCAGCGCCTCGGCGTCCAACGGCCCGGCCGCCAGCGTCGTGAAGACGCCGAGCTCGACCGCCGAGAGCAACGTTTTGGAGCCCCAGAACGCGGCGCCCAACTCCATGATCCGATCCGGGCCAACGTCCCCGTCCATGTCGGGACCGGGCGGACCGTCGGACCCGGTTTCCATGGTGCGCTCCGCCGTCGGCTGCTCGCTCACAGCAAACCTCCCAATTCCTCGGCTGCCGGGTCGGGTGCCGCAGCACCCCGTCGCCACCTCCCGCAGCTTCCGCCCGCATTATCGCAGTCGCCTTGCCGCCCGGCCCGTGCGCGGCAGATGATACCCCAGCCGCCGGGCGGGGCGTTCAGCGCGCGGCGGTGCCGTCCATGCAGCTCGTTCGTGGCAGCTCATTCGTGCGGACCATCAGGTGGAGGAGGGTCCGATGCGCGGTCGCTGCGATCCCCAGCTGAGCATGCTCGCCTTCGTCGACCTCGACGCCCGCATTCCGCCCGACCACCCGCTGCGGGTCGTGAAGCGGCTCGTCGACCGGGCGCTTGCCGAACTGTCCCCCGTCTTCGACCGGATGTACGCCACGAGCGGAAGGCCGTCCATCCCGCCCGAGCGGCTGCTGAAGGCGAGCCTCCTCATCGCCCTCTATTCGATCCGGAGTGAGCGCGCCTTCTGCGAGGAGCTGGAGTACCACCTCTTGTACCGCTGGTTTCTCGACATCGGTCTGGTGGAGCCCGGCTTCGACGCCAGCACCTTCGCGAAGAACCGGGAGCGGCTGCTCCGGCACGAGGTGGCGCAGCGGTTCTTCGACGAGGTCGAGTTTCAGGCCGACCGGTTGGGGCTTCTCTTGGATGAGCACTTCACGGTAGACGGCACCGTGATCGAGGCGGCGGCCGGCCTCAAGAGCTTCCGTCCGAAAGAGACGCCCCTCGCCGAGCCGGTGGACGATCCCGGCAACCCAACGGTGGACTTCCGGGGCGAACGCCGCTCCAACGCCACCCACCGGAGCACGACGGACCCCGAAGCTCGGCTCATGCGCAAAGGCAAGGGCAAGGAGGCCAAGCTCGTGTTCATGGGGCA
>JBBJMR010000552.1:0-2501 GCA_037720395.1 Polyangiaceae bacterium
CGCGGAAGAGGCGCTCGCAGGGCTCGACGACCGACCGGGGCTCCAGGCGCTGATCGCGCTCGTGGCACCGGACGCACCCGCTGCCGCAGCGAGGACACAGCGTCTCCACGAGCGGTGCGGCGTGCCGCTCGCGACGGTGGCCCTCCTCCCGCGCGAGCCGCTCTCCCTCGTCGAGTTGCGACGCCGGTTCGACGGCGGGCCGCGCGCGGCCGTCATCGACATGGCCCGCGGGCTGCGGGCCCGGACCGGCACGGTCTTCCAGGACGCCACCGATGCGTCGGAGGAGCACTGGTGGCCCTGGACCCGCTGGAACGTCGACACCCTAACGGAGCAGTGGGCGATCGCCGCTACCCTCCTGGCCCGCGCCGGCGCGCTGGCCGACTGGCTGGAGGAGACCTGCCGCGCCGTTTCCGCGAGCTGCTCCTGATCGCCGGGCGGCGCGACGCCGATGGGCGCTCGCGCGCGTCGCGGCGGCGCTCGCGGAGCACGGACGGGGACACCGTGTCCGTGAGCGCGGGGCCGCCCGAAGCGCTCCCCGGATAGGCGGCCCGCGGCCCGAGCCTCGGCGCGCTGGCGCGGGCGGTCGGCCCCGCGCGCCCGTCGCCCGGTGCCGCCGCCCTGCTGATCGAGCGCCCGCCGCCCGCCTGCACTTCCGCAGCATCGTCCGCTTCGTCGCGCCAGATGCCCGTGACCGATCTGGCGGGCGCGGCGCTCCGCATGTGGGCGCGAGGCGGCGCGGGTCGCCGCCATCCACGACCAGCTGCGCGCCGACTGGTTCGCGGTGGTGGAACACGACCACCCCGCCTACTACACCTACGAGGATATGACGGCGGGTATCCCGCTAGCCCGCTACGGTTGGGACGACGACGACCTCTGCAGCATCCACGACTTCCGCCCTGTCTATCTGCTGCTCTTCGCGCTGTCGGAGGCCACCTACGAGGACCACGACTACCGGACCGGCGTGCTCGGCGAGCTGGATGGGCTGCTGCCCGAGGCTCTGCTCGACCGCATCCCGGTCCACGGCATCCCGCAGACCCGCCTGCGCGCGAGCCTCGGGGCCGGGCCATTCGCGGCGCTGGCCGACTTCGCCGCGTGGATCTCCCGCGAGACGGGGCTCGAACACCTCGACACCTGCCACGAGGAGGGCATCGAGACGGCCTGGACGCGACCGAACTGCTGCGGCTGCGGGATGATGGCCCCGCGCCGACGCCCTGCTGGAACGGTCGGCGCGCTGGTCGAGTGGCTGAGGCGGATGGGCGGACACGCCGTCACGCTTCGCCGCGCTGGCGACCGCCGCGCTCGACGACGCGCGACACCAACGCGGATGGCCGCGTGGCCGCGGCCATGCGCACGAACCTGTCCGCACAGGACCTGAGCGGCGGTCCATGCGACCGTCGGACCAAGCGAGGACACCATGTCCGAGCAATACCGGCTCCCGAGGCCATCAGGCGGAGTGTTCCCATCTCGCCGCGTGGAAGAGTTGTCCCGTTCGAGTTCGTCCTGCCGGCGGAGTGCGAGGCCAAACCGATCGCCTCTGCTTCACGATCGCCTGCCACGAGGAGATGGCCTACGTGCGCCGGTACCGCGCCGACGGCGCGTTCACGGCGGCCAGGCCGATCGACTTCGGCGACCTCGTCGCCCTCCTGGCCCGGAGGTGGACATCGACACCGGCCTGCTGCCGCCGGACGCGCTCTTCTACGTCCGCCGCGGGCGGGCCGAGTTCGACGCCATCTGGTCGCGCCGCGCCGCTGGGATGTGCTGGTGCGCGACCGCCTCGAACGCCCGCCGCGCGCCTACCGCCTGCCGCTGCCGGGGCTGGTCTTCGTCTGCGGGCGGGGCAGCGGCTTCCTGGCGGTCTACGCCGCCGCCGAGCGCCCGCGCCCGGGCCGCGCGGCGACGCCGGCAGCTCTACCACTGCCCGGCCTTCAACGTCCACGACAACGGCACCGTCTGCAAGGGCTACCACCATTTCTCGGACGACCCGGCGCGGGTGGCGGCGACTTCTTCGGCTCCTACTTCGCCACCGAGAGCACCGGGCGGGGCGGAGTCGGCGGCACCCGGACGACCTGGAGGCGCTCTGGCGCGAGATCGACGGCCGGAGGCGTACCGCTGGCCGACCTCGTGCGCACATGACCGTCGGCGAGCTGCGCCGCTGGCTCAAGGGGCACGGTAGCGTGGACGCGCGAGACGCGCGGGCCGGTGCCCGCCGGGGGCGCCCGATCGTCGGCTACCTGCACGCGCTCGACGGGGTGCCGCCGCGCGTGGGCCGCTCCTGGGACATCATCACCGCCGGGGACGGCGTCTGGCTGGCGGCCGACAACCCCGCGCTATCGCTGCGCGTCCCCGTCGCGCCGTGCCAGATCCGGGGTCTCGCCCCGCTCGGCCCGGCCTGCGCGCTGCGCCACGGCCCCGTGCCGCAGGCGTGCTGGGACGAGGCCGTGGCGCTCTGCCGCTGGCACGCGGCGCGCGGCCACGAGTTCCTGGTGCTGGGCATGCTCGAC
>JBBJMR010000065.1:0-32687 GCA_037720395.1 Polyangiaceae bacterium
GGAGCGAGGTCTCCTGCGGAGCCTCTTCCAGGAGCGAGGTCTCCTGCGGAGCCTCTTCCAGGAGCGAGGTCTCCTGCGGAGCCTCGCCGCCCTGCTGGGGGTGACGCTGCTGCTGCTGCCGCGACTGGCGCGGGCCGCCGCGTTCGATGTCAACGACGCGACCTGGGAGGGCTGCTCCGAGCTGCTGGACATCGCCCGCGGCGAGATCGGCGAGACGCGCGTGCTGGCGGTGGGTGTCCTCGACTGGGACGAGGTGAAGCCCGAGGACGGCGTGCTCGCGCTGCACCCCGAGCAGGCGATGGACGCCGACGAGACGGCGTCCTTCATGAAGGCCGGTGGCCGGCTGGCCATCGTCGACGACTTCGGGCGGGGCGACGAGACGCTGCGGCGCTTCAAGATCGAGCGCACCACCGTGCCCTCGCGGCCGGTGAGCGCGCTGCGCAACAACCCGAACCTGGCCATCGCCGAGCCGGTGATCGAAGGGTCGTCGGGGCCGCACCCGGTGGTGGCCAACGTGCCTCGCCTGGTCACCAACCACGCGACCGGCCTTCGGCACCCGAACCTGTCGCCGGTGCTCCGCATCCGCGCCATCGGCGAGCCGGACGCCATCGTCGCCGTCGCCGGGCAGGTCGAGAAGGGTCGCCTCTTCGCCATGAGCGACCCATCGGCGGTCATCAACCTCATGCTGCGCTACCCGGGCAACCGCGCCTTCGTGGCCGGCCTGGTGCGGTACCTGCTCGACGACGAGGGCGGCAGCCGCGGCAAGGGGCGGCTGTTCATCGTCTCCAACCGCTTCGAGGAGCACGGCGCCTTCGGCGGGCAGAGCTCGCTGCGCAAGGACATCGAGGAGCAGCTGCACGCGCTGGCCAACGCGCTCGCCGACGCGCGCGAGCACGGCCTTCCCGGCTGGCTGCACATCTCCCTGGCCGGGTTCGTGGTGCTGGCGCTCGCTGGCTGGACGGCGCGCAACTCGGCGCGCGCCTACAAGAGCGCTCTGCCGCGCTACGCCCGGGCCACGCCGCTGGTGGCCCAGGGCGGGGCAGCCGGGCGCTTCGCCATGCTGGCCGCCCCGTCGTCGCCCCGGAGCCTGGCGCTGATGGAGCTGAAGAGCGCTCTGTTCGAGGCGCTGGCGCTGCGCTTCGACCTCGATCCGGACCCTTCGGTGGATCGCATCACCGGGCTGGTGCGGCGCGAGGCCGGGCTCGAGGCCCAGGCCTTCGAGTCCTTCAAGGGGATGCTGGCCGCCATGAGCCGCGTCGAGTCCAGCGTGGTGGCCGGACGCCCGGCGAAGGTTCCCCGCACGCTCCTCGCCGACGCGGCTAGAATGTGCGCCGCGGTCCTGGCTGCCTGCGGCGCGGACGCTCCGGAGCGCGGGGGGGGACGCGTGGTCCGGCCAGACCCGGCACCCGAGGACGACGCCAGCCAGCCGGCAGATTAGACAGCAGCGTGGGAGGTCTTGGCGGATGGAGTGGGTTCAGCAATGCCGCGAGACGTTACGTGACTCCGGCGAAACCGGCGCGTGCGCCCGCGTCAGCGCCAGCTCGAGCCGCGGGGCGAAACGGAAGGCTCCGCCGAGTGTCGGGTAGGAGCGGCTCACGAGGTCCGAGACGGGCGCATCCGCCGGTCTCGCCGGAGTTTCGTGGGATCTCGCCGTGGAGGCGTACCCACTGGTCGAGCCAAGACCTGCACCGGTACAGCCAGGGAAAGCACGGAGAATGATGCAGGCCGTCGCCGTCGACGAGATCACCGCCGCGAAGGAACCCATCGACACGCTGCGCCGCGAGGTGCTGCGCGTCTACATCGGGGCGCCGCGCATCGTCGATCTCATGCTCACCGCGCTGCTGGCGCAGGGCCACGTGCTGCTCGAGGGCGTGCCCGGTGTGGCCAAGACGACCCTGGTCAAGGCCTACGCCTCGGCGCTCGGGGCCAGCGTGCGCCGCATCCAGTTCACCCCCGACCTGCTGCCCGCGGACATCACCGGCACCTACGTGCTCTCGCCCAAGGAGGGCACCTTCTCCCTGCGCGCCGGGCCGATCTTCGCCAACATCGTCCTGGCCGACGAGATCAACCGCGCCCCGGCCAAGACCCAGTCCGCGCTGCTCGAGGCCATGCAGGAGCGGCAGGTGACCATCGAGGGCGATCGCTTCGAGCTGCCCGCCCCGTTCATGGTCCTCGCCACCCAGAACCCCATCGACCTCGAGGGCACCTATCCGCTGCCCGAAGCACAGATCGACCGCTTCCTGGTGCGCGTGCCCATCGGCTACCCCAGCCACAAGGACGAGGTGGCCATGCTCCGCGCCCACAACATCGAGGCGCCCAAGGCGCGCGCGGTGCTCGGCGTCCAGGACCTGCTCACCATCCAGGGCATCAGCCGCCGCGTGCACGTCGAGGACGACGTCTACGAGTACGCGGTGGGGCTCACCGCCTTCACTCGCACCCACCCGCGCGTGCTCCTCGGCGCCTCGCCGCGCGGCACGCTCGGCCTAGTGCAGGCCGCCAAGGCGGCGGCGGTCATCGGCGGGCGGCCCTTCGTGACGCCCGACGACGTGCGCGGCATGGCCAGCGCCGTGCTCTCCCACCGCCTGGTCATGGTCCCCGAGGCCGAGGGAGACCAGAAGGCGCGCGACGCGGTGATCGACGACGCCATCCAGCGCGTCGGGTACCGGCGCGCCGTGCGCCCCGTATAGCGGCACCAGCGCGGCGCCCGTGCACCTCTACCCGACCCACCCCGCCTCGCACGTGGCGCTCGTCGGCGTGGCCGGTGCGGCCATCGGCGTCATCGCCCGCGAGCCGGCCATCGTCGGCTGGTGCGGCGCGCTGGTGGTGGCGGTGGCGCTGGCGCGCGCCGTGACCCTGGTGCAGGTGGCGCGCATCCGCGCCGCCGGCTTCGAGATGCTGTGGAGCGGCGCCAAGCGCACCGCCCGCTCTGCGCGCGGGGGCACCATCGAGATCGAGGCCGAGGTGCGCAACCGCGACACCCTCGCCGCCCGCTACGTGAAGCTGCGCGCCGTCGCCTCGCCGAACCTGGAGGTGAAGATCGAGCCGAGCGCTGGCGAGGTGGCTGCCTCCGGGCGCCTCAAGGTCAAGGTGGTGGTGAAGACACCGCGCGTCGGCCAGCACGGGCTGCACGGCCTCGCGCTGGAGGTGCTCGGCGCGCCGGGCATGTTCGAGGTGCCGCTGACCTTCGCCAACCCCTACGGCATCGAGGTCACCCCGCGACCCTTCAGCGCCTTTCTGTGGCAGCCGCGCGGTGGTCGCAGCCGCCTCAACGCCGCCGCCGGCAAGCCGGGCCGCTCGCGCGGCGACGGCAACGACCTGCGCGAGCTGCGCGAGCACATGCCCGGCGACGCCTTCCGACGCATCGCCTGGAAAGCCAGCGCGCGCCGCGGCAAGATGCTGGTGCGCGAGTACGAGCGTGAGGAGCGCGACGTGGTCTGGGTGGTGCTCGACGCCTCGGTCGAGCTCTGGGCCGGCCCGGTGGGCCGCGCGCCGCTCGACCTGGCCATCGACGAGGCCTCGGCGGTGATCACCCGGCACCTGGGGCGCGGCGATCGCGTCGGCCTGTGCATCTTCGCGTCCGGGCAGCGCGTGGTCATCCAGCCCGATCAAGGGGCCGGGCACGCGCAGAAGATGGCGCACGCCCTCACCGTGGGCTGCGGTACGTACGACGACAGCCGCAGCGACCTCGACGAGCTCGACGTGGCGGTGCGCGTGCTCGAGCACCTGCGCCCCCTGGACGGGCGCGGCCTCAGCGACGTGCGCCGCGGCGATCTCGATCGCCTGGCGCAGCGCGCCGACGCCATGCGCGCGCGCGCCCCGTTCGCCGCGGTCGCGCCGGAGGCCAAGACGGCGCGCGAGCGCACCCTGCGCCGTTACCTGGCGTCTTACGGCATCGACTCGCCGCCGCGCATCGAGCCCGATCGCCGTCCCGCGGCGGAGACGCTGGTGCACACGCTGGTCGGCCTCGGGCGCAGCAAGCCGCGCCCCAGCCTGGTACACGTCATCGGCCAGCCGCCGGACGGCCCCCAGGCCAAGCCCACTGGAGACGCCGTGCGCCGGCTGACGCGTGGCGGGGCCAGCCTCACCTGGTCGTTGCCGCAGCACGAGCCGGCGCTGGCGCCCCCCTGGTAGCGGCCCCCGGAGCTCCGCATGGAGGACGAGCCCCCGCTGCTGCCGCCGCGACCGGACTTCGACGCCCAGGCGCCGATCTCGGCCGAGGCGGTCAGCGTGCGCGCGCGCACCGCGGCGGCGCGCGGCGAGGCCAGCCTGCGCAAGATGGGCGTGCGGGTGGTGCGCCTGTGGCCGCGCACCTTGCCCAAACCGGAGGCCAACGCGCTGGCCAGCGCGGAGGCCGGCGCGGAGGCCGACGACGGGCGCTCCACGCCCGAGGGCTAGCGCGGGTGCCGTCCGCCCGCGAGATGCTCGCGCAGCATGGGCTGCGGCCGAAGAAGTCCTTTGGCCAGAACTTCCTCGCCGACCCCGGCATCGCCGAGCGCATCGCCGAGGCGGCGACCACGCCGCCGGGCGGCACGGTGCTGGAGATCGGCGCGGGGCTCGGCGCGCTGACGCGGCCGCTGCTGGCGCGCGCGGCGCGCGTGGTGGCCATCGAGCGCGACCGAGACCTGTTGCCCATCCTGCGCGGCGAGCTGGCCGCCGACCTCGAGTCCGGGCGCCTGGAGCTGCTGGAGGCGGACGCCGCCCAGGTCGACTGGCGCGCGGCCCTCGGCGACGGGCCGACGCCGCGTGTGGTGGCCGGCAACCTGCCCTACCAGATCACCGGGCGCTTGCTGGAGACGTGCACCGGCCTCGCCGACGACATCGACGCCGCCGTCTTCATGGTCCAGCTCGAGGTGGCCGCGCGCCTGGCGGCGCCGCCCGACGGCGAGGCGTACGGAGCGCTCAGCGTCTTCGCCCAGGCGGCGTTCGACGTGCGCCGCCTGCTCGTGGCGCGCTCCGGCGCGTTCCACCCGCGCCCCGAGGTCGACTCGGCAGTGGTGGTGCTCACCCCGCGCCGGCCGCGTCGCGCGCGCGAGACGGACCGCTTCCGCGAGGCCGTCCGCGCCGCGTTCGGGGCGCGGCGCAAGACGCTGCGCAACGCGTGGCGCGGGATCTACGGCATGTCGCTCGAGGAGCTGGAGGCGCGCGCGGCGGCGACCGGCATCTCCCTGGCCGCCCGAGGCGAGACGCTCGCCGTCGAGGACTTCGCGCGCTTCGCCGGCGACTGACCCCGCCCCGCCGGGGGCTGGCGCGAAGCGAGCGAAGCAAACCCGATGCGAGCGGTCACGAAGCGCGACCTCGCCGGTACGTGGCAACGACGACCGCCCGACCGCCGCGTGCGCGGGCGCCGCCCAACTCACGAGGAGGCTCCGATGACGGCCATTGTCTGGAAAGCATCCACCCTGGTCCTGGCCGGCGCGCTGACGCTGGTCGTCTCGAGCGGCGCGGCCGTGCAGCCGATCCAGGCCTGCGACAACGAGGGCGTGGTCGACCGGGTCAATGTCTCGCGCCAGCGCCTGCGCGCCGCCTTCGGCCTGCTCGATCGGACGCGCGACCAGCTGGCCGACGCCGACCCCAGCATCCACCGCACCCGCGCGCTCGATCACGTGCAGCTGGCCATCACCGACGTGCAGAAGGCGCTGGCACCCCCGAAGGCCCCGCCGCCGAGGCCGCCCGTGCAGGGCCGCGTTCCCCGCTCCAGCGACCTGTAGGCAACCGCCGTTTCGGCGCGCCGGACCGGCGGGGCTCAGGGCAACCGGCACGCTGCCGGTTGGGCGGCCCGGGCGAAGACTGCGGCGCCGGCGGCGACTCCAGCACTGGCTCTGGCAACCCCACGCGCTGCCTCCGAGCAAACGGTTGCGCCGGCAACGCCTGCGTCGACCTCGACACGGACGCCCAGAACTGCGTTGCCTGCGGTGACCCGTGCGCGCTGGGCGAGAGCTGCGAAGACGGCGTTTGCGGCTGAGCCGTGGGACGAGATCTCCTGGTCAGATGTGCGGGCCCATGGTAGTTGGCGCGCGCGCCGCCTGCCCCTATGTGGGGCTGGCGCCACGACAAACGCGCAGGAGGCCCCAGCCACATGGTCAGCGGAAAGATCACCCAGGTCATCGGTCCCGTCGTCGACGTCGACTTCCCGCCGGGCCAGCTGCCGCGCATCCTGAACGCGCTCACGGTCTCCAACCCCAGCATCTCCGCCGAGGCCGAGAACCTGGTGCTGGAGGTCGCCCAGCACCTCGGCGAGTCCACCGTGCGCACCGTGGCCATGGACTCCACCGACGGCCTGACGCGCGGCATGGCCGTCAAGGACCCGGCCAGCCGATCATGATGCCGGTCGGGCCGGAGTGCCTGGGGCGCATCCTGAACGTGGTCGGCAAGCCGTCGACGACGGCGGCCCGGTCAACACCAGAAGCGCTCGCCCATCCACCGCGACCCGCCTCCGTACGTCGACCAGTCGACCAAGGTCGAGATCTTCGAGACGGGCATCAAGGTCATCGACCTGCTCGCCCCTACCGCAAGGGCGGCAAGATCGGCCTCTTCGGCGGCGCCGGCGTGGGCAAGACGGTCGTCATCATGGAGCTCATCAACAACGTCGCCAAGGCGCACGGCGGCGTGTCGGTCTTCGCCGGCGTCGGCGAGCGCACCCGCGAGCAACGACCTGCTCCTGGAGATGAGCGAGTCGATGCTGAGAGCGGCGCGCCCGTCATCTCCAAGGCTGCCCTCATCTACGGCCAGATGAACGAGCCCCCGGCGCCCGCGCCCGCGTCGCCCTCTCGGCGCTCACCGTGGCCGAGTACTTCCGCGACGACGAGGGCCAGGACGTGCTGCTCTTCGTCGACAACATCTTCCGCTTCACCCAGGCCGGCTCCGAGGTCTCCGCCCTCCTCGGCCGCATCCCCAGCGCCGTCGGTTACCAGCCCACCCTCTCCACGGAGATGGGCGTGCTCCAGGAGCGCATCACCTCGACCACCAAGGGCTCGGTCACCAGCGTGCAGGCCATCTACGTGCCCGCCGACGACCTGACCGACCCGGCGCCGGCCACGGCCTTCGCCCACCTCGATGCCACCACCGTGCTCTCGCGTGCCATCTCCGAGCTCGGCATCTACCCGGCCGTCGATCCGCTCGACTCCACCTCGACCATGCTCGACCCGCAGATCGTCGGCGAGCGCCACTACAGCGTGGCGCGCCGGGTGCAGCAGACGCTGCAGAAGTACAAGGACCTGCAGGACATCATCGCCATCCTCGGCATGGACGAGCTCAGCGAGGACGACAAGCTCGTCGTCGCGCGCGCCCGCAAGATCCAGAAGTTCCTCTCCCAGCCGTTCTTCGTGGCCTCGCAGTTCACAGGCATGGCCGGCAAGCTGGTGAGCCTCAAGGACACGGTGAACGGCTTCGAAGAGATCCTCGACGGCAAGATGGATCACGTCTCCGAGCAGGATTTCGTGTACGCCGGCGGCCTCGACGAGGTGAAGGCGCGCGCTTCCGGCAAGAAGGCCGCCTAGGTACGCGCCGATGGCCGACACCCTGAGCCTCGAGATCGTCACCCCGACCGGCGTCGCCGGCGCCAGGACGAGCCGCGCCGTCGGCGGCAACGTCACCGACGTCACCGCCCCCAGCGTCTCCGGCGAGTTCGGCGTTCTGCCCGGGCATCTGCCGATGCTGGCCGCCCTGCGCACCGGCATCGTCACCTGGCACCAGGAGGGCCAGGAGCACAAGGCCGCGGTGGCCTACGGCTTCGTCGAGGTCGCCCACGACACCGTGCTCATCCTCACCGACCGCTTTGCCTCCCGCGAGGACGTCGACGTGGTGCAGACACGCGTCCGCCTCAAGGAGGTCGACCACGAGCTGGATCACTGGCAGGGCGACCTCACCGATCCGCGCCGCAAGGAGCTCATCGAGGAGGAGCAGTGGCTGGCCACGCTCCTCGAGCTCATCGGCGACCCGCCCCAGCCCATGGTCCGCGAGGACACGCGCTTCCTGGTCGAGCACGCCGAGGCGCCTCCGCTCGAGGAGATGATCGAGGTCTCGCAGCCCGACGAGACGCTGACCGACCACAAGCCGCCCGGTTCGTCCTGCCCCGTAGGGAAGTTGTTCCAGCCCGTCGCGGGGGTGGACGGGGCGTGGACGTCCACGCCGGGCGCGGCACGCTTGACGTCGTGACCCTGCAGACGCTTCCTACCGGGCCGTCGTGATCTCGCCCGACACCATCGCCCAGGTCAAAGAGCGGACCGATCTGGTGGCCCTGGTCTCGGAGACCGTGCGCCTGACGCGGCGCGGGCCGAAGTTCCTCGGGCTCTGTCCGTTCCACAAGGAAAAGACGCCCAGCTTCAACGTCAACCCGGAGCGCGGCTTCTTCCACTGCTTCGGCTGCAAGGAGAGCGGGGGGCCCATCGACTTCGTGATGAAGATGGACGGGCTCACCTTCCCCGAAGCGGTGCGCGTGCTCGCCGAGCGCGCGGGGATCGAGGTGTCGGAGAGCCAGAACGACGCCGGCGTGCGCGAGGCGGCGGCGGCGCGCAAGGCGAAGGACGACCTCTACGCGGTCAACGCCCTGGCAGCGACGTTCTTCGAGCACCAGCTCTGGGGTGGGCCCGGCGCCACGGTGCACCCGCTCGCCCACCACGCGCTCGGCGAGCTGGGGCGGCGCGGGATGCGCGAGGACGACGGCGGCCCGGCAGCGAGCGGCTGGCGCGACGCGGTTCAGGCCTTTCGCATCGGCTACGCGCCGCCGGGCTGGGACGGCCTGGCGACCTACCTGCGCCAGCAGGGCGTCTCCGCAAGCGCAGGGGAGAAGGTGGGGCTGCTGGTCCCCCGCGCGAGCGGCACCGGGCACTACGACCGCTTCCGCCACCGCCTGGTCTTCGCGGTCATCGACGTCCTCGGCCGCGTGGTGGCCTTCAGCGCGCGCGCCCTGCCGGAGCTCAGCGCGGAGGAGCTGGCGCGGGCGGGCATGCCACCGCCGCGCGAGGGCGCCGACAAGCCGGCCAAGTACATCAACAGCCCCGAGTCACCCATCTACCAGAAGGGCGACCATCTCTTCGGGCTGCACCAGGCACGGCAGGCGGTGCGCCAGGCCGGGCGCGCGGTGCTGGTCGAGGGCAACTTCGACGTGGTCTCGTTGCACGCCGCGGGCATCACCGACGTCGTCGCCCCGCTGGGGACGGCCTTCACCGGTGCGCAGGCCAAGCTCCTCAAGCGCTTCGCGCCGGATGTGGTGCTGCTCTTCGACGGCGACGCCGCCGGTCGCAAGGCGACGCGCTCGGCGCGGCAGCCGTGCCGCGACGGCGGCCTGTCGGCCAAGGTGGCCACCCTGCCCGCCGGGCTCGACCCCGACGAGCTGGTGCGCACGCGCGGCCCGGAGGCGCTGCGCCAGCTCATCGCCGGGGCGCGCGGCATGCTCGAGCACCTCATCGACGACGCGCTGGAGGGCCAGGGCTTCGGGGGCGCCACGCTCACCGAGAAGCTGTCGCGCGTCCGCGCCGTGGCCACGCTGCTCGGCGAGGAGGACGACCCGACCCTGCGCACCATGGCCAAGACCTACGCCGACCGGGTCTCGTCCAAGCTGGTGGTCGACAACCGGTCCCCCTCGGACCTGCACCAGCTGGAGCATTCCATGGAGCAGGCCATGCACCGCGCCGCGCGCCCGACGCTCGGTCACGATGGGAGGCACGATGGGAGGCACGATGGGAGGCACGAACGCGCCCCGGCCCCGGTTCCCCACGACCGCGCACGCTCCCGCCCGCAGGTCGGCGAAATCATGCTGGCCATCCTCGGGGCGCTCCTCGATTGGCCCGAGCTGCTGGACGATCCGAGGACGGAAAGTGCCCTGGATTACCTGGAAGGAGACGAAGCGCTGGCGATTGCCGCACTGCGTCAAGCCCGCGAAGGTAAAAAGGGACTTTACACCGCCGAATTTCTTGCGCAGATCGCCGCGCCGATCCATCACTTCGCGGCTGGGCGGCTGGCTTCACCCGTGTTCGAAACGGCGGATGAGGCGCGCACCGATCTCTTGAACAATGCAAAGAAGTTGGACGGGCTCCGCGGTGCGCGCGAGAAGGCCACCGTCGTGGAGAAGCTCCGCGGCGTGAGTGGCGTGGCGGCGGAGGAGAACGCGCTTCTCCGCGAGTTGGACCGAGTGAACAAGGAGAGGCGTGGGCTTTCGTAGCGCGCAGACGGTCGTGACTATTCCCGCAGCGGGCGCATGGCGCCCCCTTGCGGGCGCAGGCGCGGGCGATGGCTGCAGTGCAAGACGAGCGGACTGCTCGTCGATCGACGGGCGACCGGCGTACCGGTCGGCCGATGACGCGAGCGCGGCGCGATCGCACCGAGGGGCCGCATCGGCCTTCGTCGGAGCGCGCGCGGCCGTGACTCGCTTTGCGCCGCAGAGCGGCCGACAACGGCGGGATCAGCCCGTCGTTGGTCCGACCTGTTCAGACACGCGGCGAGTGCCGCGGTGGAGCGATCAGTAATGGCGAGCAAGGCCAAGCAGTCCGCCGGACGAACCACGGCGATGTCCGCGAAGAGCAACGGCGGAGCCGAGCGCCCGGGCGCCAGCAAGAAGGGCGGTGCACCGGCCAAGGGGGCCGTCCCGCCGCCGGCGAAATCGTCGCTCTCCTCGTCCGCTGGGACCGGGGCGCCACGCGGGCAGCTCAAGGCCAAGGCGGCCGGCGCACCTCCGGCGAGCAATGCCGGGCGCGGCTCGGCGCCGGGCGCCGCGGCCGGGCGAGCGGCTCCGGCCGCGCGCGCTTCGCGCAGCGGGGGCGCCGCTCCGGCCGCGCGCCAGGAGGGCGGCGACCGCACCCGCCCTGCCGAGCGCAGCGAGAAGGAGAAGAAGGCCCTGGAGAAGCTCGTCGAGACGGGCAAGTCCAAGGGCTTCCTCACCTACGACGAGGTGAACGACGCCCTGCCCCCCGACGTCGCCCCCGACCAGCTCGACGACGTGGTGGGCGCCCTCGGCGACGAGGACATCGAGATCGTCGACGGCGCCACCCAGGTGAAGATCGCGCCGAAGCGCATCGCCGACGAGGAGGCCAGCGAGAAGAAGCTGGTCGTCGCCCAGGACCGGGAAGAAGAGGACGTCGACTACTACTCGAAGTCCAACGACCCGGTGCGCATGTACCTGCGCAAGATGGGCAGCGTCTCCCTGCTCACCCGCGAGGGTGAGGTGGAGATCGCCAAGCGCATCGAGAGCGGCGAGCTCAGCGTCAACGCCGCCATCCTCGACTCACCCATCGCCGTGCGCGAGATCATCGAGCTCGGCGAGAAGCTGCGCAAGCACAAGATCCGCGTCAAGGAGCTGATCAAGGACGCCGAGAACGACGACCAGGAGTTCGACGAGGAGGAGGCGGACCGCCGCATCATCCGCCTCATCGACAAGGTCAAGCGCCTGGACAAGAAGAAGCTCGACCTCCTCGAGGAGCGCAAGGACGGCAAGAGCGACGCGCGCAAGAAGCAGATCGACAGCGACGTCGACAGCACCACCGCCGAGCTGGTGAGCACGCTCGAGGAGATGCGCCTCAACAAGAAGACCATCGAGAAGATCGTCCTCAAGCTGAAGGGCCTCATCTCCAAGGTGGAGAAGGCCGAGTCCGGCGCCACCGAGCTGGAGAAGCGCACCGGCCTGAGCAAGGGCGAGATCAAGCGCGAGCTCAACAAGGTCAAGGGCAACCGCGGCGCCGAGACGCGCCTGGCCAAGAAGTTCAACGTGGCCCGCCTCGAGCTCGCCGAGTTCGAGCAGACCATCAAGAACGCCGCCAAGGGCCTGAAGAAGGTCGAGGAAGAGCTGGACATCGACGTCCTCGCCATCCGCGCGACGTACGAGTCGATCCGCGACGGCGAGCGCATGGCGGAGAAGGCCAAGGCAGAGCTGGTCGAGGCCAACCTCCGCCTGGTGGTGTCGATCGCCAAGAAGTACACGAACCGCGGCCTGCAGTTCCTGGACCTCATCCAGGAGGGCAACATCGGCCTGATGAAGGCCGTCGACAAGTTCGAGTACAAGCGCGGCTACAAGTTCTCGACCTACGCCACCTGGTGGATCCGCCAGGCCATCACCCGGGCCATCGCCGATCAGGCGCGCACCATCCGCATCCCGGTGCACATGATCGAGACGATCAACAAGCTCATCCGCACCTCGCGCTACCTCGTCCAGGAGTACGGCCGCGAGCCGACTCCGGAGGAGATCGCCGAGAAGATGGAGCTGCCGCTCGACAAGGTGCGCAAGGTCCTGAAGATCGCCAAGGAGCCGATCAGCCTCGAGACGCCCATCGGCGAGGAGGAAGATTCGCATCTCGGCGACTTCATCGAGGACAAGAGCGTGATCTCGCCGGCCGAGGCGGTGATCAACATGAACCTCGCCGAGCAGACCCGGAAGGTGCTGAAGACGCTGACTCCTCGCGAGGAGAAGGTCCTGCGGATGCGCTTCGGGATCGGGGAGAAGAGCGATCACACGCTCGAGGAAGTGGGACAGGATTTCGAGGTGACGCGCGAGCGCATCCGCCAGATCGAGGCCAAGGCCTTGAGGAAGCTGCGCCACCCTAGCCGCTCGAAGCAGCTGAAGAGCTTCATCGACAGCTGATCGCTGCCGGAAGCGGTGCGGTGCGGGGCGTCCTCGGTATCCGAGGGCGCCTCGTTGCTTTGTGAGCGGCCGAGTGGCGCGACGAGGCTGCGTTGGCCGGAGGGCGCGGGCGGGGACGTTCCGTGCTCGGGGTGCTCCAACCCTCCTTGACGCGAGCACCGGCGGTGCTCGCGCCCCAGGGGGCCCCAGGAGCACCCCACTGCGCGCGGAACGTCCCCGCCGCCCACGCCCTCCTGCGTCCCGAAACGGTGACGGCAGGGTGCAAGGGAAGGCCCGCATCGGGACGCGAGCGACGCCCCACGCGGGTGCACGGGTCTCGGATGGCCGTGCGCAGCGCGGGGTCGAAAGCCACCGGGGATCGATTTGCTGGGTCGGAGCCATCGCGGCTCGGCGTGGACCCGCGCGCGAGCTTCACGCGTGCGGTGCAGGGGTCCAGGGTGGCGGCTGCGATCGCTGTGGGAGGGTGGGGCCCAAGGGGGGCCGGGCCGCGGGGGCCGGAAGGTCTTGACCGGGGTCGCGGGGGCGCGGAGTCTCGGCTGGATGCGGCGGGCGCTGGTGGGGTTGGTGGTCCTGGGGGCGGTCGGGTGCGGACGCACCATGAGCGAGGGGGATTGTCAGGAGGTCGCGGCCCACATGAAGACGGTGTGGGAGGCCGAGGCGAAGAAGGCGGCGCCCAGTGAGGGGCCCGTGGCCGAGAAGGCCGCGGCGGTGGTGCGCGCAGAGGGGGAGCGGCTGGTCGGCGACTGGACCACCGAGTGCAAGAAGGAGCTCGCCGGGCGGCGGATCGATGCGGCCGAGCTGCGGTGCTTGCTCGGTGCCGATACGGTGCAGGAGATCAACAAGTGCGCGGAGCTGTAGGCGCGGCCTGAGGCGACGGCGCGGCTCGCCGCCCCGATGAGACGACAGCGGCGGCTCGCGGGCGGCGTCGGGCCACAGCGCGGCTCGCGGGCGGCGTCGGGGGACAGGGCGGGGCGCCCGCGGCGGAGCGGCTCGGGGCGGACGTCAGGCGACGGCGTGGCCTAGTTCAGGTCGCGCTTGTCCTTGGGGCGGTCGGCGCCGCCTGGGATGACGCGCAGGCCGCTGGCGGCGCGGGTGCGGGCCTTGGCGCCGCGCATGGCCTCGGTCTCGCGCTGCAGCTGCTTGAGGCGCAGCTTGAGCCAGAGGCGGCGCAGCGGGGAGTAGTCGCCGAAGAGCCAGCCCGCGAGCATGCCGCCGAAGGGGGTGATCAGGCCCTCGGTGGGGGCCCGGGCGGCGATGACGTTGAGCACGCTCATCACGAAGACGAAGACGAGCAGCATGCTGCCGGACACCGGAAGCACGAACATCAGGCGGATCTGGGCGTGACGGTTGGCGAGCGCCCAGGCCACCGCCACCGCCTCGACCATGCCCAGGCCGCCGTAGAAGCGGGGCGAGTCGAGGCGCGGCACCATCGCGCCCACCGCGGCCTGTATGGCGAAGGCGAACATCGCCGAGCCGGCCAGGAAGAAGAGCATCTTCCTGGCGCCCCAGCGGTCCTCGAGCGTGGTGCCCAGGAAGTAGAGCCCCAGCAGCGTGGTCAGCAGGTGCCACGGCGCGTTGGGATGGTGCAGCAGCGCGGCGGTCAGGAAGCGCCACGGCTGGATGAACGAGGTCACGCCGTTGCCGATGAACGGGTAGGCAATGGCCGGGTCGACATCCGCGAAGTTCACCGCGCATGCGTAGGCAACCCAGATGCAGCCCAGGGCGATCATGACGCCGATGAGCGCCTTGCCCGGCTTGGGGAAGGCCATCGACGTCTGCTGATCCGGCCGCATCGACTTCTGCTATCAGCCCGGCCGACCCTGCGCAAACGATCGAGCGCACGAGGTGCGCTTCGCGGCGAGGGCGGCGAGGACGCCGACGGCCGTTATCGGCGCCATTGCTTGCGCGGGCGACCGCTCGGGCGGAGGCCATTCGGCCGCCGCGGCCGACCGGTGGTGCGCAGAGCTCCGACGGTTCACGCAGCGCTGCCCGAGGCCTGGGCGTCACGCATGGCCGGCGCAGCCTCGCTCAGCGGCAGCGCTGCGTCGCGTCCCTGGAGGCGCCGAACGTGCACGGGATGCCGCCGCACGAGCCGAGCTGGGCGACATCGCCGCATTCGACCTCCTTCTCGAAGCCGGTGTCCCCCTCCAGGAGGCCACAGCCCAGCCCGCCGGAACAGGCGACGATCGGCGTCTCGCGCTCCGCGTCGCCGTCGCAGTTCCAGTCGAACGAGCCATCGGACCGCGGCGAGGCGAAGTAGGCGTCCTGGCCCGGGTGGGCGTCGGCGGCGGCGTCGTCGCAGTCATCGCCGCCGCACGCGCCCTCTGCCTGGTGGCCGTCGCCGTCCGCGTCGCAGCTCGGCTTGCCGCCACCAGCGCCGCCGCGTCGCCACCGGTGCCGGCGGTGCCGGCACCGGCGCCGGCACCGGTACCGGTCGTGGGGCCGGTCCCCTGCCCTCCGCTGCCGGGCGCCGTGGTCGCGCCGCCGCTCCCGGCGTCGCCACCGCCGCTGCCGGTTGCCGTCGCGGGCGTGGTGCCCTCGCCGAAGACCTCGTCGGCATCGGGATACCCACAACCGACCAGGACGAGCGCGATGATCAGCGATACCCGCATCAGAACGACCTCCAGATAGGACGAGCCCACCTCGGCGCCGGGGACACCTGCGAGCCCGGTGCGCACCTCGCGCGCCGCCGCTCTGCGCGCGGCAGGCACGGCGCCAGCGGACGGCGGCGAGCTGGCCGCGGCACGCCTGCCTGATGTGGCCGGCGCGACGCCGGTCGGCGGCGCATGGACATCGGGCGGCGCCCCCAGCACGAAGGGCGCGCCGCCGGTGAGCAGCGCCGCGGCGCCGACGCCAAGCAGGACGTGGCCGGCGGTGGTCGCCGTCTGGCCGCGGTCGAAGTCGCTCATGGCGCTGCGCGGACATCGCTGCAGGGCCCCGCCGCACCGGCGCCTGGCCGACGGCGCGGATCTCGGCGCGGTGGGCGCCCGGCGGCACGGCGATGACCGCATCCGCCGCAACCGGCCGCCCATCGATGACGGCCTGGCCGCCGACGCCGCCGATGGCCCGGGCGGTGACGCGGCCCAGCTGGGGACGGAGGCGCGCCAGGTGGGTGGGCACGGCACGCACCACGTCGGCCGCACCGTCGCCCTGCGCCCGCGCCCAGGCCGCCTCGAACGCCGTCAGGGTGGCCGGAGCGTCGCCGAGGCAGTCGTGGCACAGGCCGACGTGGAAGAGCACCGCCGCCGTGGTGCGCACCTCGCCGGCTGCCTGGAAGGCGCGCAGCGCCTCCGCCCAGCGCTTGGCGCGCTCCGCCTCGAGACCAGCGGCGAAGCGGGCCTCTCCTGCCTCCAGGCGGTCCGCAGCGGCCTGCGCGGCGACGGGTGCCTCCGGGCCACGGGCCGGCGCCACGGCCAGCAGCGGCGCCAGGCAGGCGTCTGCGCGCGCCATGATGGCCGCGCCGAACGGGCGGCCGGACGCCGTGCGCGCGGGCCTACGCGTCTCGGTAGCCAGGGTCGACCACGCCTTCATGGACCGCGCGCTCCGTCCGGGGTTCGACCGGCACCGAGCGCGCCCCGGCGGTGGCGCCCCCGCGCGCCAGGAACCCGATGGCAGCCACGGCCAACAGCGCCACCGCGGCCATGGCCGGAACCAGCACGAGCAGCGGGGCGCGGCGCGGCGCGAACGAGGGCGCGTCGACGCTGCGCTGGATGGCGGCCCGCGCGCCCACCTGCCCCACCCTGCCATCGATCACCGCCACCAGCGCGTGCAACGGGACGCCGACGTGGCGGCGCGTGACGACGAGCGCGCCCGGCGGCGGCTTCGGCGCGCGGCGCACCCTCCGCAGCGGACGCGAAGAGCGCCGGCCGCCGCGCTCCGCCGCGTCGCCCTCGAAGGCCCCCGCCTCCTCGAGCGGCCGCGGCGCCGACGGCAGCCTCGGCGCTCGCTGTTGCACGGGGCCGCTGGCTCGGCAGCGACGCGGGCACGGCCACCACGCGGCGCACGTCGCTGCGCTCGGCGGCCAGCGGCACGGCCGCCTGCGCGATCGGCACCTGCACGTCGGCCATGAACAGCATCTCGCCGGTCAGGGCCGCTCCACCGCCCCGACGATGGAGCGCGGGATATCGAGGGCCACCGCGGCCAGCGGCGGCGGTGCGCCGCGCAGCCCCTCCCTGCCGTCACCTCCCCGAGCAGCTCGGCGCCGCCGGGCGCACCGGCAGCGCCGCGCACCGCGGCCACGCCATCCACGCCCACATGCACGTCGTGGATGCTCACGCGCGCCGTATCGGCGCGGCCCACGTCCTCCGGCGAACCAGGCATGCTCCGTTCCTCCCGGGCGCCGGGGATGACCTCCGGCGCCGCTCATCGCCCGCGGGCGGCGGCACGCGATGAACGCCGCATCCCTGTTGTGTCGGAGCGATAGACGCGCGGCTCATGCCGAGCGGAGCTGGCGCAGATCACCGCATCGGCCGCGCCGTCGCGCCCAGGCGAGTCCTGGCGCCGAGGTGGGCGGAGGTCAGAAGAAGTTGCCGATGGTGAACTCGAAGACGCTGCTCTCCTCGTAGGAGAGCTTCTTGAAGGGGAAGCCCCACTCGAAGCGCAGCGGGCCGAGCGGCGAGAACCAGCGGATGCCGAAGCCCCACGAGGTGCGCACGTCGAAGAGGCGGCCAACGTCGAAGCACGGATTGGAGACGTCGTTGGGCGAGGCCGCGGCGGCGTCGCAGTAGAGCGTCTCCAGGTTCCACGAGTTACCGAGGTCGGTGAAGACCACGCCGCGGATACCGACCTTGTCGATGATCGGGAACTCGAGCTCGAGGTTCTGGTAGTACATCAGGTTGCCGCCGATGTTCGCGCCGTTGAGCACCTGACGGGCGTTGGGGTCGGTGGAGCCGAGCAGCGGCAGGCGGGGGCCGATGCTGCGCAGCGGGAAGCCGCGCACGTCGAGGATGCCGCCCAGGAAGAAGCGCGCGAAGATGGGCACGCCCTCGCCGGTGGGGTTGGTGACCATGCCCGCCTCTTGCTGGAGCTTGAGGACGATGGTGTCGGTCACCGGGTAGTAGTACTTGCCGGTGGCGCGGTAGCGGATGAAGTCGTTCTCGCTGCCGAAGTACCCGCCGGCAAACTCCACCGAGCCCTGCAGGTAGATGCCGGCGGTGGTGAAGAGCTGGTTGTTGCGGGTGTCGTAGGTCAAGGCCGGCCGCACGCTGCTGGTGATGCCGTCGCTGAAGAGGTTGTAGAGCGGCAGGCGCGGGAAGGTGGAGACCGCGCTGGCGGTGCCCAGGAAAGTCGAGGTGGTGGAGGTCGAGATCTCGTCCGACTCCAGGGTGTAGGTCACCGAGGCGCGCAGCTCGGGCTGGATGATCGGGTACCCGAAGGTCAGCGACCCGCCCACGCTCGACTGGGAGAACTGGTCGTAGATGCGCAGCTGGTCGTACGCCGACACCGACATGCTGAAGACACTGTCGAGGAAGTACGGCTCGTAGAAGCGGACATCGATGAGCTGCCGCAGGCCGGATATCTGCGCCTGCAAGGCCAGCGACTGGCCATTGCCGAAGAGGTTGGCCTGCTGGACCTGCGCGGTGGCGATGAAGTTCTCGATGCTCGAGAAGCCGGCGCCGACCTGGAAGGTGCCGGTCGGCTTCTCGCCGACCTCGACGTTGACGTTGACGTGGTTGTCGTCGTCGCCCTGCTCGGTGGAGATGTCGACGCGTTCGAAGTAACCGAGGGCGGTGATGCGCCGCTTGGAGCGCTCCAGCTTGCTCTCGCTGAAGAGCCGGCTCTCCTCCACCTCCATCTCGCGACGGATCACCTTGTCGCGCGTCTTGGTGTTACCGCGCACCTCGATGCGCCCGAAGTAGACGAGGTTCTTGCGCTGGATGGCGACCACGATGTCCACCTCGCGCTTGTCGGCATCGAGCTCGGTGGCCGGCGGCGCCTCGACGTTGGCATAGCCGTGGTCGCGGTACATCGTCTGGATGGTGGAGAGGTCCTTGGCCAGCTCGGCGCGGTTGAACCAGTCACCGGGCCGGGCGCGCACCATCTCCCGCAGCGCGCGGCGACCGCCGATGGGCTCGACCTCCTTGCCGTCGTCGTCGCGCTCGTAGACGCGCAGGGAGCGGATCTTGTACCGCGGGCCCTCGACGATGCTGATGGTGATCTCGATGCCGGTGCGGTCGGGGGTGAGCATCACCCGCGGGGTGGCCACCTGCACCGAGAGGTATCCGCGGTCGTAGTAGAGCGCGTTGATGACCAGCACGTCGCGCTCGAAGGCGTCCTGGCGGAAGCTGCCGCCGGAGCCGAAGTCGAAGAAGCTGGTCTGCCCGGTGAGCATCACCTCGCGCAGCTCGGCGTCGGGGACGCTGTAGTTGCCGATGAAGGTGATGCGGCGCACGGTGACCGGCTCGTGCTCGCGGATGGTGAACTTGAGGACGACCTCGTTGCTCTTCTGAGGGACGAGCTCGTAGTCGACCTCGGCGAGGAAGTAGCCCTCCTCGTCGTACTTGTCGCGGAGCTTCTGGACGCCGCGGCGGATGGCGGCGTAGCTCAGGATGGTGCCGACCTTCACCTCGACGCTGAGCGCCTCGGTCAGGTCCTCGGCGTCGATCTTCTCGTTGCCGGTGAACTCGATGCTCTTGATGCTCGGGCGCTCGCGCACCAGCAGGCGGATGTGCACGCCGTCGTCACGGCGGGTGAGGTCGACCTCGACGTCGTCGAAGAAACCCGAGTCCCAGAGCTCGCGGACGTCCTTGGTCAGCCCGTCGGGGCTGAAGGCCTTGCCCACGCGCGTCTGCTGCATGTACGTGAGCACGTCCTCGGTGGCGATGCGGCGGTTGCCCGCCACGGCCACCTTGGCCACCGGCTGCCCGCGGGCCAGCTCCGTCTCCGTGGCCTGCAGGGTGGGCACTTGCCCGGCGTGTCGGCGCCTGCGTCGGCGGCCGGGGGCGTGCGCCTCCGTCGGCGGGCGGGGCTGCGCGCCAGGGGCGGGCGGGGGCTGTGCGCCGGGCCCGGGCGGCTGTGCGCCCGCGTCGGCCGGACCGGGCTGCGCCGGCGGCGCGCTCGGCATCCACCGCCGGCGGGGCGCCGGCGTCCTGCGCCAGGGCGCGCCCGGGGAGCGCCAGCAGCATGCACAGGGCGACCACGATCGCCAGCCAGCCATGCCATGGCCGCGCGACGCGGCGCGTGGGCGCCGGCCATCGACGTCGGCGAGGAGCCACAGCGACCCAGGTACAGCGATGCGATGCGCGCCGGCTTGGCCTGGATCATTCGGTGGGGAGTCGCCTGGAATCGAGATCGCGGGGGCTGCAGCGTGTCGAGTCGGCCAGCGCGGCGAGCCCGAGCCTCGCGGTCGGACAATGGAATCGGGCGCGCCGGTTTGCTTCGGGAGGGGTCGCCCGGCCTGCGGGCGGCCACCACGTACCCCAGGCCGGCGGCGGTCTCAAGGCCTGCGCAACTTCGCGTTATCGCGGCGCGCCTCGGACGCCGCGTCGGATCGCTCCCCGGAGCACGTCTCGGCACGCCTCGAACCGGTCTCCGAGCACCCTTCGACCCGCACCGGAGCAGGCTCGGACCCGCGTCGAACCGGCGCAACGGGCGCGAGCGGCCCGAAGGGGCCCTATGCGCCGCGGCTCTCGTGTACGATCCTCGATCCGGGCGCAGCCGGTTCGGGTACCGATTCCACCACGGCGACCGGGGTCACCGGTCAGACAGATGAAACCGGACGAAGAGGAGACCCAGCGAGTCGACGTGCCGGCGGGAGCACGGAACCCGACTCCGGCGCAGCACCGCTTCGAGGGCCCGGCGCGGTTGGTGGTGCTGACCGGCGCCGAGATCCACCGCCGCTACACCGTGGAGCGCTCGGTGGTCCTGGGCCGCTCCAGCGACGCCACCGTGGTGCTCGACGACTCCGAGGTCTCGCGGCGCCACGCCGAGGTGCGGCGCAGCGCCGGGGGCGGCTTCGTCATCGAGGATTTCGCGAGCCGCAACGGCACCTGGCTCAACGGCACCCCGGTGATGGGGACGGCGCAGCTGGCCTTCGGCGATCGGATCCAGCTCGGCTCGCGCGTGGTGATGCTCTTCACCCACCGCGACCCGGCCGAGGAGGACGAGCTGCAGCGCCAGCGCCTGGAGGCCCTGGGGCGCCTCGGGGCCGGCATCGCCCACGACTTCAACAACATGGTCGGCGCCATGATGGCCGGCCTGGACTACGTGCGCAGCCTGCCCAAGGACCGGACGCTGGCCGACAACGAGGTCATCGAGTGCATGAACGACATGCTCGCTGCGGCGCGCCGCGCCGCGGACCTCACCCCCAAGCTGCTCTCGTTCGCGCGCGGCGAGGCGGCCGAGCACGCGCGCGCCGACGTCTCGCAGCTGTGCCTGGAGGTGGTACAGCTCCTGCGCCGCACCCTCGACCGCTCGGTGCGCATCGAGTCGGACATCGGCCCGAACCTGGCGGTCATGGGCGACCGCGCCGAGCTCTACCAGCTGCTCATGAACCTCTGCCTCAACGCCCGTGACGCCATGCACGAGGGGGGCACGCTGGGCGTCAGCGCCAAGCAGGCCACCCCCGAGGAGCTTGCCGCCCTGCCCTCGCGCCCGGGCCAGGAGGCCGAGATCGGCCGGTCCAACCACCCGCACCTGGTGATCACCGTGCGCGACAGCGGCATCGGCATGGACCACGCCACCATCGAGCGGATCTTCGACCCCTTCTTCACCACCAAACGTGCCTCGCACGCCGGAGAAACGGGGCAGCGCAGCAGCGGCTTCGGCGTCGGGCTGGCCACGGTCAAGGAGGTGGTCACCGCCCACGGCGGCCACGTCACGGTGGACAGCAAGCCCGGCGGCGGCTCGGTGTTCCGCGTCTGGCTTCCGGCGGTGGTGGCCGCGCCGCGCCGGCCCCTGGTGGCCACCATGCGCGGGCCGGTGCAGGCGCTGAAGCCGGCGCCGGATTCGTCGCTGCTGTTGCTCATCGACGACGAGGAGGTGCTGCGCCGCAGCCTGGGCCGCCTCCTCAAGCTCGGCGGGCACGAGGTGATGGAGGCCGCCGACGGCGCCGAAGGCGTGCGCGCCTACGAGAGCGCCAAGCCCCGGCCCGACCTGGTGATGCTCGACCTCGACATGCCGAACCTCGGCGGCGAGCAGGCCTTCCGCAAGCTCAAGGACATCGACCCCGGCGTGCGCGTGCTCTTCGTCACCGGCCACGCCGATGATGCGCGCGAGCGCCGCCTGCGCGGCACCGGCGCCATGGGCTTCGTCCGCAAGCCGTGTCGCGCCGAGGCGCTGCTCGAGGAGGTCGATCGCGCGCTGCGCGCTCCGCTGCCCTCGGCGCCCAGCTGACTGCTACCAGCGCACGCCGATGCCGCGCGGGCCGGCGGCCCAGCGGGAGGCCCGCGCCGCGGCCTGATCGCGCGCCGGCGGCGCACCGTCGCTACCGACGAGCAGCAGGACGACGCCCACCGCCGCCGCTGCGACGCCGACACCGACCACCACATCGCCGCCCAGCGCCTTGGCGCGCGCCGAGTCGGCCGCGTCCTCGTCGCCAGGCGCGACGTTCGAGGCTTCGCTGACGCCGACGAGACCGACCACCAGCCCCGCGGCGGCCAGCGCCCCGCCGCCGGCCAGCAGCGCGATGGGCACGACCTTGCTCGAGCGCACGGCCCTCGGCGCCTCGCCGAACGAGACCAGGACACGCTCCGTCCCGCCCGGCGGCACGCGCACACGAACACGGACCGGCTCCCGCCCTGGCGCCTCGCCAGCCACATCGTGCTCGCCCGGATCGGCAGGTCGATCTTGCGCCAGCGCGGCGTGGGGGATCGGCTTGCCGTCCAGGGTGACCTGGAAGTCCGACAGGCCCACGGGCTGCACCTCGATGCGCAGCCGTCCGATGCGGAGCTGCATCTCGGCGATGGCGGCGCGCGCCAGCGCCTCGTAGGGCTGCGTGGCCGGCTCCGAAGGCTGGCCCAGGAAGGCGCGCAGGTTCTCCGTGCCGTCCACGAGCTCGCCGGTGTTCTGCTGGGCGATGCCCAGGCTGTAGAGGGTGAGGGGGGCCCGCTTGTGGGCCCGCGACCGCGCGTAGCGCTCGCGCGCCGCCTTCCAGTCGCCCGCCTCGGCGAGGCGCGAGCCCTCGGTGAAGAGCTCGCGCGCCAGCGCCACGTCGGCTCCGCTCTGCGCGCCCGCAGACGCCGGCATCAGGAAACAAGCAGCAGCGATGGTGAGCACACGCCGCATGGTCCCCTCAACAGCCCAGGCAGTCGCACGAACCGCCGCAGGTGACGATCAGCGGTCCGTCCATGCCCGTGGGGCAAGGGTGCGCGCATGCGCCCTCGCCGCATTTGAGCTCGCCCTCCTGGCACCCTTTCATGCCGGTGCACTGCAGCGTCACCCCGCCGTCGGCGCCGAAGATCTGGGCCTTCTTGCAGCTCTCCGTGGCGGCACAGACCACCTCGCAGGCCTGGTCGACAGGGCAGTGCAGCTTCGCCTCCTCGCACGCCTTGTCGCCGTTGCACTCGATGCGGCAGGCCATCCCATCCGGGCACTGGATGACCTCCTTCTTCTTCTCTGCCGTGCGTTCGATGATGCACAGACCGTTTGCCTGGTCGCAGCTGGTGCAGGGCTGCGGACATGCCGAAGCCGCAGGGGCGATGGGCGCCTGGCAGAGGCACGTGGTCCCTTCGCAGACGAAGCCGGGCTCGCAGCCGCCGCACGGTTCGATGGCTCCGCCCACGCCACCGGCGCCCTGAGCGCCGCCGACGCCGCCGACGCCGCCGACGCCCGTCGCGCTCGATGATCCGGGCCCCGCGCCGCCGCCGCCTGAATTGTCAGCGCCGGCACCGCTCGGCACCCCACCGGCAGCGCCCGCGTTGGTGGAGCTGCTCGCCAGAGACCCGCCGCTTCCGGCGCTGGCCGCCCCGTCATCGTCCAGGGCTGCGTCGGCCAGCAACGAGCAGCCCGTGCTCCCGACGAGCATCCCCCAGATCCACCAAGAGCGCGCCATCGCTAGAAGTTCGGTGTCGCCGGGACACGCGACGCGGGCAGCGCCTGCGGCTGGGCCGCACGTGGCGCCGCAGGCAGTGCGCTCGGGCCCGCGGTCGCCGCCGGGCTGACCGGCGCCACGGCTGGCGGGGGAGCCGCAACGTCGACGGCGCTGGCCGGAAGGGCCGCCTGGGTGCGCGCGGCAGCGCTCGCCGGCGTGGGACCTTCACTTCGCGGCGGCGGAACGGCTCGCGCTCCGACCGGGCTCGGCGGGGAAAGGACGACGCTCGGCGTGTCGACCGCAAGTGCCGGCAGTGTGGCGGACGCGGTGGAGGCTGCCGCGACGGCGCGCGGGGTCTCGTTCACGGGCGACGCGACGTCGGTGGACGGGGCGCGGGTCGCCCAGCCTCCCAGGACCAGGCCGGCCACCCCGAGCGCCGCGGCCAGCACGGCGGTGGAGAAGGTGTCGGGGCTTCGGCGGCGGGTCCGTCGCCAGCAGGGGCGGGACCGAGCCCAGGCGGTCCGAGGGGGTCGGGGTCGTTCCGTCGGCACCCGGGCTCGAGGGTCGCCGGGACGGGGAGCGGCGCGGCGGCACGAGCACGCCGGTCCAGCGCTCCAGCGTGACGCCGGCGGCATCGGTGGCCATGCCGGCGTCGACAGCCCACTGCGCCAGCGCGGCGCCGAGCTCGCGCATCGAGCTCCAGCGGTCGTTGGGGTCCTTGGCCAGTCCGCGCTGCACGATGTCCGACAGGCAGGAGTCGGCCGAGCCGAGCTCGTGGAGCGAGGGGGGCGTGGCGGTGACGATGGCCGCGAACAGCTCGCGCGCCGAGGCACCCTCGAAGGGGCGCTGCCCCGCGATGACCTCGTGGAGCACCACGCAGAAGCCCCACACATCGCTGCGCGCGTCGACCTCGGCGTCGCCCGACAGCTGCTCCGGGGACATGTACTCCGGCGTCCCGACCAGCGCGTCCTGTGCGGTGAGCGGCCGATCGGTCGGCGCTTCCCGCAGCTTGGCGATGCCGAAGTCCATGATCACGGGTCGCGCGCAGCCATCTCTCCCCTCGACCAGGAAGATGTTCTCTGGCTTGAGATCGCGGTGCACGACGCCCGCATCGTGCGCCACCGCGAGGGCCCCGGCGATGGGCAACAACAGGGTGACTGCCTCGACCGGTTCCAGGCGCGTCTCCTCGTCCAGGCGATGCCCGAGGTTCGTCCCCTCGAGCAGCTCCATGACCATGAATGGCTCGCCCTTCGAGGAGGTGCCGTAGTCGTAGACGCGGACAATCGATGGGTGCTGAAGCCGCGCCGAGGCGCGTGCCTCGCGAATGAACCGCTCCAGGAGCGACGGATGGCGGATCTCGCCCCGGATGAGCTTCACCGCCACGTGCGCGTCGAGCATGACGTTGCGCGCGCGCCAGACGGTGCCCATGCCGCCCTCGCCGATCAACGACACCAGCTCGTACTTGTCGGCGAGCAGCTGCCCCTGGCGGTGCTGCTCCTCCGGCCGCTCGGCCGGGCGGCGACCCCCGCACCCGACGGGTCGGCCTCAGGGCTGGGGCGCCGGGCGAAGCTGGGGGGCGGAGGAGGGCGGCACGGGGACGGTCCCGAAACCCAGGGTACCCGGCCGCGCCGCGGGCAAAATGCGCATCGTGCCGGATTCGCAGATAGGGTCGCGCCCGACCGCGTCGTCCGAGCACACCCGCGCGGCAGAACCATCGTGCACTTCTTGCCCCTGCGCTGCTGCCATGCCCCAGGCACCGCACGATTGCAGCAACCGCGCCAGGTCTGCGCGCGCCGCGGCCGCCCGCCCGCGCTCCGTTCACCAGCGAAGCGTCGCGCCGCTCGCGGACGCGCTCCAGCACGCGGTCCGAGCGCAGCGCGCGCCGCCGCGCCGTGCGTGCCCGGTGGAAAACGACGAGGCGTGCTGCCCGACCTCCGGCGGCGGCTCGTCGCCGGCCGTGAGCAGCATGACCACGCCGACCACCACCACCGCCAGCCCCACCCCACCGATCACGTCTCCGACGATCATCTTCGTTCGCGCCGCGTCGGCCTCCTCGCCGTCGCGGGTGGGCGCGCTGGACGCCTCGCTGACACCGACCAGCCCGACGATCACCCCGCCGGCCAGCGCAGCGCCCCCGCCCGCGATGAGAGACGCCGGCAAGACGTTGCTCCGGATGGACGCCAGCTTGACCGTCACCTGCTGGCGACTGCCCTCGGGGACGTGCAAGCTCACGCGGGTGGGGTCGTGATCCGGCGCCGTGCCGACCAGCTCGTGATCGCCGGGATCGATGGGCCGATCCATCCCGTACGCGGCTGGCGGCACCGACACGCCGTCGAGCGCGATCACCGCGCCGGGGACTCCCGGCGGCACGAGATCGATGCGCACGCGCCCGATGCGCGGCTCGATCTCGGCGATGGCCGCGCGCGCCGGCGCCTCGTACGGCTCCGTCGCCGGAACCGAGGGCTCCGACAGGAAGGCGCGCAGGTTGACCAGCGCCTCCACCAGCTTGCCGGTGTTCTTGTGGCAGATGCCAAGGCTGTAGAGGGTGATGGCGGCGCGCTTGAGCGCGAGGGACCGCGCATACCGCTGGCTGGCCGCTGCCCAGTTGCCGGCCTCGGCGAATCGCGAGCCCTCGGTGAAGAGCTCGCGCGCCAGCGCCACGTCGGCCGGGTTCTCGGCCCGCGCGGTGGCGGGCGCCGTGCACAGCACGGCGATGCCCAGGATCACCGTGGCCTGGAGCCGCCTCAGCAGGTGTCGCAGCCGCACGAAGTGCCGCAATCCGCGGTGCCCTCGAAGCTGTCGCACGGGTAGTCGCACACCCCCGCGCCGCAATCGAGGTCCATGTCCTGGCACGGCTGGGTGTTGTGGCACGTGAGCGTCAACGCACCGGTGGTGCCGATGAGGTGGGACGACTTGCAAGCCTGGTAACCGTCGCACTCTACCTTGCATGCGAAGGTCTCGGGGCACAGGATCGTGGCCCCGAGGCAGGGCTGCGTTCCCTTGCAGCGGATCTCGCACTCCATCCCGGGCGCGCAGGCGATGGTCTCCGGGCAGGTGCCGCCGCACGCCTGCTCCCTGAGAATGCGGCATATACCCTTGCCCAGGTCGCAGCCGTCGTTGCAGGCTGGCGGGCACGCCTGCGCCGCCTCCGCCTCGGGCGACTCGCACGCGCAGCTGTCGTCATCCTTGCAGATGAATCCTGGCGCGCACGCCGGGTCGCACGGCGAGGCGCCGCCCGCCGCGGCGGAGCTGCTCGACCCTGAGCCCCCCGGTCCGGTCGTCGCGGCCTCCGCGGTGCTGCTGCTGCTGCTGCCCGCGGTCGTGGCCCCCGCGCCGCTGGTGGCCCCGGGCGCGCCGCCGCTACCCGTCTCCCCGGGCTTGTCGCTCAGCTCCCCCTCACCGATGAGCGTGCACCCCGCCGCGGTGAAGAGGACGCACGAGAGCGCGGCTCTATACATCGACACCTTTCTCGGGACCGGGCGTCAGAAGTTCGGCGCCGCGGGGACGGGGAATTTCGCGCCCTCGGCGCGGACGGGCGCGGCAGCCTTGGCGCTCGGCGAGCCCGAAGGCGGCGCCTTGGCCGAGCCCGCGGCCTTCGCCGAAGCCGCGCGCGGCTCGGGCACGGCGCCCGGGACCAGCTCCACGGCCGTGGGCGGGACGGCGGCGGGCATGCCAGCCTCCGAGTCGCTGCGCGCCCCGCCCACCGCCGCGACCTCGGCGGGCATCGGGGCCACGGCCGCGGCGGCGGTGCTTCCGCCGACGCTGGCACCACTGGAGGTGAGATAGGCGCCGAGCGCTGCGCCGGCGAGCCCCATGACCCCCGCCACGATGACCGCCCCGAAGCGGCTGCGCGCCCCCGGCGCAAGCGATGCCATCGGCGAGCGCGTCAGGCCGTCGAGATCCTTGAGCGAGCTGTTCTCGTCGCGTCCCGGGACGGCGCCGTCGAACGGGACCGTGGCGCGCGACTGCGAGTCGGGCCGGGAGCGCGACACGCCTCCGAGCCAGCGCGCCAGGCTCAGGCCGGAAGCATCGCTCTCGAGGCCGCTGTCCGAGGCCCACGCTGCCAGCGCAGCGCCGAGCTCACGCATCGAAGGCCAGCGATCGTCGCGGTTCTTCGCCAGACCGCGCTCGATGATCTTCCAGAGCACCTCGTCGGTGTAGCCAAGCTCGGCGAGTGACTTCGGTGTCCCGGTGACGATGGCCGCGAAGAGCTCGCGGCGGGACTCCCCCACGAACGGGCGCTCACCCGCGATGAGCTCGTAGAGCATCACGCACAGGCCCCAGATGTCGCTGCGCGCGTCGATGTCGCCGTCGGCGCAGGCCTGCTCCGGGGACATGTAGTCCGGCGTACCAACGAGCGCGCGCTCCTGGGTGAGACGCGTGTCGGTGGAGGTGCTGTTCAGCTTGGCGATGCCGAAGTCCATGACCACCGGGCGGACCTCGCCGTCGGCGGTGTTGGCGATGAGAACGTTGTCCGGCTTGAGGTCGCGGTGGACGATGCCCTCGTCGTGCACGACCGCCAGGCCGCTGGCGATGGGGAGCATCGTGGTCACGGCGACGGCCGCCAGCATCCGGCCCTGCTCGTCGAGCACCTCGCCCAGCGATTTCCCGCGGAGCAGCTCCATCACCATGTAAGGCTCGCCACGGCTGGACGTGCCGTAGTCGTAGACACGGATGACGGCGGGATGCTGCAGGCGCGCCGCGGCCTTGGCCTCGCGAACGAAGCGCGCCGTGGTCTCCTCGTCGGCGACATCGCGACGGATGAGCTTGAGCGCCACGTCCATGTCCAGCGACCGGTTTCGGGCCAGCCAGACGGTGCCCATGCCGCCTTCGCCGAGCTGGGAGAGGATCTCGTACTTGTCGGCGACGACGTCGCCGGGGCCGCACGCGTCCCTGTCGCTGCCAGGCACAGCGCTGGCCAGCGGCTCGGCGCCCTCGGGGGCGTCCAGCGTCCTCTGATCACGAGACAGGTGGAGGGCGGCGTTGCTGCTCATACGCAAAGGAATCCAATCCACAGACTACGCATGGGGCTCGCCGCGGGAACAGCCGCAACGCCGCAATTCAGCGTCGGAAACTGCCTGATCATATGACCAGAACGCCCCAGGCGTGGCGTGCGGGCGGCGCCGGCAGAACCGCTGTGGAGATTCGCCCCATGGGCGGGTCGCGGCTGGTTCATGCTTCGGGTTCCTCGCGGCCTTGCGGTTCGCTGCCTGGTTCCCCTTGCATCGAGCGCGCCGACCTCTTGAACGGTTCCGCCGTCGGGTTCTTGACCAGTCGACCGGCGGCCGGTAAGGGACGTGGATCGGCTGTCACTGAACGCGAGTACACCCTGGACGTGCCGGGTCCGCGGTAAGCGACGCCACGCAACCTCGAGCAGGAGAACCCAGGGTGCCGCGCAATCCCCAGCTTTCTCTCCCAGTTGACCCGCCTGGGGGTGGACGCCGGCCGCGTCGCGGCGGGGGTGGCGACGACGAGCCCCCGCCTCCCATCCTGGATGCGTCTCTCTCCGAAGAGGCGCAGAAGAAGTACCTCGTCTACGCGCTGAGTGTGATCACTTCTCGCGCACTGCCGGATGTGCGCGATGGTCTCAAGCCCGTCCAGCGCCGGATCCTCTACGCCATGCACCACGATCTCCGTCTCGGCGGCGACGCCAAGCCGAAGAAGAGCGCGCGCGTGGTCGGCGACGTGCTCGGCAAGTACCACCCCCACGGCGACACCTCGGTGTACGACGCCATGGTCCGACTTGCGCAGCCGTGGGTGCTGCGCGCACCCCTGGTGTACGGTCACGGCAACTTCGGTTCCATCGACGGCGATTCGGCCGCAGCCAGCCGCTACACCGAGGCGCGGCTGATGCCGATCGCCAGCGAGCTACTCGACGAGCTCGGCAAGCAGACCGTCGACTGGCGCCCGAACTACGACGGCACGCAGAGCGAGCCCATCGTCCTGCCGGCGCGCTTCCCCAACCTGCTCGTCAACGGCTCGCAGGGCATCGCCGTGGGCATGGCCACCAGCATCCCCCCGCACAACCTGGGCGAGGTCATCGACGCCTGCCGGCCGAGATGAGACCGACGACCTCTCCACCTTCCGTCTCCTCACGTACATCAAGGGGCCGGACTTCCCCACCGGCGGGCAGCTGCACGTCACCAAGCGCGAGCTGCAGGACGTCTACGAGACGGGCTCCGGGTCGCTCAAGTTGCGCGGCGAGTGGCGCGCCGAGCTCGACGGCAAGGTGCCGCAGATCATCGTCACGTCCATCCCCTACGGCGTGGAGCGCAGCACCATCGTCGAGAAGATCGCCGAGGTGATCATCGGCAAGAAGCTGCAGGCGCTGGTCGACGTGCGCGACGAGTCCACCGAGGAGAACCGCATCGTACTGGAGCTGAAGAAGGGCACCGACCCCCAGCTGGTCATGGCCTACCTCTTCAAGAACACGCCGCTGGCGGTGAACGTACAGGTCAACCTGACCTGCCTCTGCCCCACCGACAACCCGGAGATCGCCGCCCCGCGCCGCCTCTCGCTGCGCGAGATGCTGGCCGAGTTCCTCGACTTCCGCCACGCCACCATCACCCGCCGCGCGGAGTTCGAGCTCGGCGAGCTGAAGCGCAGGATTCACATCCTCGAGGGCTTCGAGACGGTCTTCGACGCTCTCGACGAGCTGATCAAGGTCATCCGCAAGAGCGAGGGCAAGGAGGACGCGGCCACGAAGATCATTGCCCGCTTCGAGCTCTCCGAGGAGCAGGCGGACGCCATCCTCGAGCTGCGCCTCTATCGCCTGGCGCGCCTGGAGATCCTCATCATTCAGAAGGACCTCGACGAGAAGCGCGCTGCCGCCAAGGAGCTGGAGACGCTCCTCAAGAGCGAGTCCCGGCGCTGGAAGATGGTCGCCAGCGAGCTCGCCGACCTCAAGGCCAAGTACGCCGACAAGCGGCGCACCAAGGTGCTCGGCGCCACCGACGAGCCGGAGTTCCAGGAGGAGGACTTCATCGTCGCCGAGGACGCCAACATCGTGCTCTCGGCGCAGGGCTGGGTGAAGCGCGTGCGCGAGCTCAGGGACCCGGCGCAGACGCGCCTGCGCGAAGGCGACAGCGTGCTCGCCGCGGTGGCCGGCTCGACCAAGAGCTCGGTGGCCTTCTTCTCCAACCTCGGTGCCTGCTACGTGTGCCGCATCCACGACGTGCCGCCGTCGACCGGGTACGGCGACCCGGTGCAGAAGCTCTTCAAGCTCGGCGACGGCGAGCGCATGGTGGCCATGCTCTCGTTCGACCCCCGCGCCCTGGAGGTGCCGGAGGCCAAGGAGGGCGCCGAGCCGGAGCCTCCCTTCGCCCTGGCGGTGACCAAGGGCGGGCTCGGCTTCCGCTTCTCGCTGCGGCCGCACCGCGAGCCGTCCACCCGCGCCGGCCGCAAGTACGCGCGCCTCAACGAGGCCGACGAGGTGCTGGCGGTGATGCCCACCAACGGCAAGGACTCGGTGCTCTGCGCCACCAGCGACGGGCACGTGCTCGGCGTGGCCGTGAGCGAGATCGCCGTGCTCTCCGGCGTCGGCAAGGGCGCCATGGTGATGAAGGTCGACGACGACGAGCGGGTCATCGGCGCCGTGCTCGGCCTCGGGGCCCGCGACGACATCACCATCGAGACCGAGAAGGGCCGCACCCTGAGCTACACCCTGCGCGACGTGCAGGGCTCGCGCGCCGGCCGCGGCGACCTGAAGAGCAAGCGAGACCGGTTCGTACGCGTGGTGCTGCCGCCGCCGGTGGCACCGTCGCTGGAGGTCACCTGATGCCGACCATCCCTCCCCCCAAGCCCGCAAGCGGCGCCAAGCCCGCCAGCGGCGCCCGCCCGGCCACCGGCCCGGCGCGCTACACCGCCAAGGACATCGAGGTCCTCGAGGGCCTGCAGCCGGTGCGGCGCCGCCCGGCGATGTACATCGGCGGCACCGACATCCGCGGCTACCACCACCTGCTCTGGGAGATCGTCGACAACGCCGTCGACGAGGCCATCAACGGCCACGCCAAGCGCATCCAGGTGGCGCTCGACAAGGACCACCAGGGGGTGACCGTCGTCGACGACGGTCGCGGCATGCCCGTCGACATGCACCCGCGCTTCAAGAAGCCGGCGCTGGAGCTCATCCTCGGCACGCTGCACGCCGGCGGCAAGTTCGCGCACAGCAACTACGAGGTCTCCGGCGGCCTGCACGGCGTCGGGGCCAGCGTGGTCAACGCGCTGTCCGAGCTGCTCGAGGTGCGCGTCATGCGCGACGGCTTCGAGCACACGCAGTCGTTCTCGCGTGGCGAGCCGCAGGGCAAGCTCAAGAAGGGCGGGGCCACGCGCAAGCACGGCACCTCCGTCCACTTTCGCCCCGACCCGGAGATCTTCGGCAAGGCGGCGAAGTTCGACGTCCCCACGGTGCGCGAGCGCCTCGAGGCCAAGGCCTACCTGCACGGCGGGGTGACCATCGTCTTCCGCGACGAGGCCACTGGCGAGGAGGTGGAGCTGCTCCACCCCAACGGCATCGCCGAGTTCCTGCCCAAGCTGGTGGCCCAGCGCGGCAAGGCGCCCACCCACCCCAGCGTCTTTTACACCTCCAAGGACAACGGCATCCGCCTCGAGGCGGCCATGCAGTGGACCGAGTCCACGGACATGACCGTGCGCTCCTACGTCAACGGCATCCCCACCGCGCACGGCGGCTCGCACGAGAACGGCTTCAACAGCGCCATCGTCAAGGCCGTGCGCGGCTTCGTCGACGCCAAGAAGATCCAGGTCAAGGGCGTGACGCTCAACGCCGAGGACATCCGCGAGGGCGTGGTCGGCATCCTCTCCATCTACATCGCCGAGCCGCAATTCCAGGGGCAGACGAAGGACAAGCTCAACAACCCCGAGGCCGCCCCGGCGGTCGAGGGCGTGCTGCGTCCGGCCCTCGAGCAGTGGCTGCTGGAGAACGGCAGCGCCGGCGAGGCCATCGTCGCCCGCGGCATCCTCTCGGCGCGCGCGCGCGAGGCGCGCCGAGAGGCGACGCAGAGCGTGCTGCGCAAGACGGCGGTCAGCCACCGCCTCAACCTGCCCGGCAAGCTCGCCGACTGCTCCTCGACCGACCCCAACGAGAGCGAGCTGTTCATCGTCGAGGGCGACAGCGCCGGCGGCAGCGCCAAGCAG
>JBBJMR010000281.1:0-11562 GCA_037720395.1 Polyangiaceae bacterium
CCGAGGCCATGCGCTCCAGCGCGGAACGACGATGGGAACGGTGAGCCGCTTCGCCGCGGCATCGGGGACAGCGCAGGTTCTGCACGGGAAACGACGTAGCGCGTCATCGGGCGTGGCGCTCGCAAAACCAGAAACGTTTCGGTGACATTTCCCCGGGTCCAGCGTCCGCGTCAAAATGCCCTACGGCGGTCGCCGTACGCCGCGACGGCTTGCGGCGGGCGATGCCTGACGGACGTCCGCGGCACCCGGATCGCCCTCGCTCGCTGGCTCGGAGCCAGGGCGCGTCTCAGCGTGAGGGGGTGGGCGTGCGGATGGAGATCCGCCCCTCCGTACCGCGCTTCGTGGCCCCGAACCCGACCGAGAACGAACCCCGCGTCGCCGGAGCCTCGTCGAACGATCGCCCGTCGAGGCTGGTGCGCATGCTGTCGCCGTCGATGCGCAGGAAGAAGCGCCGCAACACCTGGACGCGCAGCGGCGCGGCATCGGGATCGGTCCGCAGCAGCGCGCCCTCCACGGCGACGTGCAGGGCAATGGTGTCACCGGGCTCGAACTGGATGACCAGCGGCTGACCCGGGGCGAGCGGACCGAGCGTGCCCATGTCGGCCGCGCGCACCGTGCGCGCCGCGGGCGAGGCCGCGCAGGCCGAGAGCACGAGCGCGGACGAGACGATGCAGAGCGTGGCGCGGAGCATGGTGACCTTTCTACTACGACCGTAGTAATTGGAGAGCGGTGGAACCGCGAGCAGTGAGGGAGAAAGCGGGACGGGCGGGGGCTGGAGCGCGCTCGGCGACGCTCGAGCGTTCAGTGGTTGCCGAGCACCAGCGCCCCGAGCACCGAGGCGGACACCCACACGGCGAGCGCCGCGCGCGCGATCGGGTAGCGGAACGGCCCGCGCGGCGCGCTGCGCGCGCCAGCGAGGAGCCAGGAGATGCGCGCCGCGCCCTCGCCGCCGTCGGCCCCGAGCACGGCGCCGGCGAAGGGGAGGTGGCGGCCGGTGGCCTCGCGGGCGCGCACCAGCGCCGAGGCCAGCTCCACCGGTGAGCAGCGGCGCAGCGCGCGGGCGTCGGCGGCGCGCTCGCAGCCCGCACGCACCGCCCGCTCGGCGCGGCCGATGCCGGGCACGAACCAGAAGAGGTCGCCGCAGAAGCCGACGAGCAGGAGCAGGAGGAGGTGCTGCTCGGTGACGTGCGCCAGCTCGTGGGCCAAGGCCGCGCGCCGCTCCGCCGCCGACATGGCCGTCCAGGTGGCGGCCGGGAAGCAGATGAACGGCCGCACGACGCCCGTGCTCCACGGCGTGCCGCCGCGCTCCTCCTCGTCGAGGAAGATGTCCACGCGACGGAGGCCGGCACGGCGCCAGCCGAGGCGCCCCGCGCGCTGCAGTCGCGCGCGCAGCGACGCCAGCGCGCGCCACGCCGCCGCGCGGCGAGCCAGGAGCACCAGTGCCACCGGGACGATCAGCGCCACCGCGGCTGCCGGCACCCAGCGGCCCACATGGCGCGAGAGGCCGGCGGCCAGCAGGTCGGCGGCGCTCTGCGGGTACCGCGCGCCCGCCGAGAGCGCCTCCAGCGCCATGTCGAGCTTCAGCAGGCCGCGCTCGATGCCGACCTCGATTCGGAAGGAGCCGAGGTCCTGATCGACACCTCGCGCACGGAGCCAGAGAAACGAGCCGGTGGGCACGCCGCGGACGAAGTCGTGCAGCAGCTTGGCGAAGGGCAGCGCCAGGAGGGCGGTCTCCACGCGTCCGGGCGGCGCGCGCATCACCAGCAGCGCGGCGCGCGCCAGGGCCCAGGCGACCGCGAAGGAGGCCAGGGCGTTGAGCAGCAGGTTGAAGGCCACCAGCGCGGCGGTGCTCATCCGCGCCTCCTCAGCCGCTCGTCGATGGTCTTGCGCAGGGCGCGCAGGTCGTCGTCGCTGAGCTCGGCGTCGTCGAGGAGCGCCAGGATGGGCCGCACGCGGTCGCCGCGAAACAGCGAGCGCTGGATGCGCGAGAGGATGCCGCGCGACACCGCCGGCGCACGGCGCGCCGCGGAATAGAGGAAGCGGCGCCCCTCCTTGGAGCGCACCGCCATCCCCTTTTCGCAGAGCCGCACCAGCACGGTCATCACCGTGGTGTAGGCCAGGTCGTCACCGCCCTGGCGCAGGCGCTGCTGCAGGTCCCCGACGGCTGCCGACTCGGCGCCGAGGAGGCCGAGCACCTTCATCTCCAGGGGTCCAAGCTCGGTGTCGCCCGCCACGCGTCCTGATTTACTACTACCGGCGTAGTAGTCAAGCGCTGCGCACTGCCCCGCCCGCAGGCGCCCGCCACCTCGGCTGGCCAGCCCGTCGCCGCCCCGCGGGCGCGCTCGATATCCGGCGCCCGGCCGAGTATGCAGGCAGCGCCGATGCCGCCGGAACGCCGCAGTCGCCGCAGTCGCCGCACGCCGCGCGTCGGGGCTCCGGTGCGCGCGACCCGCGCGCTGGCCGTCGTGGCTGTCCTGCTGCTGGGCATGCTGATCGGGGCCCCGCCGGCGCGAGCGGAGGCGCCCATTCGCATCTGGCACGCGTACCGCGGCGCGGAGGAGCAGGCGCTGCAGCAGGTGCTCGCCGGCTGGAAGGGCGCCCCGCTCGACGTGCTGGCGCTGCCGTACGACGTACTGTCCACGCGGCTGGCCGCGGCCATCCCCGCCGGCGAGGGGCCCGACCTGTACATCGATGCGCATGAGCGCCTCGGCGACTACCGCTCGCGCGGCATCGTGGCACCACCTGGCGACGCGCTGGAGCGAGCCGCCTACGCAGGGCCGGCGCTGGCCGCGGTGAGCGTCGGCGGCGAAGTGCTCGCCATCCCGCTGTCGCAGAAGTGCGTCGCGCTCTACGTCAACACCGCGCTCGTCGCCGAGGTGCCGGCCGACGTCGAGGGCATCGCCGAGCTGGCCGGCAAGCTGCCTGCCGGCGTGTTCGCGCTGGCCTACGAGGCGCAGGGTGCCTACGCGCACGCCGCGCTCCTCGGTGCCTTCGGCGGCCGGCGCGTCGGCGACGACGATTCGTTCGCGTTCGTGGGCGACGCCGCGGAGCGCTCGCTCTTTTTCGCGCGCGACCTGGTCGATCGCGGCGTGGTCCCCGACGCCGCCGACGGCTCGCTGGTCACCGATCTCTTCCGCTCCGGCCGGGCGGCCTTCGCCATCAGCGGGCCGTGGCTGGCCTCCGACCTCGCCGGCGGCGGCGCGCCTGCGTACCGGGTCGCCGTCTTGCCGAAGGTGCGGGCCACCGGCCAGCCCATGCGCCCGCTGCTCACCGTCGAGTCGCTGATGCTCTCCCCCGCTGGCGTCGCGCGCCCGGACGTCCGCGCGCTGGCCCGCCTCATCGCCGGGGCGCCGGCCGCGCAGATCCGGGCCGAGCTGGCACGCACCCTGACCGCGCGCCTCGACGTCCCGTTGCGTGCGGACGACGCGTTCCTGCGCGCCTTCGCCGAGCAGGCCAAGGTGGCCGTGCCCCCACCGCCGACCCGCGCCATGCGCTCCGCGTGGGAGCCGGCGAACCGCGCCATCCGCAAGGTCCTTCGCCACGACGCCGAGCCCGGCCCGGCGTTGGCCGAGGCCCGGCGCCGCTTCGACGACGTGCGCCGCCCGTTGCCGCCGCGCGCCTCGCCGGCGCCGCTCGGGCTGCTGCTCGGTGTGCTGGCGCTCCTCGGCGCCTTCGCGCTGGTGCGGCGCTCCCGCGGCCGGCAGCTCGGCGGCGAGCTGCGTCGCTCGCTGCCGGCGTACCTGTGGGTGGCGCACGCGGTGGTGGTGGTGGGGCTACTGGTCATGTTGCCGCTGTTCATCGGCGCGCTGACCTCGCTCACCGCCGGCGATGGCGAGGAGGTGCGCTACGTCGGGCTGGCGAACTTCGTGTCCATCCTCGGCGCGCGCGGCGGGCCGCTCCTGGCGAGCGGCTCGTTCTGGCTGGTGCTGCTGGTGACGCTCCTCTGGACCGTGGTGAACGTCACCTTCCACGTGGGCATCGGCCTCTGTCTCGGCCTGCTCCTGTCACGGCCGGCCCTGCGCCTGCGCGCCGTCTACCGGGTGCTGCTCATCGTCCCGTGGGCGGTGCCGAGCTACGTCACCGCCCTGGCGTGGAAGGGCATGTTCCACCGTCAGTTCGGAGCGGTGACCGGGCTGATCCTCGCCACCAACGGCGCCCTGGGCACCGACCTCGAGCCCATCGCCTGGTTCGCGCGCTTCTCCACGGCCTTCGCCGCCAACGTGGCCACCAACGTCTGGCTCGGCTTCCCCTTCATGATGGTGGTCGTCATCGGCGCCCTCACCGGCGTCCCCGACGACGTGCTCGAGGCGGCGCGCGTCGATGGCGCCACGCGCTGGCAACGCCTGCGCCTGGTCACCCTGCCCATGATCGGCCCGACGCTCGGGCCGGCGGTGACCCTCGGCGCCATCTGGACCTTCAACATGTTCAACGTCATCTTCCTGGTCTCCGGCGGTGACCCGGACGGCACCACCGACATCCTCGTCTCCGAGGCATACCGCTGGGCGTTCACACGCGAGGCGCAGTTCGGCTATGCCGCCGCCTACTCGGTGCTCATCTTCGTCATGCTCTCCGGCGCCACGCGCTTCTCGGCCTGGCGGCGCGCGGTGCGCCAGGCACGCCAGCTCACCGGCGTGACGGCGCCGGAGCACGCCGGGCACGCGGAGTCGATGTGAGCGCGCCGCAGCGAGGCGAGCTCGCTCCGCCCCACGGCGTGCCGCGCTGGGAGTCGGTGCTGACGCACGCGGTGCTGCTGCTCTTCACCTGCTTCGCGCTCTATCCGGTGCTCTGGGTGGTGGCGCTGGCGCTGAGCGGCGAGCGCACGCCGACGGCCAGCGCCATCCCGCTCCCGGAGGCGCCGACCCTCGATCACCTCCGCGCCGTGCTCGGCACCTCGCGCGTGGAGCCCGATGGCGGCACGACCTGGCTCTTCGGCCGCCAGCTCCTCAACTCGCTGGTCGTCTCGCTGGCCACGGCGGCGGTCGGGGTGGGCATCGCCACCCCGACGGCGTACGCGCTGGCGCGTTTGCGCTTCGTCGGCAAGGAAGGCGGCGTGCGCGCGCTGCTGGCCACGCAGATGTTCCCCACCGTGGCCAGCATGGTGCCGCTCTACCTGCTCCTCGACTGGCTCGGTCTGCTCAGCTCCCTCACCGGGCTGGTGCTCTGCTACGCGGCCACGTCGGTGCCGTTCGCCATCTTCCAGCTCCGCGCGGCCTTCGAGGCCATCCCGGTCGACCTGGAAGAGGCGGCCATGGTCGACGGCGCCACCCGCTTCCAGGCCTTCGTACGCGTGGTGCTCCCGGCGGCGCGGCCGGCGCTGGCAGTGACCTCGCTGTTCGCCTTCATGAGCGCGTACAACGAGTACATCCTGGCAGCGACGCTGCTCGGCAAGGAAGACAAGTTCACGCTGCCGGTGGTGCTGCAGCGCTTCGTGGGTGAGTACGACGCGCAGTGGGAGCGCTTTGCTGCCGGGGCGCTGGTCGTCTCGCTCCCGGTGATGGCGCTCTTCTACCTGGCGCAGAGGCACCTGGTGGCCGGGCTCACCGCCGGCGGCGTCAAGGGCTGACCCCTTCGCCGGCGGTGCCCGGGTGTCTCAGGGGCAGGCCTTGAAGTTGCCGGCGCTGGGGCGGTGCTCGGCGGCGCCGACCACGACGTGCTCCGGCTGCTTCGTCCCGTCGATCTCCAGCACGAAGTCGACGCAGCTGCCGGCGACGTCGAAATCGAAGCCATCGCCACTGGTCCCGGTGTTCATGTCGAAGCTCACCCGGTCGGTGAGGAACTTGACCCGGTCGTCCTTCTCCTTGCTGACGCTGTGAGCGCGGACGATCTTCGCCGCCCCGTGGCCGCTCACCCTGCCGCTGTAGCGGTGGGTGGTGCCGCCGCTGGTGGTGCGCAGGTGCCAGTGGCCGTTGCCGCTGTGCCAGATCCAGTAGGCGCTGCTCTTGGCGTTGCCCATGTTGGCCGGTTGCCCATTGGCGCTCGGCGAGGCCGCCGTGGTCCCGCTCGGGTCCTCCGGGGGTGCGTCGGTGACGACGACACAGGCGCCGAGCGCGAGTGAGACAGAGCCGATGGCCACGAACGAAGCGATACCCTTCATCTGGTTCTCCTTGCGGACAGGTGACTGACGAGCCTCGGGCACCGTCGACTCACTGCCGCGTGCCCTTTTCTCCGTCAACGAGCGAACGGGCGCAACCGTCCACCGGGCTCCGGGAGCCCGCGCCCCTTCGATGCCGGCGCAATCGCAGGCGCTTCGCCGGGGATCACGGCCGAAAGGGCCCGGGATGGCCCCGGGAGCCCGCCAGGGAGCGGCGGGTGGGGATCGGGGGGGTGCCTGCTCGTAGGACGGCCGGCGAGCTACTCGGCGCAGTTGTAGTCGCAGCCGTTGGTCCGCGCGCACGAGTTGCCGCAGTCGATGTAGCAGCTCCGGCACTCCTCGTAGGTCTCGTCGGTGAAGCAGGTGGCGCCCAGGGCCACCTTCTCCTGGTCGCAATAGAGCGTCGCGTCTTCTTCCGAGTAGCCGTCTCCACACGCGGCGCCGAGGAGCGCCAGCACCGTGGAAGTCACCAAGAGGGCCGCAGCCCGCGTCAGACGAAGCTTCATTGGACCTTCTCCCGAGTTGGGCGCTGGTTATCACGTCGCCCCGGCAGGGGGAACTTCCGGCGCGGCCCCCGCCGCTGATCGGTTCAGGCCTCGCCGATCAGCTCGGCGGCGGTCACCTCCGGGGCGGCCTTGCCGTGCTCGTGCTCGAGCAGACCCACCTGGGCGTAATGGGGGCGGATGCGCTCCGTCAGCAAACCGATGCGGCGAAGGTTGGGGATGATGCGCTGGAACATGGTCGTCCGGAAGACGGTCATCAGCTTGGAGCCGGCCACCAGCTGGTCCCAGGCGCGGCGCGACATCTGGTGGCCGTAGAACTCGTCGTAGAACTCGTGCGCCAGGAAGCGGTTGCGCATGAGCACGCTGGTCTCGAAGGCCCAGTCCTCGACCTCGGGTGAGTAGTTGCGGTCGTCCACGTAGTGCTTGCGCAGCGCCAGCACCCCGTAGTGCACGTGGCGCGCCTCGTCGGTGATCACGTACTTGAGCAGCTCTCGCAGCAGCGGCTCGCGCGTCACCTTGCGGATGGTACCGAAGGCGCCGAGGGCCAGACCCTCGATCATGATCTGCATGCCCAGGAACTTCACGTCCCAGCGCGCGTCGGTCATCAGCGCGTCGACGATGACGTAGAGGTTGTCGTTGATCTGGTAGAGCTTGCCGAGCTTGCCATCGAGGTACTGGTGGAAGACCTCCACGTGTCGCCCCTCGTCGACGACCTGGGTGCTGCCGAACAGCTTGCCGTCCAGCCAGGGGACGGCCTCGGTCACCTGGCTGGCGGCGAAGAGCGCCCCCTGCTCGCCGTGCAGGAACTGGCTGAGCATCCAGGCCAGAAGCGCGTGCCGCTGCACGTTCTTCTCGCGCTCGCTCAGCTTGTGCCACGAGGGGATGGCGGACACCGGCAGGAAGCTGTCCGGGAGCAGCGCGCGCTCCGGGTCGTGGGGGTCGACGTCGATCTGCCAGTCGAGATCGGTGGCGGCGTTCCACTGCGCGCTCTTGGCGGCCTCGTAGAGGCGGCGCATCTCGGGGAAGGCGCGCTCGTACGTCCAGTCGAAGTGCGCGTGGTAACCGACCTGCATCCGGATGGTGGGTGAGGCCTTGCCACGCTGCTCGATGAGGCCCCGGAAAGCGGGTCCGAGCATGCTCCGGAGCACGGCCAGGTTCGGCTTGACCACCGCGTCGCGCAGGGCGGGCGCGGCGTTGGCGAGGTTCTGGAGCGCGCGTCGGAGATGCATGGGTCGGCCACCATCGCGCCGGCGCGGAGCCGGAGCGCGCCAGCGAGCGTATAACATCGGAGGGCGCTGCGCCCTGCGGGAGCACCGGTGCCAGGCTCGAGCGAAGATCCCCTCGACGAGACGGCGACGCTGATCGACGTGGAGACGGGTGCGCCCGAAGGGGGCGCGGCGCGCGCGGAGCGCGTGACGGTGCCAGGGGGTGCGGCGCAAGGCTCCGCGGATGCCGAGGGCGCCCGCCCGCGCACCACGCCCGCCCGGCGGCGCCGGCGCTCGGGGGGCACGAGCAGCGCTGCGCCGGTGGCGGAGGGCTCGTCGCGGTCCTTGTCCCGGCCGGAGCCCGTCACCTCGTCGCCGCCGACGGCCGAGCGCGACGAGGAGTCGCCCACCGTGGCCGGCCCGACTCCGCTGGCCACCTTGCACGTCGAAGAGGTGGCGCGCACCCGCGCCTTCCTCCGCGTGGCGCTGCTCCTCGGGGTGACCATCGTCGTTACCGCGCCGTTCCTCGGCAGCGACCCGCTGGCGCTGCGCGTGATCTACGTGGCCATGGGGGTGGTGCTGGCCGGCTGCGGCTGGCTGGCCTGGGTCATCCGCGACGACGCCGGGTACACGCCGCGGCGCGCGACGCTGGTCAGCTGGGTGTGCGTGTCGGGCGCGCTGTCTGGTCTCTACTTCTTCGGCACCTTCTCCCCGGCGGCGGTGGTGGTGCCCTTCGGCCTCTACTTCTTCAGTCTGACGCGCAACCTGCGCGCGGCGGTGGTGGCGTTCGTGGGCTGCGCCGCGGGCTTCGCGGTGCTGGTCGGCGGCGAGCTCCTCGGCCTGTTCGCCGATCGAGGTGTGGTCCAGAGCTCCGTACTGTCGCCACCCGACCGGCTGGTGATGGCCGGCATCGTCGAGGCCATCTTCCTGGCGACGTTCGTCATCGCCCGCGCCAGCCGCGCGGCCAACCTGGCGGCGGTGGAGCGGCACGACCGCGTGCTGCGCAGCCTCGGCCAGCGCGAGGCGTTGCTGCAGGAGGCGCGCGAGGACCTCGACCGCGCGCTCAAGGTTGGTGGCGTCGGGAGGTTCACGGACACCGTGCTCGGGCGCTGGCGCCTCGGTGCGGTGCTGGGGCGCGGCGCCATGGGCGAGGTCTACGAGGCGGTGCACCCCGACCAGGGCGACGGTGCGGTGAAGGTGCTGCAGATGCATCTGTACCGCGACGCCGCCAGCGTGCGCCGCTTCCTGCGCGAGGCCCGCCTGGCCTCGGCGCTGCATGTCCCCAACGTGGTCGAGGTCTACGAGGTTGGTGGGCTGGATGCCGGCATCCCGTTCATCGCCATGGAGCGCCTCCGCGGTGAGGATCTGGCGGAGGTGCTGCGCCGGCGCAAGCGCCTCTCGCCGCGGCGCACGGTGGCGCTGGTCCGCGAGGTGGCCGCCGGACTGGAGGCCGCGCGCGCGGCGGGGATCGTCCACCGTGACCTCAAGCCGCGCAACGTGTTCTCGACCGACGTCGGGCGCGGCCAGCGGGTATGGAAGGTCCTCGACTTCGGCGTCTCCAAGCTGGCATCGGCCAACGACACGCTCACCGCCGATCGCGCGGTGGGGACGCCCTCGTACATGGCGCCGGAGCAGGCCAAGGGCGAGCGCGTCTCGCACCGCACCGACGTGCACGCGCTCGGGGTGCTCTGCTACCGCGCCCTCACCGGGCGCCCGGCCTTTGCCGGCACCGACGTGCCCGAGACGCTGTACGCCGTGGTCTACACCATGCCCGTGGCGCCGAGCGCGGTGGTGCCCTCGCTTCCTCCGGAGGTCGACCTGGTGCTGGCCGTGGCGCTGGCCAAGGACTCCGCGGATCGGTTCGCCTCGGCGCTCGAGCTGGCGGCGGCGTTCGCCTCGGCGGTGCGCGGGGAGATCGACGTGGCGCTGGCCGCGCGCGCGCGCGTGATGCTCGAGCACATGCCCTGGAAGGAAGCGGGCGCCACGCCGGCGGCCACGGAATAGCGCTCGTCTGCCGGGATGCGATTGCCAGGGCGCCTAGAACCTGGCGCGGAGCGACACGCGCCCGGGCCCGATGTCGAGCTCCGGCTCCAGGCCGCGCTCCGCGCCCGCAGCCTGTGGGTCGTCACGCACCAGACGGCGTCGGGTCGTCGCCGCGCCGATGAGGAACAGCGTCACGCCGGTCGTCTGGACGATGGTATCGGCGACCAGCACCCCGACGGCTCCACCCTCGGCTCTGCTGGGCTCGATCGTCGCCAGCGGACCAGCCACCGGAATGAACAGCCGTGCCAGCTTGCCGGCCTCGGTCTCATCATCGACCGCCTGCGTTACTGCGGTCAGCGCGGAGACCCCGTAGGTCACGCCGAAGACCAGGGCGCCGGCGATCATCAGCGGCTTCATGGCGCGCTCCTCGACGTGGTAGCCGTGGGGGATCCGGGCCTCCGGGTCGTAGCGGACCTCGGGTGGCCACATGTAGCGCGCGTTCGGTGACGCCAATCCCATCACCTGGTGCGGGGTCGGATCGCGCAGCACCATTCGCTGCTCCTCCCCGGCGAACGCTGCGAAGATCAGCGCCAAGCCAGCGGCCTGCGTCAGCCCAGCCGTCCAGAGCCAGAAGGTGGACGCACCGCCGGGGTCCCCGGTGCCCAGCGTGACGAACGGACCGGCCAGGGGGATGAACAGCGGGAGGCTGCCCCCGTCCTCGCGGAGCGGACGCTCGGTCACGTGCGTCACCGTCCCGGCGACCATCGATGCCACCCATCCGCCCCCGAGGAGCGCGATGCCGAGCGCCAGAGGAAACCGCGGCGTGCGCGACTCGATGACATACCCGGCAGGGACCGGTTGTCCTGTCTCGTAGGGCAGCGACGCCGGCATCTGTTCCAATGGATGGTGCCAATCCGGCAGGAGCGGCGGTGGTGCCGGCGACCAGCCCCCGCGCACTGGCGGGGGAGACCACTGCGTCGGCGGCACCGAGGGCGGGGCGGCGGGAGGCTGGAACGGAGCCGCGCCAGGTGGCGCGTCGGCCGGAGGAGCCGCCGGTCCCGTTGCGGGTGCCGGCTCCGGTGCCGGCACCTGCGCGGTCGCACCGCGCGCAGCGCACGCGAGCGCGAGGGCGAGCGCGATGCAGGCCGAACGGGGAAGGGCTGACAGGGCCATGGGAGCTCTCGGGCGCGAGGCCGGTGACTCTCGTGGGTAAGCAAGCACGCCACCGCGAGGCGACGTCTTGCCATCGATACCACGCTCGGCGCGGGCGTCGATGCTCCGCTCAGCCGCCGCTACGTGGCGCCGTGGCCGGCACGGAGAGCGGGCCGTACGTTCCCGCTCCGGCGACCTGCGCCCAGGCGCGGCGCACGGCGACGCGATGACCGGTGGTGCGCTCCACCGCTGCCGCTGCGGACGCCAGATCTTCGCCGCAGCCCCGGTGCACGTCGTCGGTGCTCTCGTTCGGGCCCGCGGCGCGCCGGGCCCAGAGCGCGCCCGCAGGCAGGCCCTGGCCCCCCGGCGCCTTGTCGAGCCAACCGCGCGCGGCCATCTCGGCGACCAGCAGCTTGCGCAGATCTGCGGGGACGGCCGGGTCGAGCTCGTAGGCGAGGGTGGCGTGGAAGGTGGCCATGCTTCCGGCGCGTTACCGCACCCCCATGCGCTGCGCCAGCGCTTCCAGCTTGCCGACCGCGCCCGCGACGTCCGGCCGCGCATGCAGCAGCCCGGCCATCGGGTCGCCGCCCGCCGCACCCGCAAAGAAACCCGGAGCAATCGTCGCCGC
>JBBJMR010000282.1:0-11525 GCA_037720395.1 Polyangiaceae bacterium
CGGCGTGGTGCTGGCGCAGAGCCCGTTCGTGGCTGCCGTCGGGGCCACGCATGGCCCCGTACTTCACCGAGAGCACCACCTTGTCGCGGCGCCCGGCGAGGGCGCGGCCGATGAGCATCTCGTTGTGGCCCATCCCGTAGAAGTCGCCGGTGTCGATCAGCTCCACGCCGCGCTCGATGGCCTCCTGGATGGTGGCCACGCTCTCGGCGTCGTCCGTCGGACCGTACGCGCCGGACATGCCCATGCAGCCCAGGCCGATGGGGAAGACCGTCGGTCCGGTACTGCCGAGCTTCACCTTGCCCTGCTTGCTCATCGCAACCTCCGTTGCGGCCAGGATACGCCCGCGTGGTGCGGGCGAGAGGCCGCGCGAACCGGCGCATCAGGGCAGCCACCGCGTCGCACAAAGCAGAGCGCCGGAGCCATCTGGCTCCGGCGCTTCGCTCCCGCCCTCCGGCTAGCCCGAGGACGCGGACCGGTCGAGTCTCAGTAGATACCGAGCTCCATCGGCTCGTTGAGCCCGTACTCGATGAGCACTTCCTGGAGGTAGTCCGGCACCGACTTGTACCCCACCAGCTCGTAGGCGAAGTGGTTCTTGTAGACGGTCAGCGGCGTGCAGGTGGCGTCGACGTTGGTGTCGCACGGCTCCACCGGCTCCAGGTTCTGACCGTTGGCGCTGATGTCGAGGATGGCCGGGTCGGGCACGATGATCGGCGTGCCGTCGGCGTGCCACATGATCTGCGCGCGGCCGTGCTCGTCGAAGCCGGGGCCGTACACGTCGGAGGTGAAGGTGGGGTCCAGCTGATAGCCCTTGCCGGTGAGGAAGTTCGCGTACTCCAGCACCCGCGCGGCGATGCCCTTCTGCACCCACTTGCCACCGCTGGCCACGCAGGCCGCCTGGCTCGCCGGGTTGCCGAAGAGGCACTCCATGCCGTAGCTGCGCGCGTAGTAGACCTGACCGGAGGCCGGGTCCTGCCACTCGACGCGCTGCTCGAAGAGCGGATCCGCGTCCGGCCCGAGCCGGAAGACGCGCATCTGATCGAGCCAGTAGGCCTTTTCGTTGGCGGGGATGTGCGCCAGCGTCCAGGCGATGAGGAACTTCTGCACCTCCCAGCCGACCTGCGGGTCGACGCTGACGGTCTCCTCGACGTTGGCCGGATTGAAGTCGCCAGAGGTGTAGTCGTAGCAAGCCAGGCGTCCCTCGGTCGGGAAGCAGACCTCGGGGCCGGCCTTCGGCCACCAGCTCTTCCAGCCCATCGGGCGCGCCGGGTACATCTCGGCGTTCTCGTCCGGGCCGGTCGCGCCCTCGTCGCGCAGCGGCACGCCTGCCTGGGCAGCCATCTGCGGGGCGAGCATGCTGCGGTCGTTGGTGAGCGCGTTGCCGATGATGCGGCGGAAGCCGTCCGGCAGCACATCCGCCATGCCCACGGCGCGGAAGCGCGCGTCGTAGAAGTCGCGACGCGAGGAGCTCACGAAGCGGTCCTCGCTCTCGGAGAGCAGGATGGCGGTGTGGATCTTGTCGTAATAGGAGCCGGCCCAGATGGTGTACTGGGTGTCGTACTCACCGAGGCCGTCGGCGTAGGCGTTGTTGAGCGGGCGCCCACCGAAGCCGACGTCCTTGAGGTAGCCGGTCGAGCCGTTGGGCACGACGACCAGCGTCGGGGTGTTGGTCAGCGGCCCGCCCAGGCTGGCGCCAGCGCCGTAGTCGTCGGCGTCGTCGTCCGAGTGCAGGACGGGATCGGCGTACGCCACCGCACGCTTGTAGTGCCCGCCAGGCTGCGGGCGCGACAGGAGACGGGCGAAGTGGTCGAAGGCCACCGTCGCCGCCACCACGTTGTCGTGCAGCGAGTTGGCGACCAGGACCGGCCAGAGGGTGTCGTAGGAGAGGCCCTGGTTGGTGGCCAGGTCCTGGTAGATGGTGCCGTAGAAGCCGATGCCACCGGCGATGCCCAGCATCTTCTCGCTGTAGCGGGAGAAGGAACGGTCCGCGGCGGCGCGCACGCTGAAGGCGGTACGGTTGCGGCGGAAGTTGTCGAAGATGTGCCGGTTCTCGTGGGTGTTGACCAGGAACATCATCTGCTCGTACGGGTCGGCGCCGTTGTCGTGCCGGAACACCGAGGTGTTGCCGGTATCGGCCCAGTTGTCGCTGGCGAAGGAGTACGGGACGCGGATGCGACCGGTCTTGCCCTCGACGTTCGGGCCGCCGCGGTAGAACGGGGTGTCCGCCTCGTCCTCGGTCGGCATGCGCAGGTCGCTCCAGGTGGAGTAGTCGACCGGCTGCTGGCGGCACTTGGTGTAGGTGGCGCCGCCGTCGAGGGTGATGCGCTTGCCGTCGGTGACCGGGTCCCACTCGCCATCGACGTCGCGGTTCCACCACTGCGGCGGCCCGATGGCCGTCGGGTAGCAGCGCGTCAGCACCTTGTACGCCTTCTGGATCTCCGTGTAGTGCATCTCGCGGGAGGCGTTGCCGCGGCCCACCGAGTACTTGATCCCGGCGAGACCACCGAAGTTGTCGGTGTTGGCGATGAGGCCGGTGGCCACGTCGCCGCCGACGCGATAGGTCGGGTCGGGGTTGTCGTAGACGCTGACCACGTCGCCGTAGAAGAAGCGCGCCGCGGCCATGTCGTAGATGCCCAGCCCGATGAGGTCCTGGGAGACGTCGCCGGGGTAGTCCATGACCGTGGACTGCTGGTACATCCAGATCATCTGCTGCTCTTCTTCACTGGTCATGGTGTCGAAGTAGCGCGGGCCGACGCAGGCCGAGGTGTCCTCGCCATCGGCGCCGGTGCAGACCGTGTCCACGGTGCCGTTCCTGGTGCGCAGCTGCCAGTACTGCGGGCGGAAGTGGAGCGAGGCGAAGCTGGACACGAAGTTGTGTCGCAGGCCGATGGAGTGCCCCATCTCGTGGGCGATGACCGCGTACTGGTAGCGGCGGCGGATGTACCGGAACATCCGCTCGTGCCGCTCCTTGGCCATGGTCGGCGACTCCCCCTCACCGATCGGGAACTTGCGGAGCAGCGCCGCCGCCAGGCCAGGCATGGCGGTGGGCTCGGGCGCCTCGGTGATGAGGCAGGCGCCGCGCTTGGCCAGGGCCAACTGGCGCCGCTGCTGCAGCTCGCTGCGCGCGTTCGGTGTGTTGCCACCGAGCGGTGAGGCCACGTCGGCGATGACGCCCTCGGTGGGCACGTCGAGCTGGCTGACGCCGGCCAGCTCCAGCATCGGATTGTTGAGCAGCGCGGTCTCCACGGAGGTGCCGCGGGCGCGCGCCATGCGGGCGCGCACGTCGATGGCCTGCGGGGATGCGAGCTCCTTGGTGGAGGCCACGTCCTGCAGCTCGCGGTTCTTGGCGCGCATCACCTGCTGCAGCTCGGGCAGGACCTTGTGGGTCCGCATCTCGGTGATCACCGCCGTGTCGACCTGCGCGCCGGCCGCCACGCGGCTGTCGACCTCGTCGCGGCTCATCTTCGGGCCGGAGGGCGGGGAGGAGAGCGCCGAGGCGCGCACCCAGTCGCGCACGTAGGCGCCGTCGGTGACCTCCTTGGTGGACAGCTCGCCGTTGATGTACCGGACCAGGTCGACCAGGCTCTGCGCCGCGATGTCGGTGACCGAGCTCCAGATGTTGATGCTGGCGGCCACCTTCTCGCCGCTGAGCGGATCGTCGGCGTCGACCATGATGCCCCACGAGGAGGGCGTCTGCGGGTTCTCGATGACCAGCACGCTGTTGTAGCGGAGGTCACCGAGGCGCGGCTTGATGTTGCCGCCTCCGCAGGAGACGTGGTCCGTCTCGTTCGGGGGGCTGTGGCAGAGCACCAGGATGGGCTCCATCTTGAGGATGGCGTTCATGGCCTGGGTGTCGCGACCGCCGTCGGCCTCGACCCCACGCTCGGCGTCGAGCACCTGCGTGCCGGCGTCGACCACCGAGGCGCACTCCTCCATCTTCCAGCCGTGCGCGCGCAGGCAACGCGTCTGGTCGCGGACGATCTCCACCGCGTCGTCGACGTCGTCCTGCTGGCCGCGCCACATCTTGTAGGCGTTGTCGCAGTCGCCCTGCCCGGTGCGGCGACACTCGGTGAGGCGCGCCGTCTGCACGGCGGTCTTCATGGCCAGGTCCCACTCCTGGACCGCCCACTCGGTGGCCTCGAAGAGGTCGTCGTCGCTGCCGCCGCCGATGTACCAGGGGATGGTCTTGGTCTCGCGCTTCATGAAGGGCAGCGTGCAGCGCTTGCGGAAGACGTCGCACTTCGAGCCCAGGCCGGCGTCCTCGCACTCGTCGGCGGTGCCGTTCGGCCCCTCGACGATGCCGGTGGCCACGCTGCCCGAGACCAGGTCGCGGTTCGGGTCGGCGGTCGGGTCACCGGTGGGCACCTCGGTGGTCTCCACCGTGGCGCAGGGAAGCTCGCCGGTGCGCGCCTCGGAGTCGGTGAAGTAGTGGCTGCGCTTCCAGATGTTGTAACGGGCGGCGAAGCGGTAGAACCGATCGTCGACCATGCCGTAGTTGCGCTCGTAGGCGCGGCGGAAGTCGAAGTTGAAGATGCCGAAGGCCTGGAAGCGTACGCCGTCGAAGTCCACGGCGGCGTAGTCGCTGTCGTCGATGCGCTTGAAGCTGTGCCGGATGGTCACTTCCTGCGCGTTGCAGTTGCCGTAAGGCTCGGTGCCGCCGGCGAAGTCGCCGGGCAGCATGCAGGCCGGGAACTTGTCGATGCCCCAGCCCAGGCTGGAGAGGTCGATGAGCTGCGGCTTGGCGAAGACCTTGGTGGTGATGTCGAAGTACCCCGCGTCGGCGTCGAAGAGCGGCTTCTCGGGGTTGTTCGGGTCGTTGACGTAGTAGCCGATGGGCTCGTACTCGATGCCGCCGTAGAGCCCGAGCTGGGTCAGGGTGTCGAAGTCGTAGCTGGTGGTGACCAGGTTGCGCGACCAGTCGACACGCATGAACTCGCGCGCGTACCAGCGGCGGTCGCTGGTGTTCTCGACGACGATGTTCATCTCCTCGCCGGTCGTCGGGTTGTAGTCACGGCGCAGATCGAAGTGCGACGAGATGATGAAGCTGGCGATGATCTGCCCATCGTTGGCGGACTTCTTGAAGCCCTCGATGGTGGTGCCCTTGGTGTCGGTGCCCTCGATGCGCTCGTAGGCCAGGCGCGCGTTGAGGAGAGTCTCGGTGATCTCCCACTTGATGCGGGAGACGGGCTGCGCGTACGTCGAGGTGAAGAGGCCGTCCTGCCCGGCTCCGTAGCCGACGTCGACGATGGTGCCGCGGTAGTAGAACTCCGGGTCGTCCTCGATCGACTTCAGGTCCTTGCCGACGAAGAACGCCTTCGACAGCGTGTCGGATTGCACACGAACGATCGGATCGCGCTCCTCGGCGCAGCCGAAGGCGCCGCCGATCCAGATTCCGATGAGCGCCACCAAGAGGGCGCGAAACGCACTGTTCATCGCAAAGCTCCCGGGTACACGGCGTGGCGGCTGTGGTGCAGCGCGCGCCAATGCTCCATCAATTCGCTCCGTTTTCTGCGCGATGCAAGCTGGGAACGTAGTGGAGCTCACCCGACCGCCAGCCCCGCCGCCGTCCCTACGCCTCCGCTGCGGCTCCGATCGTCGGGAAGCGCCCGATGGGTTATCGTCAGCGCCGATGGTCCGTGAGGTTCCTGCCAGCCGCGCCCGGTCGCTGCCGGGTGATGCGCGGCCCCGAGGCTACGGCTCGTGGCGACCTCGGGCTGCGCGCTCGGCTGGTGCGCGCGCATCCGGTCGCTGCTCCTCGCTGCAGCGTTGCTGGCCCCTGCATCGGCCGGCGCTCAGGACGCCGGGGAGGAGCAGCTCGCCGCGGCGCGGCAGCTCTTCAACGAGGGCAAGGACCTGGAGAAGGCGGGACGGTGGGCCGACGCCCTGGCGAGGTTCAAGAAGGTGGCCGAGGTGAAGACCACGCCGCAGGTGCGCTTCCACATCGCGCTCTGCGAGGACAACCTCGGCAAGCTGGTGAGCGCCATCAACGGCTACGAGGTGGCGGCCGAAGAGGCGCGACAGGTGGGTGCCGCCGCGGCCGACGTCGCCCAGAACGCGCCTCAGCGCGCCGAGGCGCTGCGCGCGCGCGTGCCCAAGCTGCGGGTGGTGGTGTCCGGCAAGATGACGCGCTCGCGCGTGCTCCTGGACAAGGTCGGGCTGGCGCCCGGTCTGCTGGACACCGACGTCCCCGTCGACCCGGGCGCGCACAAGGTCGAGGTGGAGACCGACGGCAAGGTGATCGTCACCCGCGAGGTGACGCTGGCCGAGAAGGCCAGCGAGCGGGTGGAGCTGAGCGTGGAGGAGCCGGCGGCACAGACGGCGCCGACCCCGCCACCCGAGCCGGCGCCCAGTCCGGCCACGCCGCCCGACAAGCAGGGCCTCTTCCGCTTCCCGCCGCCGGCGCCGGCGATCATCGCCGGCGGCGTGGGCCTCGCCAGCCTGGCGGCGGCGGGCGTGTTCTTCGGCCTGCGGCAGCAGACCATCTCCGAGGTCCGCGACGGCTGCAGCGATCCATCGCGCGACCGCGGCTGCGACCCGGACACGCGCGAGATCGCCGATCGCGGTGAGACCTGGAACCTGCTCACCGATGTCTTCCTCGGCGTGGGCGGCGCCGGCGTGCTGGCCGGCGGCGTCCTGTGGCTGGTGCTGCCCGGCGACGACGGTCCGAAGAAGACAGCAGCCACCGGGTCGCCCCAGCTCGGGCTCGCGCCTGCGCCGGCCGGCATCCGGGTGTTCGGGAATTTCTAGCCGCCGCCTGGGCCGCGCCGGACGAGCGGCGCGTCAGTGGCGCCCGTGGACGCGCGCCCGGCGCGCGGCTCGCCCTCGTCCATCTCCTCGAGCACCTCGGCGAGCTCGGCGTCGGCGGCGCCGCCGGCGGCCCGCTCGAAGGCGATGCGCAGGCGCGGGTGGGCGGTGGCGTCGGCGGCGACGCGGATCGCTGGCGCGCCCCGGCGTCCTCGCTGGCAGCGAGCGCCACCGCGGCCGCGGCGCGCACCGCCGGTGCCTTCCTGGGGTCGTCGAGGACGCCGTAGAGCGAGTCGAGCGGTACGGCCGCCGTGCGCAGGCCGCCGACGCCGCCGGCGCCGACGCCGCGCAACGCCTGCAGCCAGTCGGCGACGCCGCGACCGCCGCGCATCAGAGCCATGGCGGCGTCGGTTGCCTCGCCTCGGCTGTGCACGGCCGCAGCCTCCTCGATGCGCTCGGCGATCATCTCGGTGTCGCCGGTGCTCCAGATGCGCTGCTGGACCGGGAGCCGCACTTCTTCCCCCGACTTCAACAGCACCCGGAGCCCGTCGTACTTGTTGCGCCCGAGGCCGAAGAGGTGCTGGCTCACGCCCTGGTAGTCGCTCCAGGGGATGAAGCGCTCGCGCCACAGCCAGCGCACGGCCAGGCCGTCGGCTCCGACCAGGAGCCGGGTGGGCGCGAGCATGGTGACCATCAGCGCGATCATGGTCAGGGGCGCGACGTAGACCGGCAACCCGACCAGCCCCACTGCCTGGGCACCGGCGGCGAGGACGGCGACCGCGACCATGGCGCCGACGGCGGCCAGGATGCTGCGCCCGGGGTATGCGGCCGCGCGCGACGCGATGCGGAAGCTGGCCACGACGCGCTCGGCGTCGTGCCCGAGGGCGCGCCGCAGATCCACGGCCGCGACGCGATCGGGAGGGCCGATCACCACCCGCCACCGCAGGCCGCGGCGCCGGACGCGCACCAGCGGAGGCTTCCCGGCGCGCGGCACCACGTAGGCGCCCTGGATCTGGGCGCGCGCGATGGTGCCCAGGCCCTCGACGTCGATGGCCGCCTCCGTGGCGCGGACACGCGCGGGCGTCAGCCGCGGGCGCCAGTTCCTCGCCCAGGCCAGCGCCGTCAACAACCCGCCGACGAAGAGCAGCTCCAGCACGCCGGGCAGCACGCGGGGGTCGGTGACGGCGACGGCGGCCAGGACAGCCGCCAGCATCGAGAACGGCAGCGCCACCGCGCCCAGCACCCATGGATTGCGGCGGACGCGCGCCAGGGATCGATCGAACACCGCCACGTCGCTTCCGCCAGGGTAGTACAGCGCGCGCGGCCGCGGCGCCTCCGCGCGCGACGCGGCACCCGATGCAGGGCTCCGGCGCGCGCTGGCCGTCAGCGGCTGGGGGCGAGGACCTCGAGCGCCGTCCGCTCGGGCGTCAGCGCCATGACCACGCTGACCACCGGCTGGCGATCGCGGCTGCTGCGGCTGGCGGTCACGGTGACCAGCAGCTGACGCGGAAACCGGGCCTCGGGCGGGGTGTCCGCCTTCGGCGGCGGCTCGTTCCAGCCCAGCGCCACCTGCGCGCCGCTCTGCCCGGCGGAGAGGCGCGCGTGGCCGCAGTCCCCGAGGCTCTGCTCGCCGTCGCTGTCGACGGCGGTGGCGCGGGTGCTCATCGGGACGACGGCCCAGAGCTGATCGCTGGCGTCGCGGTAGCCGTAGACGTCGGCGCCGCCGGGGCCGCGCGCCAGCACAGCGAGCGGCAGGCGTTCGCTCTGGATGATCCGCAGGCCACGACTGCGCGGGTCGATCCAGAGGTCGGTGATCTCCAGCGAGGCGCTCTTTCCCTCGACGACGAGGCGCTCGGCGCGCAGCGCGGTGACCACGCCCAGGCGCATGTGCGCCACCGTGGTCCGATCGCGGAGGGTCGGGTCGGCCGAGGTGGCGTAATCGACGTCGTTGGCCAGGCAGCTGCGTCGCGCCGGCGTGGTCTCGACGAAGGCGCGCACGCGCGGGCTGCCGGCGGTGCCGTTGTTCTCGACGGAGAACCCGGACACCTGCTCGGTGCTGGCCAGCGCCGAGGGCGCGCCGTCGTGCGACGGCGGCGCGGGGATGCTCGCCCGCGGGATGCTGGCCCAGGTCGGACGGGCGCGGAGCGGCAGCGCGCGCGCGTCGGCGCTCGATGCGTGGCTCGGGGGCGCGGGCTCACCGGCGACGGCATCGCCGGCGACCAGCGCCGCGCCGGTGACCGCGGCCAGCAGGGCGAGCGTGCGCAGCGCGACCGGGGGCGCGTATCGGTGGGCGCGCATCACAGCGTCCTCAGGTAGGCCTCGAGCGCCGCCAGCTCGCGCGCGTCGAGGTGCTGGGTGTGACCCATCTGCGCCGACGAGTCGCCGAGCAGCGCGCGCAGCGTGGAGTAGCGGCCGTCGTGGAAATACGGGGCGGTGCCGCCGACGAAGCGCAGCGAGGGGGTGTCGAAGCCCGGCACCGCGTCCGCCTTCACCTTGCTGCCGACGTCGTGTGCCGCGCGGTCCGTCTCGGCGCCGCCGATGTGGCACCCGGCGCAGCCCGCTGCCTCGGAGTGGAAGAGCGCCTTGCCTTGTTCGGCGAGCTTGTCGTCGGTCGGAGCGTTGCGCCGCGGGCTGGCCACCTCGCTGGCGTAGGCGATGAGCGCCTCCAGCTCCTCGCCCGGAAGACCACGGCCGCCGAGCCGCTGGAAGGTGTGCTCGAGGTGCTGATTCACGCTCTCGCCGTCGCCGTTCCACCCGAACGGCGCCGTCCTGGCGAGCCGTCCGGCGAGCATGGGCGTCTGGCGTGGGCCGGTAGGCGTCGACCAGGTGAGCGAGTCGTCGCGCCCGTCCGGGTGGCAGCTGGCGCAGGCGCGGCCGTCGTCCGAGATGCGCGCGTCGCTGGCGTGGAACAGCTCGCGGCCGCGCGCCAGCTTCTCTGCCGCCGCCGATCGCTCCGCGGCCGGCAGGGTGGCCCGGGTCACCGCGCCGCTGGCCTCCGCGGCCCGCGTCAGGTCGACGATGGAGACGGTGCGCGCGAACTGCGACCAGACCACGGCGCGGTTCGCGCCGCGCTCCACGGCCACGCCGCTCGGGCCGGCCCCGACCGCGAAGCGAGCCATCTCGGTGCGGTGCGGCGCGGCCGAGGCTGCGTCGTACTGGACGAGCGAGTCGATGCCCATGCAGGCCACCAGCAGGGTTCCGCTGCCAGGGTCGACGGCGGCCGCGCGCGCAGCAGGCAGCCATCCACCGCGCCGGGCCCATTCGCGCCGCCGGCGGGTCGACACGCAGCGAGGCGCTCATCGCTGCGGCCGAGGAGGCGTCGATGACCGCGACGTTGGCGATCTCGACCGGGTTGGCGCCACCCGAGCCGTAGCCGGAGGACGGCTCCTCGACGTCGCCCGGATCGACGAGGACCTGCGGCGCCAACACGCGCCCGGCAGGCTCGACCGTCTTGGCCAGCGCGAAGCCCTGGCAGGCGCTTCGATCGCGCGACGCGACGCTGCCGAGCAGTGACTTCAGCCCCCCGCGCACGCGCGCGTTCGGCTCCTCGCCGTCGAGCGCCAGCGCGCGCACCACGTGCTCCGGCGAGGCGAGGTCGACGACGCTGAGGCGCGAGCCGACGACGTGGGCGACGAACGCCTTCTTGCCATCGTCGGCGACCACCACGGCGCGCGGCTCGCGCGCCAGCGGCACCCGCCAGCTCGGGCGCAGGTCGGCGAGGTCGTGCGCGGCCAGGGTGGCGCCCCAGCCGCTGGTCACCAGCAGGCTCCTGTCGTCCGGGGTCACCGCCAGCGCGACCGGCTCGGTGGCGGTGGGCACCGCGCACAGCTCGGTGAGGGGCGCGGCGGCGTCGGCGGCCGGCTCCAGGGCCACGACCTCGTCCCGATCGCGCAGCGTGACCAACACCCGGCCATCGGCGGCGACGAGGAGCTGGGATGGCTTGCCGCGCAGGGGCGTGCGCCCGAGCTCCTTCGCACCGGCTGCCTGCACATCGACGACGCGCACAGCCCGCGCGTCCTCGTCGGCGATGTAGGCCAGTGTGCGGCCCCCGGAGCGAGCCAGGGCGACGGTGCTGCCGGCGCCGGGGGCGTCGAGCGGCGTTGCGCCCACCTCCGGGTGGCGGCGGGCGCCCGCGGCCCGCGCCATCGCCGTGGCCGTCGCGCCCCGCCCCCCAGGCACCCCGCCCCCGCAACCCCACTGGAATACGCCGATCAGGCACACGCCGATGACCGCCGCTCCCACCCCGACCGTCCGAGTCCGCTGCCTGACCATCATGCGATGTACGCCTCCCGCGATGCCTGTCTGGTACGTACGACCCTGGCGAAGGCGTTGTTCCCGCTGACCCGCGCCCCGGAAGGTGCGTGCGCCGACCGAGTCTGCGACGCGCCAGGACAACCGTCGGCGCCTGCCGGGGCTTACAGGGTCGGAGCGCCGCCTCCGTCAGGGCGGCAGGCAGGCGTCGTATCCGTCGTAGCCCAGGATGAGGGCCCCGCACTGGCGGGGAGGCTCGCAGTCTCCGGGGGCCGTGCACATCGGCGCCTCGTAGATGGCGTCGCAGGTCGCCTGGCAGCCGATGCCGTCGGGGAAGCCGTCCCCGTCGTCGTCCTTGGCGCAGCAGATCGCTGCCGTGGGCGGGCAGTCCGCGGAATCGTTGCAGCGCAGCTCGCTGTACTGCGGGCCGCACTGGCCGGCGTGGGCGCCGACGTCCTGCGCCGGGTCGATCTTGTGGGGACAGCAGGCCTGGTTCACCGCGCAGAGCACGGGCGGGACGTGGCAGTGCACCT
>JBBJMR010000283.1:0-11503 GCA_037720395.1 Polyangiaceae bacterium
GAACCGGGACTCGAGCGACGGGGCGGCGGTGCCGAACCGGGACTCGAGCGACGGGCCGGAGGCGCATCGCCGGGGCTGGAGCGACGGGCTGCAGGCGCATCATCGGGGCTGGAGCGGCGCGGCGCAGGCGCCTCGACCGGGCTCGGTCGGCGCGGAGCGGCGTGGCCCGGGCTCGATGGCCTGCGCGGCGGCGCTCCCTCCGGTTTCGGGTACGGGCGCGGCGCGCCCCGATCGGCGGCGCGTGGCCCGGTGTTGCGAGGCGCCGCATCGTCGTGCCGAGTGGCGCGATGCCGGGTCACGCCGCCGCCGCCCGCCGGCAGTCGCGGCCCGTCGCCCACCGGCGGGCGCGCTGCGCCGCCCGGCGGCGGTCGCGGCCCGGCGCCCATCGGCGGTCGCGCCGCGTTGCCGATCGGCGGTCGCGGCGAGCCGCCCGGCATCTCCGGCCGGAAGCGCACCTGCGGGTCGCGTGGATCGGGCCGCTGCACGCTCTCGCCGAACTGCTCGGCGGCGTCGCGCGCGACCTCGATGATCGAGGAGCGGTCGCCGATGCGGATGGAACCGATGTCGCTGCCGCGCACGTTGCCGCGGCGACAGGCCAGCGCCAGCAGGCGGCGCGCGTCGGCGCCCTGCTGCGCACCCCAGGAGACCTGGAAGCCCACCCAGTCCTCGCCGCGCGCGGCGGGCGGCGGCATGGTGCGCGGCGCGCGCCCGGCCGAGCCGTCGCCCGGCGGCGCGAACAGCTCCTGCTGCATGGGCGCGCCCGGCGCCGCGTCGCGCCGCGCCGGCGGTCCGCCGCTGCGCGCGCCGGTGTCCCGCGGCGCGTCGCGACCGGGCGGAGCGCGTCGCGTGTCGCTGGCGGCGCCCTTGTCGCGCCAGCCGTCGCGCCCCGCCGGGGCGCGGCTCTCGCGCCCCCCGGCGTTCGCCACTCGCGGCGCTGCTCGCGCTCGCGCGCCGGGTGCCGCGGGCGCGGCGGTGCGATGGGCGTCACCTCGCGCGGCTCCGGGCCGCCCTCGACGTGGAGCCGCGCCAGCAGGCGCGCGATGGTCTGCTCCGGCGGCGCCGAAGCCAGCAGGCGCGCGGCCAGCGCGGCGGCGCGTGCATCGACCGGCGGTCCGGGCGGCGCTGCGTCCTTCGTCGCCGCGCCGCCGGGCGCGCTGCCGTCGGGCGCTTCGCCGGGCGGGACCTCGACCATCGGCCCCGTCTCGCCCGCATCGCCCGTCTCGCCGGCATCGCCCGCATCGCCCGCATCCCCCGCGCGCGCCGCCGCGGCACCCGTGCCCCCGAGGAGCGAGGCGATGAGGCGATCGTCCGCCGCGGCACGCAGCGTGGCCGCGGTGGGCACCGGCGCGAACCCGAAGGCCACGCCGGCACGCTGCAGCACCCGCGTCAGCCCGCCCAGCTCCTGCTGGGTGCAGAGGATGGCGCTCTGGCCCTTGCGCCCGGCGCGGCCGGTGCGGCCGCTCCGGTGGGTGTAGGCGTCGGCGTTGCTCGGGGGCTCGCCGTGGAGCACCCGCGCCACGTCCTGCACGTCGAGGCCGCGCGCGGCCACGTCGGTGGCCACCAGCACCTGCAGCTTGCCACGCTTGAATCGATCGAGGACGCGCAGGCGCTCCGCCTGCTCCAGCTCGCCGGACAGGCCGCGCGCCAGGAAGCCGGCGCGCACCAGCTCGTCGGCCACGTGCGCCACCTCGGTGCGCATGCGCACGAAGAGCAGGGTGCGGTCGTCGGGGCGATCGAGGAGCAGGTTGATGATGGCCGCCATGCGCTCGGACTCGTCGACCAGGTAGACGAGGTGCTCGATGTCCACGTTCGCCTCGCCGAGGCGCGTGCCCTCCACGTGGACCGGGTCCTTCTGCACGCGGTTGGCGAGCCAGAGCACCTCGCGCGGGAACGTCGCCGAGACGAGGTGCGTGCGCCGCTCCGCCGGGAGGCGGCCGAGGATGGCCTCGATGTCGTCGCGGAAGCCCATGTCCAGCATGCGGTCCGCCTCGTCGAGCACCACCGCGCCCGCCCCGCTCGGGTCGATGGCCCCGCGGTCGAGGTGATCGAGCAGGCGCCCCGGCGTGCCCACCACCACCACTGGGCCGTGCCCGAGCGCGCGGCGCTCGTCGCGGACGCTCGTCCCGCCGGTGACCGACACCACGCGGGCGCCGACGCCGGCGTAGAGCCAGCGCAGCTCCTCCTCTACCTGCTTGGCCAGCTCGCGCGTGGGCACCAGCACGATGACCAGCGGTCTGGCCACCGGGTTCTTCTCGGCCGGCGTCGCCGCCGCGGCGGCGACCGCCCCGGCCAGGACGATGCCGATGGCCACCGTCTTGCCCGAGCCGGTCTGCGAGGAGATGCGCAGGTCCCGGCCCCCGGCCCCCGGCGCCAGCACCGCCTCCTGCACCGTGGTCAGCGCGGTGAAGCCGCGCTCGCGCAGGGCGTGGGCGATGGGGGCGGGGAGGTCGGCGAAGAGCTCGGGGTCGAGCTCGGCGGAATCGGCGGGCTCGGGTTCGTTGGACACGGGCCGCACCTACTCCGGGGCGCGCCCGCCGTCACCCGCGCTGCGAGCGGCCGGGAGCCCGCCCGTGCGGTCGGGCTCCGCGGTCCCGCCCCATCGCCGTCGCCGGGCGGGCGAGGCAGAGCTCAGGGCGCGAGCGACAGCGAGACCAGCGCCGGCTCGGGCGAGCCGCCGGAGAGCGCCTCGGCGAGCGCGAAGCTGGTCACGTAGAGCGTGGCCGCGCCGCCCGCCTCGAGGATCGCCGGGCTGGCCGGGAAGTCGAGCGGAGGGCCCTCGGCGAGCGTGGTCGTGGCGCCGTCACCGGCGATGCGCACCAGTCGGTTCTGGTGGTTCACCGCCAGGTAGAGGTCGCCGGCGGCGTCGGCGGCGAGCCCGTCGGCGCCGCCCAGGTTCGCGCAGTCGGGGGCCACGAACAGGACGGGGACGCCCGCGGTGCCGTCGCCCTCCACCGGGATGCGCACGATGCTGCCCTTGTCGTTGTTGGCCACGAAGACCGAGTCGCCGACCTGGACGATGCCGTTGGCGCCGATGTCGAAGCCGTTGAGCGGCGCGCCGCAGAAGTCGTTCTGCCCGGCGAGGTCGCCGCCCTGCTGCCAGAGGTCCACCGTGCCCTGGGCATCGGCGGCGAACACGGCGCCAGCGGCGGAGTCGCTGACCAGCAGGCCGCCATCGGCGCGCACGACGATGCCGTTGGGGAAGGTCATCAGCGCGTCGGACGCGAACAGCACCCCCGCGCCGCCTGCCGCGGGCACCTTGTAGATGCCGCCGGGGATCGCCGGATCCGGCGAGACGAGGGCCGCGTAGACGCTGCCATCGGCGCCGAGCGCCAGCCCGGTGATGAAGCCGTCCGGCGGCGGCTGCGGCAGGTTGCCGAACGGGGTCACCGCGCCGTCGTCGAGATCGACGGCGACGATGGCGCCTGTGGTGGCGAAGCCGACCAGCGCCCGCCCCGCGGCGGCGTCGAGCGCCAGGCCCTCGGGCAGCTGCCCCGTGGCCGCGTCGAAGGCGGCGACCACCTCCGGCACCTGCGCCGGCGCGCCCCCATCGCCGCCGCGGGCGCCGCTGCCTGCGCCGCCGGTGGCGCCGCTGCCCCCTGCGCCGCCGCCGCCGCTGCCGCCCTGGTGCGCGCCGCTGCTGCTGGAGGCGGCGCCGGGCCCCGCGCCGGCGCCGTCGGCGGCGTCCTCGGAGCACGCGGCGATGCCGAGCACCGACGCGATCAGGGCACTGTGAACGAGAGCTCTGCGAAACATGAGGACCTCCTGGGTTGGCTGGCGAGGTAGGTCCCTGCCGCGCGGCCCGCCAATGCATGTTGGTCATCCGCTACCATGCACGGCACGAATGGCGACCACGGAGGCCCGCGCATCGGCATCGGCTTCGGCTTCGGCTTCGAACGAGGGGCGGACCTCGCGGCTGTCGGGCATCGACCTCAACCAGTTGCTGGCGCTGGACGCGCTGCTGCGCGAGGGGAGCGTCACCCGCGCCGCGCGCCGGGTGGGGCTGAGCCAGCCGGCGATGAGCCACGCCCTGGCTCGCCTGCGCGTGCAGTTCGGCGACCCGCTCCTGGTCCGCGCCGGCCCGCGCATGCAGCCCACCCCGCGGGCGCGCGCGCTGGCGGCGCCGCTGCGCGAGGCGCTGGCGCGGCTGGAGAACGCGCTCGGCGAGCCGGCGCCGTTCCACCCCGAGGGGGCCGAGGGCACGCTGCGCATCGCGGCCGTCGACTTCTCGATGCTCGTGCTGGTGCCGCCGCTGTGCGCGGTGCTGGCGCGCGAGGCGCCCGGCCTCAGCGTCTCGGTGGTGGCGCCGCTGCAGCAGCTGGACCGGGCGCTGGTCGACGGGGAGACCGATCTGCACCTCGGCCTGCGCCGCCCCGCCGATGGGCTGTTCCAGCGCGACCTGCTCGCCGAGCGCTTCGTCTGCGTGGTGCGCCGCGACCATCCCGAGGTCGGGCGCAGCCTGAACCTGCGTACGTTTGCGCGCCTGCCCCACGCGCTCATCTCGCCGCACGGGACCAAGACCGGGGCCGTCGACGTGGCCCTCGCCCGACGCGGGCTCTCGCGGCGGGTGCAGGTGGTCGTGCCCAACTTCCACGCCGCCGCCCTGCTGGTGGCGCGCTCGGACATGGTGCTCACCGTCTCCGAGCGCGTCGCGCGCACCGCGCCGCGCCGCGGTCCCCTGCGCATCTTGCGCGCACCGCTGCCGCTCGACGGCTTCACGGTGACCATGCGGTGGCACGCGCGCACCGACGCCGACCCCCTCCACGCCTGGGTGCGCGAGCGCTTGCTCGCCATCGCGCGCACCGTCTGAGCCCCGAGGAGCGGGACAGACTGCCACGCTCGTGGCGGTACGCCCCGGGCCGATCGGGTCGGCGCGCCTCGCACCCGGCGGCTCCGCGGCCGCGGCGTGCAGCGGGGCACGCGCGTTGCTCTAGCCGCCTGCGGAGGTGCAAGTGATACCCGTACGCTCAGCCGACTACCCGAGTGATCCCGAGCCCCAGGCGCGACCCAAGGACGAAGCGGCTGAGCTTCTCCGCGAGGACGACTACGTCTTCGAGGAAGCCTCCGCGCCGCACAACGGCGTCTCGTCCCAGCAGTGGTTCGCCGCCAGCGAGACCGCGGCCGCGCCGACGCCCGTGGAGGCGCCGAGCCTGGCCGAGCAGGAGGCCTTCGCAGCCCGCCTGTCCGAGAGCCCGATGAGCGCCGCGCGCCGCGCCCCGGAGCTGCGCGCCGAGGCCGAGGCCGCGGGCGTGCCGCCGTCGTTCCGGATCGGAATGCCGGCCGGGGCCGCCGCAGGTGCCATGGCGGGCGCCGCCGTGGGCATCATCGCCGGGCCCATCGGAGTGGCCGCCGGCGCCGCCATCGGCGGAGTGGTCGGCGCGGTCGCCGGGGCCATCGATGGTGAGCGGCAGACCGCGGTCGTGCTCGCGGACGACGCCCTCGATCGCGAGATCGGCGTCGTCGGCGGAAGCATCGGCGACCCCGCGGAGCCGCGTCGCGAGGACTGAGCCGCGCGAATCACGCCGCGGCGCGAGCGCGCCGGGTGGCCACACGGCTGCCGGGCGCGACGCGTTCGGGGGTCGCCGCCGCCTGCGCAGGGTACGCTCCCGCGCATGGACAGCCTCGGGTCGCGGCTCTTCGGGCTCCAGGCCCCGGTGGGGCGCCGCTTCTACGCCACCGTCGGCATCTCGCTGGTGCTCCTGAAGTACGCCGTCGACGCGGCCATGGTGTGGTTCGTCGCCGGCGTGATCTGGCACCCGCTGCGCTACGTGAGCCCGCTCATCAGCCTGCGCCAAGAGCAGCTCGACGGGGTGCCCACGGGGATGTTCGTCGCAATGGCGGTGTGGACGCTGCCCTTCATGTGGGTCGGCGTGTCGATGAGCGTGCGGCGCGCGGTCGATGCCGGCAAGTCGCCCTGGCTCGGCCTGTGCTTCTTCATCCCGGTCATCAACTGGCTGGTGATGCTGACGCTCTGCCTGGTGCCCTCGGCGTACGTCGCCCCGGGTCAGCCGCCGCCGACCTTGCACCCGTACCGCACCGCGCGGCCGGCCGACGTGCAGCGCCCGGGCATCGGTGAAGAGGTGACCAGCGCGCTGTCGGGCATCGCCGCCGGCCTGCTCGTCGCCGGATCGATGGCCGCGCTCTCCATCTACGCGTTCTCGCTCTACGGGGCCGCGCTCTTCTTCGGCACCCCGCTGGTGATGAGCGCGGTGAGCGCCTGGTTCTACAATCGCAAGGGCCACCGCAGCCTCGGTTGGACGCTGCTCGTCGGTCAGGTGACCATGGGCGTGGCCGCCGGCGCCGCCCTGCTCTTCGCGCTCGAGGGGGCGGTCTGCCTGTTCATGGGCCTGCCCATCGTCTGCGCCATCGGCCTCTTCGGCTCACTCATCGGCCGCGCCATCGCCCGCAGCCAGCACAACCAGGTGGTGCCGGCGTTGCTGGCGCTGCTGGCCCTGCCGGTGCTGGCCGGCTTCGAGTCGCGCGTGGTGCAGGTGCCGCTCTACGAGGTGCAGTCGAGCATCGAGATCGACGCCCCGCCGGAGATCGTCTGGAGGCACGTCATCGGCTTCTCCGAGCTGCCGCCGGCGACGGAGATCGAGTTCCGCATGGGCATCGCCACCCCCCTGCGCGCGCGCATCGAGGGCGAGGGCGTCGGCGCCGTGCGCCACTGCGAGTTCTCGACCGGGCCCTTCGTGGAGCCGGTCACCGTCTGGGACCCGCCGCGGCGCCTGGGGTTCGACGTGGCCTCGCAGCCGCACCCCATGCACGAGTGGAGCCCGTACCGCGAGATCACCCCGCCGCCGCACCTGGAGAACACCATCCGCTCGCGCCGCGGCGAGTTCCGCCTCATCGCCCTGGACGGTGATCGCACTCGCCTCGAGGGCAGCACCTGGTACGAGCTGTCGATGCACCCGCAGGCCTACTGGACGCTGTGGTCCGACGCGCTGATCCACAGCGTCCACATGCGTGTGCTGCGCCACATCCGCAGCCTGAGCGAGGCCGACGCGCGCTGAGCGCCGCGGTCCGAGGTGAGCCCGCGCTCGGCGTGGCCGGCGCGCCCGGGGTCAGCCGCCCTTCTCCTCGCGCCCGTCGGCGTGGCGCGCGAAGCGCTCGCCGGCGCGGCCGTGCACCGGACCATCGCTGGGCCACGGCCAGCCGCCGAAGCGTGTGCGCTGGTAATCCATGAACGCCTGCCGGATCTCGCCGGGGGAATTCATGACGAACGGCCCGTGCTGCACCACTGGCTCACCGATGGGCCGCCCCTGCAGCAGCAAGAGCTCGCCCTCGGCGTCTCCGTTGTGGATCTCCACGGCCACGTCCGGCTCGAGCGCAATGGCCCGGCGCGGCTCCACGCTCTTCTGTCCGATGCCCAGCGCCTGGCCGCGGAAGAAGTAGAGCGTGCGGTTCGTGCCGCGCTGCGCTGCCGGCGGCGCCCAGCGCGCGCCAGGGTCCATGCGCACCGTCCAGATGGCCAGATCGGCGGTCGGATCGGAGGCCCAGGACTTCGGTGGCGGCGCCAGCGGCTCGGTGTCGGCCAGGCGGCCGGCGATGATCGAGACGTCGGTGACGCGCCCGTCGCCGTCGACGTGGCGCACGCGCGGGATGCGCTCGTGCCAGAGCATGGAGAAGTGGGGGTCGGCCATCTTGCTGGCGCGCGGGAGGTTGAGCCAGATCTGGAAGAGCTCGACGGGGTTCGGGGCCTCGCGCTCGAGCAGCGGGAACATCTCCGAGTGGCAGATGCCCTTGCCGGCCGTCAGCCACTGCACGTCGCCGCGCCCGAAGCGCGCCACCGCGCCGAGCGAGTCGGCGTGATCGATGAGCCCGCGGCGCACGATGGTCACCGTCTCGAAGCCGCGGTGCGGGTGCGTCGGGAAGCCGGGCACCACGTCGCCGTGGTACATGCTCCAGCCATCCTTCGCGGAGAAGTCGCTGCCGATGTTGCGGCCAGCCAGCGACGCCGCCGGGCCCATCTGCTCCGTCGCCGCCGGGTAGGCGTCGTCGTGGTGCACGCAGAAGAGGAAGGGATCGGCGGTCACCCAGGGGAAGCCGAGAGGCTGCACGCTCTTCACGACCCGATCGCTCATCGCATTCCTCGCCTCATCGTGCCGGCGTCGCGTGCGGCCTCCGATCGATCCGAGGGCCCGGTCCAGCGGCGCGACGCCCCGGCACGAGAAGCTGCAAGGTAAGGCGCGGCCCGTCGGGCGCCAGACGCCTCCCTCGCCCGCTGCCCGTTGACGCGACGCGTCGCCCACCTCAGACTTCGCGCGCCGATGCCGCAGAATCAACGAGAAGCATTGCGTCAACGCTACGCGTTGCACCCGGGGCGCGGTGGATGTGGCGTTGGCGCGGTGGCCGAGCTCGGCGGCGCGCCGACGCGCGAGACGGTGGAGCTCGCGCTGCGCGGCCTGCGTTGTCTCGAGCACCGCGGCGGCGCCATCGGCGACACCGGCGACGGCGCAGGCATGCTGCTGACCACCGACCGCAAGTGGTTCGAGCGCTTCATCGCGCCGGGGCGCCACCTGCCCGACGACCAGGCGCTGGTGGTCGGCGTCCTCTTCTTCCCCATCGGCGAGGATCACAACCTTCGCCACTGGCAGCGCGAGATCGACGCCACCCTGCGGCGCGCCGGGCTGGCCCCGCTCGGGTGGCGGCACGTGCCCGTCGACGAGGAGGCGCTGGGCGAGAAGGCGCGCCTGTCGCGGCGCGACGTCTGGCAGGTGCTGCTCGGGGAGGGGATGGTCGCCCACGAGGACCTGCCGCGCACGCTGTGGAAGGTGAAGGCCGAGCTCGAGCGGCAGGTGCGCGACCTCTACGTGGCGTCGCTGTCGGCGCGCACGCTCGTCTACAAGGCGCTGGCCACCGGCGAGCAGCTGACGCGCTTCTACAAGGACCTGCGCGACCCCGAGCTGCGCGCCGAGGCGGCCGTCTTCCACCGGCGCTATTCGACCAACACCTTCTCCAACTGGTACCTGGCCCAGGCCTTCCGCACCCTCGCGCACAACGGCGAGATCAACACCATCAAGGCCAACCGCAACGCGGTGAAGAACCTGGAGGCCGAGCTGGGCCTGGGCGCCATCGGCATGCCGCAGGGATCGGACTCGGCCGACATGGACCGCCTGGTCGAGCTCTTCGTCTCGCACGGCATGTCGCTGCTCGAGGCGCTGTGCCGCATCATGCCCATGGCCTGGCGCGACGTGCCCTCGCTGCACCCGGAGACGGGGCGCTTCTTCCGCGGCGTCTCGCGCGCGCTGGGCACGCTCGGGGCCTGGGAGGGGCCGGCGGCCATCGTGGCCACCGACGGTCGCTACGTGGTCGGCGCCCTCGATCGCATGGGCCTGCGCCCGCTGCGCTGGGTGATCACTCGCTCCGGGCGGGTGGTGCTGGGCTCGGAGATCGGCGCCGTGCCGGTGGCCTTCGACGACGTGGCCGAGACCGGGCAGCTCGCCCCGGGCGAGGCGCTGGCCATCGATCTGCAATCGCGCACCGTGCTCCGCCCGCACCAGGTGCTCGATCGCGTCCTGGCCGAGACGCCCATCAACTTCGCCGAGCTCAGCGAGCACCGCCTGGTGGCGCTGGGGCGCGGCAGCCGCGGCTCGGCGCCGCCGCCTTCCACGCCCGTGCCCAAGCCCGACCAGGCCTGGCTCAACCTCTTCGGCTGGACGGCGGAGCGCGTGCGCGCGGTGCGCCATATGGCCGAGGCCGGCAAGGAGCCGATCACCAGCATGGGCTTCGATCGGCCGGTGGCGCCGCTGTCGTCGCAGCGGCCGCCGGTGACCAAGTTCTTCAAGCAGATCGTGGCCGTGGTCACCAACCCGCCCATCGACCCCATCCGCGAGGGCGGCGCCTTCGATCTGACCACCCACCTCGGCGCCTCGCCGAGCGTGCACGAGAACACGCCGGTCTACGAGCCGCGCCCGCAGTACCAGCTGCCGTCGCCGTTCCTCACCGCCGAGCAGCTCTCGACCATCGTCCACGTGCGCGAGGCGGTGCGCCCGCGCGCCGAGGTGCTCGACTGCTCCTTCGAGGATCCGCAGAACGGCCCGGGCACTGGCGCCAAGGCCATCTCGCGGCGCATCGCCGAGCTCTGCCGCCAGGCGGTGGCGCTGGTGAAGAAGGAGGAGGCATCGGTCCTGGTGCTCTCCGACCGCGCCGCCGTCGAGCCGGGCCGGGTGCCGCTGCCGATGGTGCTGATGACCAGCGCCCTGCACAACACGCTCGTCTCGGAGGGCCTGCGCCGCAAGGCGGGCATCGTGGTGGAGACGGCCGAGGTGCAGGAGGGGCATGACGCCGCGGTGCTGCTGGCCAACGGGGCCACCGCCATCTTCCCGTGGCTCTTCTACGCGGTGGGCGCCGGGCACGGCACCACCGCCAACCTCACCGCGGCGCTCGACGAGACGTTGAAGCGCATCATGAGCAAGATGGGCATCTGCTCCGCCGACGGCTACCGCGGCTCGCGCCTCTTCGAGACCGTCGGCCTGGCCGCGTCCGTCGTGGAGCACTACCTGCCCGGCGTCACCTCGCGCATCGGCGGGCTCGACCTCGAGGACATCTACGACGATATCCGCAGCCGCAAAGCGCTCGGTGCGCGCGTGGTGCGGGAGCCGGACGTGGCCGTCTACCGCAAGGAGGTCTGGAACGAGCTGCAGCTCACCGCCCGCGGCCACGATCCGGGCTCCTGGGGGCGCTTCCTGGCGCTGGTCGAGCAGACGCCGCCGGTCTACCTGCGCGACCTGCTCCACTTCCGCGCCTTGGACAGGAGCGAGGTCTCCTCCGGAGCCTCGCAGGCGCCGCCGGCGGACGCCGAGGTGGCGAGCCTGCAGGAGATCGTGGCCGCCGTCTTCCGCGGCGCGGCCATGTCGCACGGCGCGCTGCACCGCGTCGCGCACCGCGCCATCGCTGCGGCCTTCAACGAGCTCGGCGCCGCCTCGAACTGCGGCGAGGGCGGCGAGGACGAGCGCCGCGATCGCGGTCGGGAATGGGAGCGCTCGCGCTCGCGCATCCGCCAGATCGCCTCCGGGCGCTTCGGCGTCGACGCGCGCTACCTGGCGCACGCCGACGAGATCTCGATCAAGATCGGGCAGGGCGCCAAGCCGGGCGAGGGCGGCATGCTCCCGGCGGCCAAGGTCACCGAGGAGGTGGCGCGCATCCGCCGCACCCAGGTGGGGGTGACGCTCATCTCGCCGCCGCCGCATCACGACATCTACTCCATCGAGGACCTGGCCCAGCTGGTTTACGACCTGCGCCAGGTGGCCCCGCACGCGCGGGTCTCGGTGAAGATCCCGGCGGTCACCGACATCGGGACCATCGCCGTGGGCATCGCCAAGGCCGGCGCGGACATCATCGACGTCTCCGGCTCCGAGGGCGGGACCGGCGCCGCCGCCTCGTCGTCCATCGAGCACGCCGGGCTGCCGCTGGAGCTGGCCCTGTCCGAGACGCACCAGGCGCTGGTCATCAACGGCGTGCGCGACCGGGTGCGCATCCGCGCCGACGGCGGCATCAAGACCGG
>JBBJMR010000284.1:0-11465 GCA_037720395.1 Polyangiaceae bacterium
GTGCGCAGCGCCACCGTCGGCGCCTTCGCCATGGATACTGGCACCGAAGCCAAGGTGCGTGCCTCCGCCGAGCTGTTCGGCGCGTCGGTCGGCGGCGGCTCCTCGAGCGCCAAGGCCACGAAGAACAAGGACGGCGACCCGAGCGACTGCGGCAAGGCGTCGCCGGGCTCGCCCAAGCCGCCGGACCAGTGCGGGGCGCCCATCCGCCTCGTGCTGGAGCCGATCCTCGAGCCCCCCAAGGAGGGCGCGCCGGCGCCCGAGCCGCCCAAGGAGGAGGCCATCAAGGCCACGGCCGAAGGCGAGTGTCCGCAGGGCCTGGTGCGCGCCGAGGGCAAGTGCACGACGCCCGCCTCGGCGCCGTCCTACCAGTGCAAGAAGGACAGCTTCGAGGAGTGCACCGCGCAGTGCGACAAGGGTCACGCCGGCAGCTGCGGCACCCTGGGCAGCATGTACGCCTCGGGCTACAAGACCTCGCGCGATCCCGCCAAGGCGGCTCCGCTCTTCAAGAAGGCCTGCGACGGCGGCGAGTTCGCGAGCTGCGTGGCGCTGGGCGACGTCACCTTCCACGGCAAGGGCGTGAGCGCCGATCCCGCCGCGGGCGTGAGGCTCTACCAGCAGGGCTGCGACAACGGCGTGGCCGTCGGCTGTCGCCTCGAGGGGCAGGCCACACTCGACGGCAAGGGCGTCACTGCCGACCCGGCCCGCGCGTTCGGACGCCTCCGGCAGGCGTGCGAGGGCGGCGACGACATCAGCTGCGGCATGGCGGGCAACCTGATGGTCAGCGGCAAGGGGACGGACAAGGACGTCGCCAAGGCTGCCGATCTGTTCAGGCGCGCCTGCAACGGCAGCGACGCCGAGAGCTGCAACGCGCTCGGCGTGCTCTACGAGACGGGAGGCCAGGGCGTCCCCAAGAACCCGATGATCGCCAAGATGACGTACGAGCGCGGCTGCTGGCGCATGAATCCCAACGCCTGCGCCAACGTCGGGCGCCTCGACATCGACAACGCCGACTCCGCCAAGCGGAGTTTCCAGAACGCTTGCATGCGTCAGAACCCGATCGGCTGCGCGGCGATGAAGGTCGTCTTCGGGGAGAACCGTCCCTTCATTCCGCCGGTGCAGCAGATGCAGGACCTGCAGCGCAGCTGCAACGGCGGCTCGCCGCGCGACTGCGGCATCCTGGGCCTCTACCAGGCCGCGCAGGGCATCGGGCCGATGGCCAAGCAGACGCTCGATCGCGCCTGCATGCAGCAGGACAAGTTCGCCTGCGCCGTGGCCAAGAAGGTCAAGTAGCCACCCGAACGGGGAGCTCTGTCCAACGTCGCGGCGCACACACAGGTGGGCGCTCGACGACCTCCGCCCACCTCCGCGCTGCGCCACCACGCGACTCCTGCGTCGGCGCAGCGAGTCGGTGGGCGGCACCGTGTGTAGCGCTCGGGTCCATCCCGGAGGCCACCTCCCGTTGACCTGATCAGAAGTCCGCGTACGCACTACACCCGGAGCGTCCGCGACCGATTCTGGGATACAGTGTCTCGCCGCGAGGAGATGCCGAATCGGCGCTCGCTCGCGCCGGAGGGTCGAGACGCTCGTTGAAGGGGGGCCCGGAGACGTCCGGACGCGCTCATGCTCGAAGCAGGCTCGATATTCGCCAAGGACTTCAGGGTCGTGCGACCGCTGCGCAGCGGCGGCATGGGCACCGTCTTCCTGGTCGAGCAGCAGAGCACCGGCAAGCTGCGGGCGCTGAAGGTGATGTCCGCGGGGCTCGCCTGCGACCCGGAGACGCGCCAGCGCTTTGTGCAAGAAGCGCGCATCGGGGCGCGCATCGACAGCGAGCACGTGGTCGAGGTGGTCACCGCCGGCGTCGAGGACTCCACCTCCTCTCCCTACCTGGTGATGGAGCTGCTTCGCGGCGAGGACCTCGGCGACGTGCTCGAGCGCCTCGGGCCACTGGCGCTCGGCGACTGCGCGGAGGTGTTCGCGCAGATGGGTCACGCGCTCGGGCGCGCCCACGCGCAGGGCATCGTCCACCGCGACCTCAAGCCGGACAACGTCTTCCTCTCGGTCTCGCGTGGCCGCGCCAGCTCCGGGCACGCCCCGCCGTACACGGTCAAGATCCTCGACTTCGGCGTGGCCAAGCTCACCGGCGGTCAGCCCATGGCCACGCGCCCGGTGGGGACGCCGAGCTTCATGGCCCCGGAGCAGACCGAGGCCGCCGGGGAGGTGAGCCCGGCCAGCGACGTCTGGTCGCTGGGCCTGATGGCCTTCGCCATGCTCACCGGGATGCCGTTCTGGAAGTCCGACGGCTCCTCCCTGCCGCAGCTGCTGCGAGAGGTGTGCATCGATCCGATACCCAGCGCGGACCGCCGGGCCTTCGAGCTCGGCGCCTCGTTCGTGCTGCCGCAGGGCTTCGACGCCTGGTTCGCGCGCTGCGTCGACCGTGAGCCCTCCGCGCGTTTCTCGAACGGCGGTGACGCGGTGGAGGCGTTCCTGGCGCTCATCCCGGACACCGCCTCGTGCGAGGTCGTGGTCACCGACGACGGAGCCAGCACCGAGCCGCTGCGCCCGCGACCCTGGGGATCGAGCCCCTCCTTCCCGGCCCCGGCGCGTGGCGCCACCTCGCGTGCGGACGCGGGCACCGGTGCCGGGCGCTTCGAGCTCGAGATCCCGGACCTGGCCGAGTCACCGGAGATGGAGCTCGCCGACCCAGACTTCCGCGACGCGGCCATCCGTGCCACGCACAGCGGCAGCCTCGGGGGCGGAGGGATGGCCGACAGCTCGGGCATGGGCGGCAGCCCGGACATGGGCGGCTCGGGTATGGGCGGCAGCTCGGGCATGGGCGGCAGCTCGGGCATGGGCGGTGGCGCGGGCATGGGTGGCGGCGCGGGCATGGGCGGCGCCGGAGGCATGGGCGGTGGGGAGCTCGACCCATCGACGCCGCCGCTGGCCGCACCCCACCCGGCACCACGGCCGCACAGGATGTCGGCGCCGACGCGCGGGCGTCGCAGCTGGCTGGTGCCTGCGGCAGCGGTGGGCCTGGTGCTCGTCGGCGCCGCCGTGGTCGGCGCGCGGCAGCTGGCGCGGCCCCACGCCGAGACGCACGCCCCGCCGGCGCTGGTGGCCTCGGAGGCGCCGGGCGACGACGGCGCCCAGGCGCTGCAGCGCGCGCGCGCGTGCGAGACGACGCGCTACCGGATGCAGGCCGGCATGGCCCCGGGCCCCGGCGATAGCACGGGCTGGGTGGTGGAGGTCTGGCTGGCCCGTGCCGGCAACGGCGTGGAGCCGGCGCTCGGTCTGGCGCCCGGCGGGAAGATGGCCGGCGCCGCGGAGGCCGCATTCGCGACGCGCGGACCAGCGCCGCTGATCATCGACGGCGCGAGCTCGGCGGATCCGGCCCGCTCACCGGGCTGGACGAGCGCCACGGTGCGCCTCGGCGAGGACGCCGCCGCTTACTTCGATGCCGTGAAGCGCCCCGAGATCATCGCCGCGGCGGCGCGCCTCGCCGGGGTGGCCAGGGCCGACGCGGCGGCTCTCTACGCGCGCTGCGCGCACCTGCCCTATCACGACATGCCAGCCTGGGTGCGAGGCAGCGACGCGCCGACGGCGGCAGCGGCGCTGACGTGGACGGTGAGCGCGCACGCCGCCAACGCCCCGGCGGGCCGGACCTGGAAGATGGATGCGCTGAAGAAGGAGCTGGCCAGGAGCTCGGAGGCCGGCCTGCGCGCCGCGCTCGCCCCCCTCGGTGCCAGCGTGACGGCTGCCGACGGCCGCATCGACCTCACCCTGCCGTCGAGTGCCGGCACCGGCGCCGCGGCGGCCAAGGCCATCTCCGAGCCACAAAAGACGACGCCGCGTCGCTGAGCGCGGCGCGGCGTCGAACACCGTGCGGTCCGGATTGCCTGGCCGGGCCTCGCCATCCTCACCATCGAGAAGCCGTTCGGCCCTGGGATCGGGCGGTGCTTTCCCACGCCACGAGCGGCACGAGGTGTGGGGGGCCCCGGCGGGATTCACTCCCGATGGGGGGAGAGGGGTGCGACCCCTCTCCCGGGACCGAGACTACGAGCAGCCCATGCTGTTGCCGCAGTTCAGGCACTTGTAGCAAGCGCCGTTGCGGACGGTGATGTGGCCGCAGCCATCGCACACCGGCGCGTCGCCCATCATGTCCTCGAGCTGCGCGTCGAGCGCGCTGCCCGCCGCTGCGCGCGCCGGCAGCGCCGCGCGCGCTTCGCTCGACGAGGCCTCCTGCTCACGCGTCTCCACCGGGTCGGCGGTGGCCGCCGTGGCCGGGCCGGCGCCGTCGCGGCCGACGGGCTGCACGTGCGCCAGCTCGTAGCGGCTCAAGTACTCCACGCCGAGAACGCGGAAGAGATAGTCGACGATGGACGTCGACATCTTGATGTTGTCGTGACCCTCGACGATGCCCTGCGGCTCGAAGCGGGTGAAGGTGAACTGATCGACGAAGGCCTCGAGGGGCACGCCGTACTGCAGGCCGAGGGACACGGCCATGGCGAAGCAGTTCATCACCGAGCGGAAGGCAGCGCCCTCCTTGTGCATGTCGATGAAGATCTCGCCCAGTGATCCATCGATGTACTCGCCGGTGCGGATGTAGATCTTGTGCCCTCCGACGCGCGCCTCCTGGGTGAAGCCGCCGCGGCGCTTGGGCAGACGCACCCGCATTCCGTTGGGCCGGATGACCACGGTGGTGCTGGCGCCGACCATCTCGCCGGCCAGGCTGGCCGGGCCCTCGAGCTCGACCACGCCTTCATTCTTGGAGTCCTTGGACTCGTTGGACTGCGACGAGAGCGGCTGCGAGGCCTTGCAGCCGTCGCGGTAGAGCGCGACTGCCTTGAGGCCGAGGCGCCAGCCCTCTTCGTAGATCTTGGCCACCTCCTCGACGGTGGCCTCGTTGGGCAGGTTCACGGTCTTGGAGATGGCGCCCGAGAGGAACGGCTGCGCCGCGGCCATCATGCGCACGTGCGCCATGGGGGCCAGGAAGCGACGGCCCGTCTTGCCACAGCGGTTGGCGCAGTCGAAGACCGCGTAGTGCTCGGCGAGGAGGTGCGGGGCACCCTCGACCGTCATACGGCCGACGATGTGGTCGTTGGCCTCGTCGATCTCCGCGGCGGTGAAGCCGAGGTGCTTGAGGAGGGAGAAGCCGGGGCGGCGGCGCGCCTCCTCGCTGACTCCGAGGCGATCGTAGGACGCGTCACCGAGGACCCAGGGCGCGAAGGCCAGGCCGAGGTCGAAGACGCCGGGGATGGCAGCCTCGATCTTGGACAGGTCCTCGGCGGACAGACCGCGCAGCTTGAGGGTGGCGCGGTTGATGTGCGGCGCGGCGAGCAGGGTGTTGGTGCCGGAGACGAAGGCCACGATCTCCCGGACCTGCACCTCGTCGTACCGCAGGCGGCGCAGCGCCTCGGGCACCGACTGGTTGACGATCTTGAAGTACCCGCCACCGGCGAGCTTCTTGAACTTCACCAGCGCGAAGTCCGGCTCGATGCCGGTGGTGTCGCAGTCCATCAGCAGGCCGATGGTGCCGGTGGGCGCGAGCACGGTGGCCTGCGCGTTGCGGTAGCCGTTCTGCTCACCGAGGCGAACCGCCTCCTTCCAGTCCTCGACGGCGGCGCGCCAGAGCGCCTCCGGGCAGCGATCGCGATCGATCTGCTGCGCGGCTTCGAGGTGCAGGTTCATGACCTTGAGCATCGGCTCGCGGTTCTTGGCGAAGCCGGCGAAGGTGCCCTTGGCGCCGGCTATCTCGGCCGAGACCTTGTAGGCGTGGCCGCACATGATGGCGGTCAGCGCCGCGGCCATGGCCCGGCCCTGGTCGGAGTCGTACGGGATGCCCTGGAGCATGAGCACCGTGCCCAGGTTGGCGTAGCCGAGGCCGAGGGGGCGGTAGTCGTGCGAGTTCTTGGCGATGCGCCGCGTGGGATACGCCGAGAAGTCGACGAGGATCTCCTGAGCCAGCAAGAAGATGCGCACCGCGGCGCGGTACCCCTCGATGTCGAAGCCGCCGTCGTCCATCAGGAACTTCGTGAGGTTGACGCTGGCCAGGTTGCAGGCCGAGTCGTCGAGGAACATGTACTCCGAGCACGGGTTCGACGCGTTGATGCGCGCCGTGTTCGGGCAGGTGTGCCAGCGGTTGATGGTGCTGTCGTACTGCACGCCGGGGTCGGCGCAGGCCCAGGCGGCGTGGGCCACCTGGTTCCAGAGGTCCCGCGCATCGAGCGTGTCGACGACGGCGTTGGTGGTGCGCGCGCGCGTGTGCCACGCGGCGCCGGTCTGCGTTGCGCGCATGAAATCGTCGGTGACGCGCACCGAGTTGTTGGAGTTCTGGCCGCTGATGGTGTGGTACGCCTCGCCGTTGAAGTCGGCGGGGTAGCCGCTGGCGATGAGGATCTGCGCCTTCTTCTCCTCGCGGACCTTCCAGTTCACGAAGTCGACGATCTCCGGGTGGTCCATGTCCAGGCAGACCATCTTGGCTGCGCGGCGGGTGGTGCCGCCGCTCTTGGTGGCGCCGGCGGCGCGGTCGAGCACCTCGAGGAAGCTCATCAGACCGCTGCTGGTGCCGCCGCCGGAGAGCTTCTCCTGCTTGCCGCGGATGGCGCTGAAGTTGGTGCCCGTGCCCGAGCCGTACTTGAAGAGGCGGGCCTCGCTCTTCACCAGGTCGTAGATGCTCATCAGGTCGTCGTCGACGGCCTGGATGAAGCACGCCGAGCACTGCGGGCGCTCGTAGGCGTGGGCGATCTCGTGGATCTCCTCGGCGCTGTCGGCGGCGGCGCCTTCGTTCCAGGCGTAGTTGCCGGCGGTGCCGCGGATGCCGTAGCGGTGCCAGAGGCCGCAGTTGAACCACACCGGCGAGTTGAAGGCGCCGTACTGGTTGACGAGCAGGAAGGAGAGCTCGGCCTCGAAGTTGTCGGCGTCGGCGGCGCTGGCGAAGTACCCGCCGAAGTGCTCACCGGCCTCGCGGATGGTGCGGGCCAGGCGATGCACCACCTGGCGCACGCTGGTCTCGCCCTGGTCCTTGTCGCCGTGCAGGCCGGCCTTGCGGAAATACTTGGAGACCACGATGTCCGTGGCCAGCTGCGACCAGCCGGCGGGGATCTCCGCCCCCTCCATCTTGAAGACCACCGAGCCATCGGAGTTGTTGATGACGCTGGTGCGGCGCTCCCAGGTCACCTCGTCGAGCGGATCGACGCGCGCGTCCGTGAAGTGCCTCTCGATCGGGAGGCCGCGCTTGCCCGCACCGGGGCGAAGCGTCGCCGCGGCGGGCTTCTTCGCCACACCCTTACCGTGCGCCGTCGGCCGAGTCGTTCCCTTTTCGGTACGGCGGTCCTCCGTCCTGCCCGCCGCGTCGCGCCAACGCGCGTCCTTCGCCGTTCCGCCGTTCGACTCTGCGCGCTGGCGCGCGCCATTCCCGAGCTCGATTGCCATCGCTACCCTCCTCGTTCCTTCCGGCGGGGTCACAGCGGCCGCACGCCTCTGCGCCACGCCGACGGTGAGAGACCTGCCCTCACCGCGCTGCTCTCGCTCCGCCGCGCCCCGTACGCGGCGTCTCTTCGCGATCGTTCCGGACACTCGACCTTCTCGAACCGTCACCCGCACGCATCCACATCCACATCCACATCCACATCCACATCCACGCACGCGCGACAGCACGCACCTCCGCATCGACCTCCGGGTTCCCCAGAGGCTCCGTCAGGAGACCTCGTACCTCTACGAGGCCTGTGGGAAAGTGTGCGTGCTGTCGTGATGCTCGCGCTGGCTCGTGGGGCGCCGCGCATCGCGCGCGGGGCTCCGGGGTGGGGCGGCTGGAACCTCGACCTGCCCTACCTGCTCGAGCCTCCCGTCATCGGTCGCCAGCGCCGGCGCCGGCGCGACCGCCGGCAGACGCACCCCCGGTCGAAGCGCTGGTGCGCTTGTCTCGAGGGCCGCTTGCGTGACCGATGAAGGGACCCTGACCACCTCTCCAGACTGAACGCTGGGCCAGACTTCTGCCCGGCGTCGGACTCACCTCCGCACCTGACGGACGACTGGACGGAAGAGGGGGATCAGCCATGTACCACCTGAACGCGAGCGGTAAGAAGTACCCCAAGATATGGTGGAGGGCCAAGACAAAACCACAAGATGTAGGGAAGTTATCGGAGTTATAGGGAAACTTCCTCGCCTTTTCCCTACCCCGGGGCGAGCAGGTGAACGGGCGCGCCGCTGCACACAGTTTCTCCCTGGGGAGACCCGCAGGGTTTCCGGATTTTGACCCCAGGTTGTGGGCTCGTGAGGGCGTCGGCAGCGGCTGATCTCGAGCGTCGCGGCTATGCTGGCCGGCTCGTGGAAGACGGCCGCGACGCCAGCAGCGGCCCGCCCGCAGACAGCGGCACCGTGCGCGTGCTCGCGCTCGGTGGCCTGGGGGAGGTGGGGATGAACTGCCTGGCCATCGAGCAGCGCGGCGACGTGATGCTCGTCGACTGCGGGGTCACCTTCCCCGCCGACGATCTGGGCATCGACGTGGTGCACCCGCGCTTCGACTGGGTGGTGGCGCGCAAGGATCGGCTGCGTGGCGTGGTGATCACGCACGGGCACGAGGACCACATCGGCGCGCTGCCGTACCTCCTGCGCGCCGTGAACGCGCCGGTGTTCGCGCCGGCGCACGCGCTGGAGCTCATCCGCCGTCGCCTGCGCGAGCACGACCTCGATCCGGCGACGCTCGATCTGCGGCGCGTCGGCACCCGCGCGCCGTACGCCGTCGGCTCGTTCTCGGTGGAGCACGTGCGCGTCACGCACTCCATCGCCGACGCCACCGCGCTGGCCATCCGCACCGACGCCGGCACGGTGGTGCACACCGGCGACTTCAAGCTCGACCCCACGCCGCCCGACGGCGAGGTGACGGACGAGGCGCGCCTGGCCGAGCTCGGGGCCGAGGGAGTGCGGCGCCTGCTCTCCGTCAGCACCGGCAGCGATGCGCCGGGCCTCGCCGGCAGCGAACGAGGCGTGGGCGATGCGCTCGACGCCCTGGTGGGGCGCGCCAGGGGCCGCGTGGTCATCGGTCTCTTCGCGTCCAACGTGCAGCGCCTCTCGCTGCTCGGGGACATCGCGCGCCGCCACCACAGGCGGCTCTGCTTGCTGGGGCGCAGCATGAACACCCACGCCGAGGTGGCGCGCGCGCTGGGGCGCCTCGCCTGGCCGAGCGACCTGCTCGTCGCACCGGAGCAGGCGCGCGAGCTGCCGCCGGAGCGCCTGCTGGCGCTGGCCAGCGGGACGCAGGCCGAGCCGCCGGCGGCCCTGGCGCGCCTGGCCACCGCCAGCCACCCCTGGCTGCGCCTCGATCCGGGCGACACGGTCATCCTGTCCAGCCGCATCATCCCCGGCAACGACCGGCCGGTGATGGCGATGATGGGCGACTTCCTGCGCCTCGGCGTGGAGCTGGTCACGCGCTTCGAGGATCGCAGCGTGCACGTCAGCGGGCACGCCCACCGCGACGAGCAGGCGCGGATGATCGAGCTCACCCGCCCGCGCGCCTTCGTGCCGGTGCATGGGACCCGGCACCACCTGGAGCGGCACGCGGCCATGGCCACTGACCTCGGCGTCGGCGAGGTGCTGGTCGCGGAGAACGGCGACGTGATCGAGCTCGGGGCGGCGCGGGCACCGCGCGTGGTCGGACGGGCCCCGGTGGGCCGCGTCTCCACCCAGGCGGCTCAGCCGCTGGCGGACGAGGTCCTGCGCGAGCGCGCCCGCATCGGGCGCGGCGGCATGGCCGTGGTGGCGCTGGTGCTCGACGCCTCGGGCGTCTCGCGCGCCACGCCGCGGGTGGTGTCGCGCGGGGTGCTCGATCCCGGCGACGAGGAGACGGCGCGCGCCGCCGAGCTGGCGGTGGCGCGCGCCGTGGAGGAGCCCCTGCCCGGGAGGGGCGCAGCGAGGACGAGATCTGCGAGGTGGCGCGCCTGGCCGCGCGCCGCACCATCGAGGCGCGCACCGGGCGCCGGGCGGTGGTGGCGGTGGTGGTGAGCCGCACGTGAGTCGGGGACGGTCGGAGCGGAGCGAGCACCGCGGCGCCGGCCCAGCGACGGCCGAGCGAAGCGAGGGCAGCAGCGTGAGCGCGCACGAGGCGGTCGTTCCGGCGCTGGCGGCGCTGATCGCGCCGTGCGCGCGGCCGTGCCGCCCGTCCTGGAGACCGGGCGCCGCCGCGCGCGACCGACCGGCGAGGAGCCAAGCCGGAGGGACCGGACGCCACCGAGGCGGTGCACGACTACCGCGTCGCACTGCGACGGCTGCGCACCGTGCTCCGCGCGCTACGCGGCCCCTGGCCGAAGAAGAAGATGCGCGCCATCGGCGCCGACCTGAAGCGCTTCGCCGACGCCACCGGGCCGCTGCGTGACGAGGAGGTCCTGGCCGAGACGCTGGCCGATCTGGAGCTCGGAGCCGAGGCGCGCGCGCGGGTCGACGCCTGGGCCCAGCGGCGCTTGCGCCACCAGCGCAGCCTGCGTGCGCGGGCGGTGCGCGAGCTGCGCGAGGACGCGACGCGCTCCGGCGAGGGCGGAGGCGCCGCCAAGGGCACGCTGGAGGACACACTGGCGCGCCTGGAGAAGGTGCTCGCCGACGAGCGCCGGGCACGCGCGCCGCTCGCCGAGGTCGCCGAGGCGGCGCTGGACAAGGCGCACACGCAGCTCGGGCTGCCGTGGCGCGAGCGCCCGGGGGACGACCTGCTGCACCGCGGGAAGGAGGTCGACGTCTCCGCGCTCGACGCCGCCGATGCGGAGGCGATGCACACGCTACGGATCCGCTTCAAGCGGTTGCGCTACACCGCGGAGCTGTTCGGGCCGCTAGTGGAGCGCACGGACGCGGGCACGGACACGGGCACGGGCACGGACACGGACACGGACACGGGCAAGCGCACGGACCTGGACAAGGACACGGGCGCCGGGATGGATCCGGCTCGGGGCGGGACGCTGGCCAGCGAGGTGCCACGCCTGGCCGCGCGGGGCGTGGCCACGGACGCCAAGCACGCCGCGCGCATGCAGAAGCGACTCGGCGAGCTGCACGACATCGACGTCGCCCTGCAGCGCACCGGTCGTGCCTGGGGACTGGACGCGGCCACGCGCACGGCGCTCGCCGAGGCACTGCGCGCGGCGCGTCAGCGCGCGGTGAAGAAGGCGCTCGACGACCTCGCCGGCTGGAAGCGGCGGTCACCGAAATGAGCAGCGGCCCGCGGCGTGACGCCGCGGGCCGGCTGGGCCACCCAGAACGCTGCGGCCGGGCGGTGACGCCGAGGCCCGCGCCGGGGCTACTGGCGGAAGATCTCGACCTTGTTCACCACCACGTCGGTGGTGGGCCGGTCGCGCGACGTCGGGGTGTTGGCGATCTTCTTCACCACGTCATGACCCTGGACGACCTTGCCGAAGACGGAGTGCTTGTTGTCGAGGTGCGGCGTCGGCCCCTCGGTGATGTACCACTGCGCGCCGTTGGTGTTGCGGCCG
>JBBJMR010000285.1:0-11451 GCA_037720395.1 Polyangiaceae bacterium
ACGGACACGGACACGGACACGGACACGGACACGGACACGGACACGGACACGGACAGGGACGTCGGCGTTGTGCGCGCGGTGGCCGCGATGGACGTCGCGCAGACCGCGCTGCATGCGCCGCCGGCCGCCGCGCCCTCGCGCGCGGTTGGCGCCGTGGGGCGGCGCCGGCGGGTGGCCGGCGCGCTGATGGCCGCGGCGGCCGCGGCGGTGGTCGGCGTGGCGCTGGCCGGTCCACGCGGCGTGGTCGATGGGTCGTGCCCCGCTGGGATGGTGCGCATCGCCGGAGCACCGTTCGCGGAGGGCTCACCGGCGGACGGCGAGACGCCGACCGACGAGACGCCGCTGCGGCTCGGCGATGTGGCGGCGTTCTGCATGGACGTCACCGAGGTGTCGGTGCGCGCCTACGCGGCGTGCGCAGGCTGCGGCGCGCCACGCACCGTGGATTTCGAGGGCCTGACCCCGAACGGTCGCGCCTTCGAGAGCCAGTTCTGCAACGGGCCGCAGGCGCCCGAGCACCCCATGAACTGCGTGGACTGGTCGCAGGCCTCGGCGTACTGCGCCTCGACCGGCAAGCGATTGCCGACCGAGACGGAGTGGGAGCTGGCCGCGCGCGGGCCGCGACGGCGCACCTTTCCCTGGGGCGACGATCCGCCATCGGAGGCCCGGCTCAATGCCTGCGGCGCGGAGTGCAGCCGCATGCTCGGCGAGGCGCGCGCGCGGGTCGGGAAAGGGCCGTGGCCGGCCATGCACGATCGCGACGACGCCGCGCCGGCCACTGCGGACGTGGGCCGCTACGTCGAGGGGGCCACTCCGGAGGGTGTGCTCGACCTGGCCGGCAACGTCTGGGAGTGGACGGCGAGCGCCTACTGCGCACACGACAGCCCCGACTGCGGCGACTCGCGGCGCGTGCTTCGCGGTGGCGGATGGGACACCACCGAGCCTGCCGACGTGCGCGCCGCCCGCCGCTTCCCCAGCGCCCCGTCGGCGCGCGGGCGCAGCATCGGCTTCCGCTGCGCGCGCTAGCGCTTCCTGTCCGCGTGGGTCCCGCAGCGCGCGGACGCATTTCTGTCCGCTTCGAGCACGCTGCGCGCGCTACCGCTTCCTGTCCGTCTTGCGCACGCGCAGCAGCTTGCCGCGCGAGACGCCGAGCGCCTGTGCCGCCGCGGTGACGTTGCCCCCGGCCTGCGCCACCGCGGCCTCGGCGGTCGCGCGCGGCAGCGGCGCCTCGGTCACGGCGCGCGGCCCGAGCACCTCGTCGAGGGCCCAGGCGCGCAGACCCGGCGCCGGGTCGATGCGCGCCACCGCCGTCAGTGTCGCGGACAGGTCGCGGGCGTTGCCTGGCCAGGGCTCGAGCAGGAGGCGCTCGGCGGCCTCGACCTCGATGGTGGCGGGCGAGAGGGCGATGCCGGCGCGCGCGGCCAGCTCCAGGGTGAGCGCCATCACGTCGTCGCGCCGCTCGCGCAGCGCGCGATGGCGAGGCGCGCTGCCGCCAGGCGCGCCAGCAGGTCGCGACGGAACTCCCCGCGCACGACCATTTCCTCCAGGCGGCGGTTGGTGGCGGCGACGACCAGCAGGTCGACCGGCACGGCGCGGTGCGCGCCCACCGGCAGCACCTCGCGGTTCTCCAGCAGCCGCAGGAGCGGCCTGGAGGTCGAGCGGCAGCTCCCCGATCTCGTCGAGGAAGAGCGTGCCGCCCTCGTTGCTCACCGCCAGGCCTGGCGCCGGCGGCGCGCGTCGGAGAAGGCGCCGGCGACGTGGCCGAAGAGCTGCGACTCGAACACGCCCCGCGCCAGCGCGGCCACGTTCACCGCGCCGAAGGGCGGCGCGCCCGAGCGCGGCGGCCACCGCACGCCAGCAACTCCTTGCCCACGCCGGTCTCGCCCTCGACGAGCACGTTGCGCGGCGCCGTCGCCGGCAGCGCAGCGAGCGCGGCGGCCGCATCGCGCGCGCCGAACGGCGCCACCAGGCCGCCCAGCGGCGGCGCCGGCTCCATCGCGCCCTCCAGCGCCGCGCGGTGGACGAGCAGGGTGCGCCCGATGCGCAGCACCGCGCCGTCCGGGAGGGGGACCAGCTCGTCGCGCGCCAGGCGGGCGCCGTCGAGCCAGCTGCCGTTGCGCGAGCCGGCGTCGGCGACGCGCAGCGTGCCGCCGCTCCGATCGAAGCGCAGCTGCGCGCTCGACACCTCGGCGTCGGGCAGGCCGGCGTCGGCCAGCCACGCGCGGCCGACCACGGCCCCGGAGTCGGGGAGGGGCAGGGCGTGCTGCGCGGGAAAGACGCCGACCAGCACCGGCCGGCGGCGGGCCGCAGGGGGGCGCGCCGGTGCGCGGTGCGCTTGCGTGCTGGGAACGTCCTTGCCCATGCGCGGGCTTCGAGCGTCTCACGGCGCGGGCGGCGCAGGAACGTCACTGCGACCCGCGCGTGGCACGCCAATCAGAGCGGGCGCCCGTCGAGGCCGCACAGGGGATCGCCGGGGTCGTTGCAGGTGCCGCGGTCGCGGGACCCCGGCGGACGCACCGCCGCTGTGCCGGCGGCGCCCGGTCTGGATGGGGGCAGCGAGCGTCGTAGCGCCTCCAGCTCCGCGCGATGCGCCTCGCGCTCCAGGCCCTCGACGCGACCCTGCCAGGTGTCGAGCGCGTCGCGGTACGCCGCCATGCGGGCCGCGGTCGCCGGGTCGGCGCCCGCCGCGCGACGTGCCGTCTCGGTGCCGGCGCCGAGCGCCTCGGCGCCGACGGCTGCCGCGCGCGCGCACGCCGGCCTCACGGCGCGCGAGCGCGGCCGCCTCCTCGCGCCCGGCGGCCGCCTGTGCCTCCTCGGCGACCTGGCGCGCGCCGCGTTCGCGCGCGACCGCCGCGCCCGCTGCCACCGCGTCCGTGTGGCCGCTCCAGAGCAGCGCGCCCAGGCTGAGCAGCGCCGCGGCGGTCACGCTGGCGAAGGCGACGCGCCAGCGCCCCGCGGCGCCCTCGCGCCGCGCCCGGAGCAGCGCCAGCTCGTGCGCGCGGGTGGCCTCGTCCGCGGCGAGCCGCGCCTTGCCCGCGGCCTCGATGCGCGACACCTCGATGACCGCCTGCTGCTCGGCGGCGCGCCGCGCGGCCTGCGTCGCCTCCTCGCGCAGGCGCGCGCTGCGATCCTGCTCCGACGCAGCGACGGCTGCCTCTTCCTGCTCCCGGCGCCGCGCCGCCGCGCGCCGCTCCTCGCGGGCGCGGCTCTCGCGCTCACGCGCGCGCGCCAGCTCCTCGTCGTGGAGGCGCTCGGTCTCCATGTGCATCAGCTCGGTCAGGGAAAAGGTCACGGATGTCTGGTGGTCGTCTCGGTGGCTGGCCTTCATGCGACGCTCCTCGGCAGGTGCGCATCGCAGCCGGCGTGCCGGGCGCGCCGCCGGCGCAAGCGCGCGGGATCATGCGAGGCGCGCGCGCCGCCACCCGATCGCGATCGACCGCCCCGGCCCGGCGCCCCCGCGCGAGCGGGCGCCACCTTCCCGTCGCCGGCGCCTCTCCGTCGCGCTCCGGTGGACACTGGATGCAGCAAGGGTGACGAGTGCAGTGCGCACCTTGGCCCCGGTCCGCACACATTTCCGCGCAAATGCCTGAAGAGTGCGCGGGGCCCACGCCTTGCTCTGGCAGCTCGCGTGGCTTCTCGATCTCTCCTGCTGGTCCTCGCCCCCCTCCTGGCCGTCGTGTCCCTGGTCGCCTCCTGCACGCAGGGCGGTGACCCGGTGATGGTTGGCGACGACGACGACGATGACGGCACGAGCGGCAGCGGCGCCGCCGGCTCCAGCGACGACGACGGAGACGACGACGACGACGGCCCGACCGGGGCCGGCGCCGGCCCGACGTCAGCGGGCGGCGACGGCAGCTGCGACGAGAGCGAGAGCTGCGCGAGCTGCGCCCAGGACTGCTGCGCGTCCTCGTGCGGTGACGGGCAGTGCCTCGGCGCCGAGAGCTGCAGCAGCTGCGCCGAGGACTGCGGCGCCTGCGAGGTCTGCGGCGACGGGACGTGCGGCGTCGCCGAGAGCTGCACCGACTGCGCCGCCGACTGCGGCGCCTGCGCCTCGCACTGCGGCGACGGCAAGTGCGATGCGGTCGAGGACTGCGGCGCCTGCGCGGCGGACTGCGGCGCCTGCGCGCCCTCCTGCGGAGACGCCAGCTGCAACGGCGGCGAGAACTGCGCCACCTGCAAGGCGGACTGCGGCGTCTGCCCACCGTCGTGCGGCGACGGCACCTGCGGGGGCGCCGAGACCTGCGGCAACTGCCCGCTGGACTGCGGCGCCTGCGCGGCGAGCTGCGGCGACGGCACCTGCAGCGGCAGCGAGACCTGCGGCAGCTGCGCCTCCGATTGCGGCGCCTGCGCGCCGGTCTGCGGCGACTTCTCCTGCGACGCCAGCGAGAGCTGCTGGAGCTGCGCCAGCGACTGCGGCGCCTGCCCGTCGACGTGCGGCGACTTCTGGTGCGACAAGGACGAGAGCTGCGGCAGCTGCGCCTGGGACTGCGGCGAGTGCCCGTGCAGCGCGGACTGGCTGGAGCCGAACAACTCCTCGGCGCTGGCCCCCGAGCTGTTCACGGACATCACCTACTGCGGGCTGAGCATCTGCAGCAACGACGCCGACTGGTTCGAGTTCGACCTCTTCGACGGCTTCTTCGTCGACGTCCTGTTCGACGGCTACTTCGGCGACCTGGACGTCGAGGTCTACTCCGCCAAGACGCTGGCCTTCGTCGATGGCGCCTACACCACCGGCGACGACGAGTTCCTCTCCGCATTCTCGCTCACCCCCGGCACCTACTGGGCGCGGGTCATCGGCAAGAACGGCGACGAGAACTCGGACTACTGCATCTCCATCAGCACCTTCTGAGAAGCGTCAGGCCTTCATCGCCTCGTTGTAGCGGCGCTGCATCTCGTCCGGCGACACGTCCTCGATGTCGTGGCCGATGAGCCAGTCGTGCCCGAACGGGTCGCGCACGGTGCCCGAGCGCTCGCCGTAGAAGTGGTCCTGCGGCGGGCGGGTCACCTTGGCGCCCAGCTCCACCGCGCGGGCAATGGCGGCGTCGGCGTCGTCGACGTGCAGATGGATGCTCACCGTGGTGCCCCCCAGCGACGCGGGCCCGACGATGCCGAGCTCCGGATACTCCTCGGAGACCATCAGCGTGGCGGTGCCGAACTCGAGCTCGCAGTGGCCGATGCGCCCGCTCGGCTCGACGAGGCGAAACTTCTCGGTGACCCCGAATGCCTGCTTGTAGAAGTCGATGGCCTTGGCGGCGTTCTGGACGCGTAGGTACGGAAACATCTCGATGATCTTCATGGGCGTGCTCCCTTGGTTGACGGAGCATGCCCACGCAGCGCCCGGCAGGATTGGATGAATCTTACCTGCCGCCGCGCGGCTGGTGATCACTTCGGCACGGGCGGGACCACGACCTGGTTGATCGGCTGCACGCCGGCGCCGGCGGGGTAGGCGTAGCTCACGTAGGTGGACGTGAACTGCGCCGCCGAGGTGCCCCACCCCCACACCGTGAGCCCGAAGGGCGCGTCGCTCTTCATCTCGCGGCGCCCGTTGTCGCAGTTGCCCTGGGGCGCGAAGTCGAACCTCACCAGATCGAATCGAGTGAGCTCGTAGTCGGTCGCGCCGATCGGTTGCCACCCGGTCAGCACACCGGCGCAATCCAGGGTGACGTCCTTGAACATCCCGTCGCCGGCCTTCCGGCGCACGACCACGAGGTTCGTCTCCGGGTAGGTCGGATCGGCGAAGAAGACGTAGTTCGGCAGGTACTGGAGCGCCGGGATGACGTTGACGAACTCCGGATCCCCGGCGTCGCCGAAGTCGCCCCCGCCGGTCATGTAGGCGGCGAGGTAGAAGGGGTGGTCCTCGTCCTGGCTCCGGATCACGAACGGACCGGAGGAGCGGAACTCGATCACCTGGCCGAGCGACAGCGTGGTGGGCGCGCCCGCGGGGGTGGCGGGCTCGTAGGTCAGCGTCGTGCCGTCGACGACGCCGACGACGCGCCACGGGGGGCTCTCCTCCATGCCGTCGACGCGATTGCGGTAGCGGACGCCCACGTACTCGTTGCCGAGCGCCTTGATGGGCGGGATCTGCTGGTGGGCGCCGTCGCAGCAGCAGGCGTCGATGTTGATGCACCCCGAGCTGCCGACCATGCCGATCGGCTTGGTCGACTCGATCGCGCTCCCGGTCAGCTCCGCCTCCTGCTCGAAGCGGAGCGTCTGCCCCTTGTTCATCGAATAGGTGACGGGGACCCCGGCCGCCGTGCCGGGCACCGCGGCGCCGTCGAGGGTGCCGCCGAGCATGTCGACCACCGGGCTGATGGTCACGTCGGTGGCGTCCTCGGCGGCGGTCAGCGTCAGGCGCGGGTTCTGCGAGTTGGTGCCGAAGGGCCAGGGTGCGACGGCGATGTAGTTCGTCCCCCAGGCCGAGGTCGGGATGAGGAGGGTGGCGCTGGTGACGGCGCTCGGGCCGCCGCCGTACGGGTCGATGTCGTAGGCCACCACAGGCGCGGAGGTGGTGATGTGGAAGGCGGCCGTCGTCGACGGCGGCGCCACCCCGCCCGGGCCGCCCGGCCAGAGAAAGACGAGCGCCACCTCGTTGGGCGGGATCTGGTCGTTGGGCAGCGGCGCGTAGGTGAGCGCCTGTCCGTTGCCGCTCGGGATGCGCGCGAACGCGGCGGCGTCGGTGGCGCCGCCCGCCTCGAGGTTCACGGTCACCGGGGGCTCCAGGTGTTGGCGACGATGGCCGCGAAGCAGCCGTAGCCGAGCATCTGGGTGTAGTACTCGCACCCGACCGTGCTCTCCGACGCCACCGCGGCGTCGCAGGCCGGATGCACGCCGCCCGGCGCGCAGCCTTGGTCGTCGGGGCACGCCGTGACGACGGCGCCGTTGCAGTCGACGACGCTGTGGAGGTCGCCGGAGCAGGACAGCTCGCACGGGCCGAAGCCGCCCGCGCCGCCGGACCCGACCAGGGCGCCTCCCTCTCCGCTGCCGCTCCCCGCCTCGCCGCCATTGCCGCTGGTGGCCGACGGACCGCTCGTGGCGCCGGTCGGCGAGTCGTCGTCCGGACTGGCCGAGCAGGCGAGGAGGGCGACACAGGCCAAGGGCACCGCGCAGCGCGCAAGAAGTTCCATGGCGCCAGCGTACCGCGGGCGGCCGAGGGGCGGTGGGCGGTCAGCGCGCTCGCCAGGCGCGCGGCGCGCTGTCCGCGACGGGGACGTGCATGCCGGCCTGCGGCGCACGGGTGCGATAGTCGCCGGGCGACAGCGCAGTCATCTCCCGGAAGTCGCGGATGAAGTGAGATTGGTCGCTGTATCCGGCGTCGATGGCCACGTCGACCCAGCGCGCGCGCGCGTCGGCGCCGAGCAGCGAGATCGCGCGCGAGAGGCGCAGTACCCGGCAGTAGACCTTCGGCGCCAGGCCGACGGCGGCGCGGAACAGCTCCACGAAGTGGCGGTGGCTGTACCCGCTGTCGCTGACGGCGCGCGCCACGTCGCTCCCCTCGCCGAAGCCGCGCAGCGCCTGCGCCACCGCCGGGTGCACGCCGCGCACGCGCGGTAGCCGTCGCTCCAGCGCTGCCTCGAAGAGGGCGAGGCGCGCGGTGGGGTCGGGCGCGGCGGCGAGCTGCTCGCGCAGCGCGCTGACTGCAACTTGCCCCCACAGGTCCTCGAGCCGCGTGTGCCGCTCGCAGAGCTCGCCGGCGGGCACGCCGAACAGCAGCTCGGCGGCGCCGGGGTGCAGCCGGGCGCCGACCGATCGCACCGGCCGGGAGACGTCGCGCAGGTACGCCGAGGCGCGCGCGCCGCCGACGATGGCGTGTCCCACCACGTGGCGCGCTCCGCCGCCGTCCTCGCCCAGCAAGGTCAGCGGTGTCTCCCCGAAGCGCACCACCAGGTGCATGTGCCCGGTGGGGAGCACCCGCTCGCGCGCCGGCCGCGCTGCGGCCTCGGCGTCCGTCTCGTCCAGGGCCCAGAGGAGGCTCACGAACGGCCGCAGCGCAGGCCGCGGCGGTCGTTGCGTGCGCATGGCAGGCACGATTCGCTGCCCGGGCGAGCCTGTCAACGGTCCGGCCCGCAGCCAGGCGAGGCGCGGCGCCCTTCGGTCAGAGGTGACGCCGCAGCCGCGAGGCGTCGTTCGATCAGAAGGCCACGCCGAGGCCGAGCGAACCCATCAGCTGCAACTTGCCGATGCCGTCGTAGTAGACCCTGGTGAAAGGATCGTTGCCCGGGATGGTCACGGTCAGCTCGACCGGCTCGGCGAGCGCGACCCCCAGGCCGATGCCTCCGGAGAGGATGAACCCGCCATGGCGCCCGCCGCTGGGCCCGATGATCGTGTTGCTGCCGATCATCAGCCCGGCGATGGCCGACTGCACGCGCTCGGTGTCACTCAGCGCCACACCGGCCGGCGGCGCTGCGCCTCCGAAGTTGATGTCCGGCGTGAAGGTGGCCTCGAATGACTCGTAGCCGATGTGTCCCTTGAGGTAGAAGCCGCGCAACGGGCGGTCGAAGTAGATTCCCACGTTGGCGCCGATGGCCCAGCCCTTCTCGTCCATCTCCTCCGAGGGCGTGCCCCAGATCCAGCTCGGCTCGATCTCGATCGCCAGGGGGCCGATGATCGCCACCTCGCCCTGGAAGGAGAGGCGGCCGAAGAGCAGGTCGAAGGGATCGAAGCGCACCGACCAGCGGCAGCAGGTCGGCTCCGCCGGGGGCGGCGGAGGCGGCGGGCCCGCGGGCGGCTGTCCCTGTCCGTACCCGTAGCCCGGCTGCCCGCCATACTGCGGCTGCCCGTACCCGTACGCGGGCGGCGGCTGGCCGTACCCGGGAGGCGGCTGCCCGTACCCCGGCTGACCGTACCCGGGCTGCCCGTACCCCGGTGCCGGCTGTCCGTATCCCGGCGGCGGTTGCGCAGGCTGCGGCTGCGGCGCGGGCTGGGCGACAGGCAACGGCGCCGGCTGCGCGGCCGGCGGGGGCGGCGCGGCGGGTGGCGGTGGCTGCGCGGGGGGCGGGAGCGGCTGCGGCTGCTCCGGCGCGGGCTGCGCGGTGGCCAGCGTGGTGGCGAAGGTCACCGCGGTGAAGGCGGCCGCACAGGCCTCACGAGAACGACGAAGCAAGGACGAGCCACGGCCCATGGGGCGCTCCTGAAGGGCCGGTGCATCCGCCAAGCGGCTCCGCAGCTCTGCGTCGCGTCGGCACCGTGCCCGCGCCTGCGCGCCCGCGAAATCGAGGCGGCGGGGTCCCGTCACCGCTGCGGCGTGGCGCCCGTCTGCCCTTGCGCGACGATGGCTGCGCGCGCTGGACCGCTGCGGGTCGCGTTTCCTTCCGCGGCGCTCGGCGCTCGGGCGCGGCGCCCGCGCGGGTCTCCGCCTTGCCTCGCGCCGTCTCGCCTCGGCGGCGGGCGGGCGCCGGCCGCTTCCTGTCGCCGCGCACCGGGGCCGCCCGGACCGGGAAATAGCGCGCCCCGCGTCGTTCGCCGGTGCGTCGCACCTGGCCGCGGGCGAGCAACCAGTCAGGGGCGGTGAGCTCGCGGGCGGTGGCGCCCAGGTCCCGTGCGATGGCGCCGACCAGACGCCGTCGTGCTGCGCGAGCGCGGCCAGCACCTCGGCGGCCAGCCGCTCGAGGCTCTGCGCGCGCCGGCGCACCCGCGTCCAGGGCTCGGCCACTTCCTCCACGACGGCGCCGTGCTCGGCGAGGCGCCAGGAGATCGGCGACCATCCGCTCCGCGGCGCGGCGGATGGCGGCCTCGATCTCCGGGCGCACGGGCATGGCGGCAGTATCGTCGCCCACGCCCGCGACGGGAACGCGGTTGCCGAGAGGTGTGGCGACCCACCACCCCGACGCGCTACTCCTAGGTCCGATGGTCGCCCCCTCGAGCGCCGGCGGAGCGCCGCCCCGCATCCCCGACCGAGGCGACCGCCGAGGCTTCGATCCCCGTGCCCGTGCCCGTGCCCGCGTCGCCGGCGACCGATGCGCCCCTCGCCGGCGCGCCCGGCGCGCCACCGCAGCGCACGGTGCCGCGTCCCGCGCCCTCGACGGCGAGCGAGGTCGACCGCGCGGTGGAGGAGCTCGGCGCCGCGGCGCGAACGTTCGGGCGCATGCCCCCCAAGGAAAAAGCGGAGCTGCTCGAGCGGTGCTTGCCGCTGCTGCTGGCGAGCGCCCGGGAGCAGGTCGCGGTGGCCTGCGCGGCCAAGGGCATCGACCCGGCGTCGCCGGCCTCCGGCGAGGAGTGGATCGCCGGGCCCTATCCGACCGTCGCCAACGCGCGCCAGCTCGTCGACGGCCTGCGCGAGATCGCCGACTTCGGCAGGCCGCTCCTGCCGCAGGGCGCCATCGTCAGGCGCGACGACGGTCGCGTCTTCGCGCGCGTCATCCCGCAGCGCGGCGTGGAGGGGCTGCTCATGCGCGGCTCGAGCGCCGACGTGTACATGACCGAGGGCGTCAGCCGCGACGACGTGACCGCCCACCAGGCGCTGTTCTACCGGCAGAGCGAGCCCGAGGGGGCCGTCTCGCTGGTGCTCGGCGCGGGCAACGTGGCCAGCATCGGGCCCATGGATGCGCTCTACAAGCTCTTCGTCGAGGGGCGCGTGGTGCTGCTCAAGATGAGCCCGGTCAACGACTACCTGGGCGACTTCATCCTCCGCGGCTTCGCGCCGCTCGTCGAAATGGGGCTGCTCCGCGTGGTCTACGGCGGCCCCGACGAGGGCGCGTACATGGTGCAGCACCCGGGCATCGCCGACGTGCACGTCACCGGCTCCAACGAGACGCACGACTCCATCGTCTGGGGACCACGCGGCGCGGAGCGCGAGGCGCGGCGCGCCGAGGGCCGGCCTCTGTTCACCAGGCCGATCACCTCCGAGCTCGGCAACGTCAGCCCGGTGGTGGTCATCCCCTTCCTCTACGACAAGGACGAGCTCTGGTTCCAGGCGCGCAACGTGGCCAGCCAGGTGACCAACAACGCCTCCTTCAACTGCAACGCCGCCAAGATGCTCGTCCTGCCGCGTGGCTGGGCGCAGCGCGACCTCTTCCTCGGCATGATCGAGAAGGCCCTGTCGGCGGTGGCTCCACGCCCGGCGTACTACCCCGGCGCCGCCGAGCGCTGGGCGCGGCTCACCGCCGGTCGCGACGACGTGCGGTGCATCGGTGACACCGGCGACCCCGGGGCCACGCGCCCCGACGGGCTCCCTGCTCCGCTGCCGTGGACGGTGATCCGCGACGTCGACCCCCGCGCCGCCGACGAGCCGCTGCTGCGCACCGAGCCGTTCTGCTCCATCCTCTCCGTGGTCACCATCGGCTCCGACGATCCGCTGCAGATGCTGCAAGAGGCGACCCGGTTCTGCAACGAGCGCCTCTGGGGCACGCTCAACGCCATGCTCATCGCCCACCCGCTGCTCTCCGAGGACGAGACGCTGGCCGGTGGGCTGGACCGTGCCCTGCTCGAGCTGCGCTACGGCACGGTGGCCGTGAACCA
>JBBJMR010000286.1:0-11387 GCA_037720395.1 Polyangiaceae bacterium
CCGCGTGCGTGGCCATCGACGAGTGCGTGACCATCTGCGGCGCCGACCTGGACTGCAAGTCGGACTGCGTGAACAACAACCCCGGGGGCGCCTCGACCTACGAGGCCGCCGCCCGCTGCGTGTATTGCACCACCTGCCCGGACGACTGCGCCGGCTTCCGCACCTGCGACTGAGCCGCTGTCACCGCGACGACACATCGGGCGCGACTCGGCGCTGATGCCCTCGGCGCCGAGCGCACGGTCAGGAACGCGCCCCCGCACGTGCGGCGCACATGCACGTGCGGTCCGAGGGCTCTCGATCGCGCGCGCCGCCCGTAGGGCAGCGGAGGCGCTTCGGTACGGACCTTGCCGTACGCCGGATCATGAGGAACCACGATGGCCCCGCGCTGCAGACCCGCATGCCGGATGCCCCTGCCGAACCGCACGACGCGGCGCTGCTGGCGTCGCTGGGCGCGGAGCTCATCCCCGCCTCGGGGCCGCGGCGCGCGCCGCCCTCGACCACGGACGTCCTCCGCGCCTGGGCGCGCCTCGACGCCGCCATGACCGCGTACCAGAACGAGGTGCGCCGCGACCTCGGGCTGACCGGGCTGCAGCTGTCCGTCCTCCAGCTCCTGCGCGGCAAGCCGGTGCCGCTGCGGGAGCTGCGAGCCACCCTCAGCGTGCACAAGGCGACCCTCGGCCAGTCGGTGAAAGAGCTCGCTGCCAGTGGCCTGTGCCGCGTGACGCGCAGCCCGGACGACGCGCGCGTGCGCATCGTCTGCGGCACGCCGCGCGGCAAGGCGCTGGTGCGCACCGTGCCCCTGGCCGGGCCGCTGGTGCTGCTGCGCAGCACGCGCCCGCCGGAGCGCGTGCGCCGGCTGCGGCGCGCCCTCGAGGATGCGGTCGACCTCTTCGGGCTCGACCCCTGGGCGGACGCGCACGCCTGAGGCGGAGCGCCCGGCCGCGGGCGGGCTTTCACTCCAGCGCCAGCACCAGGGCGGTGACCAGCACCGCCAGCCACAGCACCAGGCCGAGCACGAAGGGGACGACCACCGTCTTGTGGTCGCGCCAGCGGCTGCGCAGGGGGACCAGCTCGCGCTCGGGCAACACCACGTCGCGGAGGTAGCCGTGCAGGGGCAGCCCGCCGGGGCGCACGCCGTGCGGCGGCTGCGTCGGGGTGAGGCCCATGTTCGCGAATCGCGCCACCCCGGCGCGCGGCCGATCGCCAGCCCCCGGCAGCGCGCTGCCCAGCGCCAGCGCGCGGATCCAGGGCGCGCGCTCGAAGGCCGTCTCCGTGGCCAGCGTGCCGACGACCACCTTCAACTTCTCGATGAAGCGCCGCGCCTCGGCGATGTGCTGGAAGGCGCGGGCGCGCACCTCGGGCAGGTCCTCGGAGGAGAGCTTGGCGAAGCAAAACGACTCGAGTCGGGCGCCGAGCCCGTCGATGGCCTCCGCCAGCCGCCCCGCCGCCATGCGGGCGGTGGTGTCGCCGGCGAGGAGGAAGCCCCAGGGCTCTTCCCGCTGCCGCTCCGGCGTCCACTGGAAGACCTCGGCGAAGCCCCACATGGTGTCGTAGCGAGAGACGACGAGGTAGACCGGCACCTCGCCGCGCACGCCGAGCGCCACCGCGGAGAGGTAGCCGCGCAGCCGGTGTGCGTAGACCTCCAGCCCGCGATCATCGGCGTCGGCGATGTCGGTGACGGCGATGAAGAGCAGGATGCCGTCGACCGCCTCGCGCGGGCGCGCGTCGCGCAGCCGGGCGGCGAAGTCGCGCAGCGCCTCGCGGTTGGCCTGCGGCCCGACCAGCGGCGCCTCCGGCTCGCAGATCACCGCCTCGCTGCTGACCCACCAGCTGGCCATCTGCTGTGGCGCGCCCAGCCGGTGCGGCCCCTCGCCGAGCGGCCAGCTCAGCGCCAGCGAGCGCAGCACGGTGGACCGGCCGGAGCCGGGCTCGCCCAGCGCCAGGTACCAGGGCAGCGCATAGGCGCCGTCGCCGTCGGGACGCACGCGCGACGCCGCCGCCACGGCCGCGCCAATCTCGGCGGCCGCGCTCACCCGAACCGCTCCACCAGGAGGACGGTCATGGTGATCATGGCCCCGAGCAGCAACCCGAAGCCCAGCACCCAGCCGAGCCACAAGGACCGCCACCACGGCTCCCCGGGCAGGAGCGCCGACGGACCGGTGTCCTTGCGCGCCGGTTGCAGCACGCCGCCCTGCCGGTCGCGGTCCGCGTCGACCCCGAGCTCCAGGGCGAGCTGTCGGCGCAGCTGCGCCAGCGCGTAGCGGTCGGCGCCGGGCAGCCCGAAGCGCCCCTGGAAGCCGGCGCCGAGCACGGCCACGTAGGTGGCGAGCACGGTCTTCGGACCCTGGCGCACGCGCCCGAGCCGCTCGAAGACCTCCACGCCGGCGTTGTTGGTGCCCCAGCGCGTGGCCTGCAGCGGCGCGCTCGCCCAGTACGGCCGGAGATCGGGGAAGGCCATGGCCGTCTCGTCGATGAGCGCGGCGATGGCGTACATGCCGTCGTCGACGGCCACCATCGGCAGGGCCTGCGCTGCCGGTGATTGCTTGAGCTCGTCGAGGAGGAAGTTCGCCTGCCGGTGGACGTGGTCTGCAGGCGGCCGCGTCGGCGACTGGCGCAGCAGGCAGATCCAGAGCAGCACCTCCTCGCCGAAGACGCCGATCGTACGTTCCACGGGCCGCGGAGCTTACCACCTCCGCTGCCACCGTCTCGGTCGCCGTGCGCCCGCGCTGCCGTTGACGCCACGGGCGCGCGCGACGAGGACCGGCGCATGTCGATCATCGCCACGGTGCTGGCCCGCGAGCTCTGCGATGGCCGAGGCGGCGCGGCCCTCGAGGTCGAGGTGCGCACCGAGAGCCACGCCAGCGGTCGCGCCCTGATCCCGAGCGAGCAGAGCGGCGGCGGTGCGCGCCGCACCGAGGTCATGCTCGGCCCGGCGCTGCTCGGCATGGACGCGCTCGACCAGCCGGCCATCGACGCCGTGCTGCGCGAGGCCGACGCCGGCGCCGAGGGTCAGCCGGACGCCGCCGCCGTCCTGGCGCTCTCCGTCGCCGTCGCCCGCGCCGCGGCGGACGTCACCGAGCTGCCGCTCTGGCGCTACCTCGGCGGGGCCGCGGCCCGCACCCTGCCCGTCCCGTGGGTCACCCTCCGCCGCGGGAGGCAGGGCGAGGGCGGGCTGCACGTGGCCGCAGTGCCCCACGCTCCGGCGACGTTCGCGCTGGCGCTGCGCACGGCGCGGGCGGTGTGCGCAGCGGCGCGCCCGGCGGACGACGACGCCGACGACGCGCGCGCGCTCGAGCACGCCACCCTGGCCATCACCACGGCAGCCGACACCGCCGCAGTCGGCGGCGCGATGCGCCTCGCCCTGGCGCCGCGCTCCAGCGCGGCGGACGACAGGGCCCTCGCCGAGCTCTGTCAGCGGTTCGCCATCGCCTGGCTCGTCGACCCCTGCCCCGCGGACGCGCTCGCCCGGTGGCGCGCTCTGCGTGGCGCCCTGGACCTCGACGTGGGGCTGGCGTCGGCGAGCGCGGCGGCCCTCGGCGCCAGCGCGCAGGTCATCGAGGCGACGCGCACCGGCACGGTCAGCGAGCTGCTGGCCGCATCCGGAGCGGCGCGCGACGCCGGGCGGCGCCCGATCCTCGACGCCGGCACCGCCTGCGACGACCCCTTCGTCGCCGACCTGGCGGTGGCGGTGGGTGCGATGGCCGTGGTGGCCGAGCCAACGATGCGCGGAGGCGCGCCGGTCTGGAACGAGCTGCTGCGCATCGCCTGGTCGCTCGGCGAGGGCGCCCTCTACGCCGGGCGTCGCTAGCCGGGCGCGAGGCGGTCCAGGTCGCAGCGATCGGCGGGCAGGCGCGCAGCGCGGCGATCAGCGCAGGTCGGGCGCGGGCAGCGGCGCGCCGCCACGGATGCGCTCGACGACGAGCATGCCCAGCCGCGTGTCGGCCTTGCGGCAGGCGATGCTCTTGGCGCCCATGGTGGCACCGCGGCAAGCGCGCTTATGGTCGGCATCGGCGGCGGCGATCTTGCGGTCGGCGCCGAGCGCCTCGCGCACCGGCGCGTCCAGGCGCCGCCAGGGGATCTCGGCGAAGCCCGCGGACACGGGGGGCCGGGTCATGGTGAGCTCGTCGGCCATCAGCGAGGCGCAGGTGCCATCCCAGCGCAGCACGTCGTAGCTGCCGCCACCGACCAGGATGCCGGAGCCCTTGGTGCGGTCGATGAGCACGATGACCTCCTCGTCGCGCTGCAGGAGCGCGGCGTCGCGCGTGCGGCGGTTGGCCTGCCAGGCCTCGACGTCGTTCTTGACGAAGCCGCGCGTCCACGGTGTGCCGCCGCGGAACATGGCGAGCGCGGCTTCCGGGAAGTTGCCGCCGCAGATGCGGACCACGAAGTCCTGCGGGGGCGTACAGGAGCCGCGGTCGCCCTTGGCGCGGTCGGCGCAGGCGATCGGCAGCTTCTCGGAGGTCTCCGCTGCGGTCTCGGCGCCGGGCGCCGGCGCGGCGGCGGGCGCCCCTGCGGGCGGCGCGGCGACGAACGGTGCGTGTTCGCTTGCGGTCGGATCGCCCGAGGTGCCCAGCGGCGTGGCCAGGGCCGGCTGCAGCCCTTGCCGGGCACAGCCGCCGAGGAGCGAGACGGCGAGCGCGCTGCACGCCGTGAGCGAAGCTGCGCGGAGGTAGCTCGATGTCGGTGCGGTTCGGCGGTCGGTAGTGGACATCGTTGCAAGAGCCCATCGGCACGACCGGCGCCGGCTTTAGGCGCCAGGAGACCTCGCTCTTGTAGAGGGGCGGAGCGAGCGCCTACATGGGCGAGGCCCGGGTAGGCCTTGCCTTCACCTGGACCCCGCTTGTGGTCGAAGAACGCAGGCCGATCGGTGTGGGTGCCGATGCCGGAGCGCTGCGACACCCTGCACCGCGGTGGGCGAACCGCGGTGCGCGTGAACGATCGGTCTACTTGCCGAGCGAGGGCCGCAGGCCGTCGACGAGGGCCGTCATCGCCGGGCGATATCCGAACACCGGCGAGGTCGGGTCGGTGGTGTCGTACGCGCAGATCGAGGCCACGGCGCCCTGGGCACCCAGGCCGTGGATGACCGAGAGGGGACGCAGGCCAGGGTAGGCCTTGGCGCGGACCTGCGTCTGGCCGGTGGCGCCCGAGCAGATGGGGTTGTCGCTGCCCTCCTCCCAGCAATCGCAGGTCTGCATCACGGTGCAGTCGCGCGGCTCCGGCAGCGCGAAGGTGCACGCGTACTGCAGATCATCGCGGGATGGCAGGGCTCGCTCGTGGCCGTGGACGGGATCGGTGTTCCCCGAGGTCGGCAGCCCTGGCCGCGCATCGATGGACTCGATCATGTGCGGGTCGCCGGGCGCGACGTACGCCGAGGGGTCACCGACGATGGAGCCCCAGTCGAGCGCCGTGGCCGGCTTGTAACCCTGCAGCGGATCGTCCGGATCATTGGCCACCAGCTGCCAGGGCACGCCGACGATCCCGGCGAGGAACACCAGCGACGGGCCGCGCGTGGGACCGTTGCCACCGCTCAGGTCGCTGAAGATCGGATTCGCCGTGGCGCCGGGATCGGACGGAGACCCGGCCAGATCATGGGCGCTGGTGACCAGCGTCGGCTGCGTGAGCGCGTTGATGTACCGCTCCACCGGGTAGAGGAAGTCGATGCCGAACCGACGCTTCTGCTCGAAACAACGCAGGTTCGGCGGGTCGGTCGTGTTGTCGAGCACGCCAGCGTCGCAGGTCGGGTCCACCGCGCAACCAGCCGGCGTCGCCTGGCCGCACGAGGCGCAGCACGGGTCGCCGGGGTTGCTCGCGCACTCCTGCCGTGCCGGCGGCAGGTGGTAGGCAGAGTCGGTCTGGGCCGCGAGGTAGTACGAGCTCTCCTCGATGATCGAGCAGTCGTTCTCGTCGGTGAGGAGGACGATGGCCAGCGCCGAGTCCGGCGCAGGAAGCTGGCGCGCTGGGCGAGCAGCATCTCGTCGACACCCTGCTTCGTCGCCACGGCGTTCTGCACGACGATGGCGGCGGGCGGCTCGGGGTCGGCGAGGAACCGCGCATGGCCTCGAGCGGCGCCTGTAGCCGCAGCCGATCTGGCCGGCGCCGGTCACCATGTCGGCGAGCGTGGCCGTCAGGTTGTCGACGTCGCCGTCCCCGGGCGGGGCCGCCTGCGCCATGGGATCAGTTCAGGAAGCCGGTGCCGTTGTACGTCGGCACCGCGGCCCCGGTGCACGCATCCGTGCGCGATACCAGGCGTGCCTTGTCGTCGTTGGTGGAGTGCTGGCCCCCGCCGCAGGCCTCCTCGGTGACGGACGCCGGGCAGGAATTCGACCCATGGCCGCCGATGCTGCTGGTGATGACACCGATGTGGATGTCGAGGATGAGTTGAACTCGCGCGCGGCCCCGGCGGGACACGGGTCGAGCGGGCTGATGGGCTGCGGGCCGACCGGCTGGCCGCCGGCGTCGATGCACAGCGGGTTGACCAGCCGACGCGTCGCCTCGCCCACCGACGCGCCGAGAAACGCCTGCTTGTCAGCCATGGATCGCGAGTTCGACGACGAAGAGCAGTCGACCTTGTCGGGACGCTCAGGCCCCAGGGGCCACCGCCCCCGCCGGTCCCCGCGGCGCTCGAGCCTCCCCCGGCCCCGGCGGCCTGCGTGGCGCCGTCGTCGGAGGTCACCCCACCATCGCAACCGGCGAGCAGCGCCGCGGTCAGCCCCAACCAGCCCAGCGTCCGCCCCGCCGCAACCCTGATGCGCGCCATGCGTCCTCCTGATCGGGCCGAAAAGGTCGGCCACCGCCCTCCCCCGCTTCAGCCGCGACACCGGACGGGCGCGCGAAGGTGGGCCAGCGCCGGTCGGTGGCGCCGTCTGCGCGCAAACTTCACGGAATCGACCAGGCTTGCACCGAAACGTCGCGCGCGCGGCGCGGATGTAGGTTGCTGGCGCGCGCGGCGTTTGGCATAGCCGTGTCCATGCCCACCCGCGCCAAGGTCGCCGGCATCAAGGTCAAGCCCGAGACCATCCTCTCCGACATCGAGCGCCTCTGCGAGCTGGCGGGAATGAAGGAGGCGCTGGCGCCCGGCGCCACCACCATCCTGAAGGACAACATCAGCTGGCACTACCCCTTCCCGGCAGCCAACACCACGCCCTGGCAGATGGAGGGCACCATCCTGGCCCTCAAGCGCGCCGGCTACCCGGACATCAGCTGCGTCCAGAACAAGACGGTGGTCACCAACGCCTTCAAGGGCGAGGACCTCAACCACTACGTCCCGCTGTTCCGCAAGTACCAGATCCCCGTCCTCTACAACTTCAAGGACGAGGACATGAAGTGGGTCGACTACAAGCCCAAGGCGAAGATGCACGTGCTCGACCACATCTTCCCGGACGGGATCAAGATCCCCGACTACTTCTTCGGGAAGAACATCGTCCACCTGCCGACGGTGAAGTGCCACATCTACACCACCACCACCGGCGCCATGAAGAACGCATTCGGTGGCCTGCTGGCGACGCACCGGCACTACACGCACACCTGGATCCACCGCACGCTGGTCGACCTCCTCGCCATCCAGAAGGAGATCCACAGCGGCCTCTTCGCCATCATGGACGGCACCACCGCCGGCAACGGCCCCGGGCCGCGCACCATGTTCCCGGTGATCAAGGACTACATGCTGGCCTCCAGCGATCAGGTGGCCATCGACGCCGTGGCGGCGAAGATGATGGGCTTCGATCCGATGGGCCTGGAGTTCGTGCGCGTGGCCCACGAGGACGGGCTGGGTGTCGGCGACCCCCGCGACATCGAGATCGTCGGCGACGACATCTCCAGGGAGAGCTGGGGCTTCAGCGTCGGCGACAACGGCGCCAGCAAGGTCGGTGACTTCATGTGGTTCGGCCCGATGAAGCGCTTCCAGAAGCTGTTCTTCCACACGCCGCTGGTGAACGTCTTCATCATGGGCAGCGAGGCGTACCACGACTATTACCGCTGGCCGCTCAAGGACAAGAAGACCTTCGAGAACTGGAAGCGTGACACCCACTGGGGGCGGCTCTTCGAGGCCTACGAGCGCGGCGAGGCCGAGCGCATCATGGGCAAGCTGGAGAGCGCCGGCGCCGCTCAGAGCGCCCGAGGCGACGCCGAGTAGCAGCCGCGGCTAGGGGTCGCAGCGCACCAGCGGCGTCAGCGGCGCGAAGTTCCACTCGGTCAGGTCGAGCGCGTCGTATTCGACCAGCGCCTGCTCGAGCTCGGAGCTGATGTCGGCGTACGTCTGGCCGAACTTGTTGTCGGCGGTGCCTCCGGCCTCGGCCACGCACAGGAACTTGTCGGCGCCGACGTTCACCGTCTCGCAGCCCGGCGCCGCCGGGGCCAGCGGCTTCAGAACCGGATCGCCATAGAGCGCGACGCCGTCCACCAGCACCAGCCGCACGTCGAGCGGGTGCGCGGCGAGCACGGCGTCGTACGGCGCGGCGGTGTTGCCGCCGATGACCAGGATGTCGGCGCGCTTGCCCTCCTCGATGGTCCCCACGTACTGCGAGATGCCAAGCGCCTGGGCGCCGTTGACGGTGGCCATCTCCACCAGCGCCTTGGCGTCCAGGATGTCGCCCCACTCCGCGTTGTCGACCTGGTTGGCGAAGCGCAGCTCGTCGAGCATGTTCTGGCTGCCGCCCAGGGACCAGTCCGGGCCCATGGCCACGTTGATCCCCTTCATCAGGGCCAGCGGGATGTTGGTGGTCTTGCTCAGGTCGGTCCCGCCTCCGTAGAGGAAGACGTTGGACTGCGGAGACCACACCAGGTCCATGCCGTTGGCTGCCATGATGGTCAGCTCGGCGTCGCCCAGCGCCGTGCCGTGGATGATGGCCGTCTTAGGCGAGTAGAGGCAGCCGTCGACGGTGGTCACCGTGCCCACGTCGGCGAACTCGTCGAGCGCGGTCGCGTCCACGCCCTCGGCGACGTGCGCCACCCAGGCGTCGGTGTCGCCGTCCGCGAAGTTCGCGCACACGCCGTCGGCGGCGGCGGTGTTGGGGAAGAGGGTGGCCACCTGGACCTTGTCGTCGGGCAGGTCGTTCGACGACTGATCGATGGTGCGAACCAGCGAGCCGTAGCAGACCTTGTTGGCCGGAGCGGCCGCGCCGAGCATGGAGGTCGTGCCGGCCACCAGGCCCTTGAGCTCGCCGTACTTCACCAGCTCGCAGCTGAGGTCGATGGGCGAGGAACCGTCGCCGCCCAGGTACTGCTTGGTGTCGACCATGGCGCCGTAGCGGTCCTCGTTCGTCCACTGGTTGTGGTTGGAGTAGGTCTGCATCGGCGCCCAGTCCGTCTCGTCGAAGACGTTGTACTGGACGTGGTTGTGGGCATCGATGAGGCCCGGGAGGATGACCCCGTTCGTCTCCACCACCGACGCGTCCGCCGCACCCGGCTCGCCGGCGCAGCTCGCCGCCACGCAGGTGATGAGCTGGTCCTCGATGAGGACCTCGCCGTCGATCACCTGGGTCGGTGTGATGATGGTGCCACGCAGCAGGATGCGCCCTACCTGGCCCTCGCTCACCAGCTCGGCCGGGGCGCCGGGCTGCAAGGCACCACAGTCGATGCCTCCGCCGCTGCCGCCGCCACCGCTCGCGCCCACTCCCGAGCCGCCGCCGCCGACGCTGGCGCCGCCGACGCTGGCGCCGCCGCTGGCGCCGCCGCTGGCGCCAGCGCCGCCGTGACCCCCGGCCGCGCCTGCGCCGCCCGAGCCCGAGGCGCCGGTGCCGCTCGGCAAGGGGTTGCTCGGCGAGTCGCTCGGATCGGATCCGCAAGCGACGAGCAGCGTGACCACAAGAGAAGCAACGAGACTGCGCATCTGCCATGCGTAGCGCGGCGGCGCCGGGGCGCGAAGCGTGGCCTGCACCTTCGGCTCGGAAACGGGCGCCGTCGCCGGTCACGCCTCACGCGTCGGCGCCACGACGCCGCAGCGCGGCAACGCCGGCCCCCCGGATCAGCCGGGCTGAGCGCGCCTCTTCCTGCGCCAGGCCCACAGGCGCCAGGCCACGATCAGCGCCACGACGCCGCCCAGCCAGGGCAGGAGACGCGACGGCTGCTCGGCGACGGCCTCGACCACGTGCCCGCCGAGCCAGACGATGGCGGCGATGGTCGGCACGTATCCGATGGCGCACCCGATCATGTAGTGGGTGAAGGAGATGCGCGACAGCCCGAAGAGGCCGTGCACGAAGGGGTTCATCCAGAAGACGAGGCGCATCAGCACCGCCGCCCAGATGCCGTTCTTCTCGATGCGCGCGTCCCAGGCGCGGAAGCGCGCCGGGATGCGCTGCGCGATCCACTCGCGGCCCACGAAGCGCGCGAACAGGAAGCCGACCGTGCTCGAGCCCATCGCCCCGAGCCAGGACAGGATGTACGCCTCGAACGGCGGCCACACGTAGATGGCCCCGACGATCAGCGCCGCCCCCGGGATGCCGAAGGGCTGAAAGAGGGTGAAGACCGCGACGTAGGCCGCGTGACCCCAGCCACCGAGTGCGCGCAGCGCGTCGCGCAGCCTCTCGGCGTCGGTGACCACCCCGAGCAGGCCGGTGCGCCAGGCGGCGAGCAGCGCCGCCAGCACCACCACCACCAGCACCGGCCGCAGCCAGCGCGGCGCGCGCGGCCGCGCAGGGAATGCCGCGGCCCCGAGCCCGTCTGCCGAGGCCACCCCGGCCGCGGACACACCCTCGGCGGGTCCGGCGGCGGGCGCGTCGGCGGCGGGCATGGGCCACGATGCGTGGGAGCTGGCGCTGGCGTCAAGGCGACGTCGCAGCGCCGAGCTGCGTCGCCGCCCGGCTCGCGCGCATCGCCGAGCGTGGCGGCGCTTCAAGGGCCGACGATGGCAGCAAGCGGCCCGCGCAGCTGCGCGCCTGCGAACGCCGCGTCGACATCGACCGAGACGCCGCCGTCGACGGAGACCACGACGGCGACGACGCCGGCGCTGGTGGCCACCAGGAGGCGCTCGTCCCCGGCTGCGGCCAGATCGCGCGAGAAGAAGGCGTCCTCGATGCGCACATCGCCGGCGAGGTCGATGGCCGCCTGCGACAGCAGGCCACCGCCCTGTCCGAGGCGCACCACCCCCAGGCGCGCCGGGCCCGAGGCGAGCACCGCCACGGTGCGCCCACCGTGCAGGGCGACTGCTGCCTCCACCCGCGCCACCGGGCCGAGCTCGTCGACCGCCTCGGCCTCGGTCGCCTCGCCGTCGCGCCAGAGACGCACCACGGCCATGCCGTCGACCACGTCGGCGAGGACCACGCCGCCGAGCGCCGGCGCGGGCACGGCACGCGCGCTCGGCGGGTCGGAGCCTGCCGACAGCAGGGTGGCCTCCACGTCGAGTGGACCGAGCGGCATGGGCCGCGGTGCGCGGGCCAGGTGCAACGTGGCCC
>JBBJMR010000287.1:0-11378 GCA_037720395.1 Polyangiaceae bacterium
ACGAAGCGGTCTGCCGCCGGCATGCCGAGCAACAGGCTCTCCCTGGCGACAACCATCACGGGAGCGGATGCGGCGAGCGCAACGTCGCACGCTTCGAGGGCGCTTCCCGTGGTGTCCAGGAGCGTCGCCACCGCTACGACGCACACCATGACCGGCCAGGGTGCCACGAGGCCGACCTGGGTGCGGCGCAGCAAGGGGATTGCGACCACCAGCAAGGCCGCGGTCCCGGCAAGGCCGACGCCGGGGCCAGACCAGCGCGGGCTGTCCGGGAAGAAGCCGAGCTGGGGCACCAGGTCTCCGGCCAAGGCGAGCATGAGGTTGAGCCCGGCCAGCAGCCTGAAACGCCGGGATCGAACGTGTCGATTGCTCCCGCCCGTGAAGCGGGTCCCACGCCACCGGCAGTGGGCTTGGCGGCCGCGCCACGGTCGCGCGCCTCGTGCATCATGACGGCCAAACCTGCCGCGACGAGCGCTGCCGCGGCGAGCAGGGGCGCGGCCACGGCGCCGACCAGCTTCCAGATGGAATCCGCCAGCAAGGGCGGGACGAGGAGTCCGATGCTCGTGGCGACTGCCAGCCATCCCAGGCGTCGCACCCCCTGCGCTCGGTCGACGTCGGAGGCGACGGCCCACAGGTGCAGGGTCGCGAACCCACCTACGGCGATCGCCAGCCTGCACGCCACGCCGGCGCCGACCCCCACGTGGGCAAATGCATACGTCGCCGCCGCCCAGAGCGGTGCGAGGAGCGAAAGCGCGAGCGTCACGCGAGCACGCGTCCGTCGACGCAGCGACCACACGTAAGCCGGGACCGCCACCGCGCATGCCAGCGTCGCAAACCAGTTGGCGTAGCTGCCCAGTTGCCGGTCGCCCGTCATCAGGACGAGCGGCTCACGCACCAGGCGGAGCGTGGCGGTGCCCGCGGAGACGAAGAAGCCCGCGACGCTGAGCAACGCCGTCGCGCGCATCTCGGACGGCTTCGCCGGCGAGACCGCGGGGCTCGTTGTTCGTGTGGCGGCGGCGATCGAACGCTGTGTCATACGGCAGGACCGGGCTTGGGAGGTGGGGGTGGCGGGGGTGGAGGTGGCGCCTCGGCTTGCTTCTGGATCTCCTCTTCGAGCTTCTTCGCCTTTCTCTCGTCGACCGTGTTCTCCAGCTTGAGCCTCTCCCGCTCGGCCTTCTGCGCTCGTTCCGCGAACTCCTTGCCTTGCCTTTCGGCCTCCGCGTCCACGCCGCCTGGGAGGTTCGGATCGGACCTCGGCTCGGCTAGCTTGCGGATCGCCTCCAGCAGCTCCTCCTGCGGCGTCATCGGGCGCAGGTTCTCGTCGATGATGGCGATTCGCCTCTTCCTCCGCTCGATCTCTCGACGCAGCCTGTCGACCTCCTCCAGCTTCTTCACCGTGTCTTGCACACCGGGCGGCGAGACGGTCGGCCCGCCGATGCGCGCTGTCCACGCTCCGCCCATCACGCGCCCGCCGTGTCCGGTCTTCTCGTGCAGCCGCGCGGCAGGCCTGCCGCCGATCAAGACCGTGCCCGAGCCTTCCACGCTCGCGTCGCGCCGGCCGCCCATGCACGAGACGAGATCGCCGGCGCGCGCGGACGACTTTGCTTCGATCTGCACCCTGGCGAACCCCGCCGGCAGCACCGGCCCCCCGATGTGCGGCGCCGGGTCGACGGAGGGGCAGATGTGTGGGTCCCCGACGCGGGCAGCAGGTCGGCTCATCCCGCACCACCGAGGCCGACCACTTGCTTGGCCCGCGCTGCCCGCACGATGCCTGCCGACGCCGTGGCAACGATGAGCTGATTGCCGGCGCCGAGCCCTGCGATCCGTCGCAGGAAGTCGGCGTGGTCACCCGGATGGATGCTGCGCTCCGGCTCGTCAATGAGGATGACGGAGTCGTTCAGGCCCAGGCGCACGAAGGTGGTGGCGAAGAGCACTGCCTGACGCTGCGACGCCGACAGGTCGTCCAGCTCGAGCTCGTGGCCGTCGCGATGCGCGAAGGTGGCCCGGGGCTGCCCCTGTCGGCAGGCGACTCCCTCCAGGCGGATGCCGTCGGTCAGCTTCTTCAAGGCAGCTCGGTATGGGGCAACCCGGTCGGTCGTCGGTGTTCCGAGGACCACACCCTTGTCGCGAAGCTCTGCGAGGACTCGGTTTCCCGTGTCCTGCGCGGCTTCGACCAGGGTTCCGTGTACGCACCCATACTTGTCCGCAGGCTTCGCGAGCCGCAGCGGAGCCTCCAGTGCCACGGGCATCGGCGGCTCCGAGGCCACGCCGGCCGTCGCGTGCAGGTCTCGGTTTGCCGGAAAGTACTCGAACTTGCCCAATCCGACCTCCGAACCGAAGTGCTCGAACAGCGAGCCGAGGTCGGCAGTGGCGTCGACGACCCGCGCGGCAACCGTCTCGATGCGCACCTCGGTGCTGCATTGCGACGCCGGCGCACCGCAGAAGCGACGCTCCTCGTCGGAGAGCGCCCACGCGGCAGCAATGCGCCCCGTGGTCGCCCCGCGCCGCAGCATCCGTCGGGGGGTCGGCGCCGGCCCGTAGCCCCCGACGCTCTCCTTGAGCATCCCGATGGCCTCCAGCAGCGACGTTTTCCCGCACGCCGGCCCGCCGGTGACGATGGCCACCTCCAGCGGCTGGCCAGCCTCGTCGAGGAAGTCGTAGCAGCCATCCGGGCAGCCCAGGATGCTTTCCACCGTCAGCTTGGCGAGCTTCATCGATTCCTCAGTTCAGCTTGATGACCGAGCCGTTGACGACGACCTCGCCGCCGCTCTTGATCTGGATTCCGCCGGGGGTCAGCGTGATGGACGAGCCACCGGAGACGAGGCGCACCTCGCTGTCACCCTGGGCGAGGATCTTCCCGGCGATGAGCTGCACGATGCTCTTCGCCTTCACCCAGAGCCCCCCGGTATCGATGAAGTGGTTCGTGCTGCTGTCGCGGCGCACGTCACCGGCGACGAGCCCCATGGTCTCCGAGGCGTTGATGGTCACCGTCCTGGCGCTGACGCGGTACGGCCCTGTCGAGGTGGACACCGATCCGGCGCTGGTGCTTTGACCTCCGGCGACCTTGGTGGTCGAGCTGCCGCCGACGGTGATGGTGTGGTTCACGCCCACGCTGGTGTCCGAGCTCCGTCCGGTGTCGCTGCGGAAGTCGCGGTGCGCGTGGAGCTCGAGCCGCTCGCGCCCCGCCGCGTCCTCCATCAGGATGTGGTTGAACCCCTCGCCACCAGGGGTCGAGCGCGAGCGCCAGACGGACTGCGTCTTGTCCCGCGGCAGCGCGAGAGGGTGTGGAGAGCGACCGTTGTGGACGCGGCCAACGACGATGGGCTCGTCGAGATCCCCGTCGACGTACCCGATCATCACCTCGTCGCCGACGCGCGGCAGCAGCGTGAACCCGAAACCGGAGCCCGCCCATGCCTGGCTCACGCGCACTCGGCGAGAGACGCCGCCGGCATGGAGGTCGCGACGATCCCAGCGAAGCTCCACCTCGATGCGACCCAGCGCGTCGACATCGATCTCGTCGCCTGGCGCCCCGACGACGAACGCCACGTGCGTGCCTGCGACGCGCGGTTTCGGCAGGCGCGCGGGACGGTGCGCAACGGTGGCGCGCGTGCACACCAGCTCGTGTCGCAAGAACGACTCCCGTTCCGAGGACGAGGCGACGAGTCGCGCCTGCTGCACCAGCAGCACACCATCGACGTCCTCCCTCGGGTGCCCGATCAGATTCAGCCGCGTGCCGGCGGAAGCGAGGAAGCTCGATCGGCACACGACCGTCCGCTGCATCGCCCGTGCCTCCTCCAACCGGCGCGCGGCCAGCGCAGCCCCGTCGGTGGCGGAGCGAAAGGAGAGCCCGTCGTACTCGTACGCCTCGAGCCGCGCCTCGCGCGTGACCTGGTCCGCCTCCGCTGCATCCACGCGCGCGTCCAGCTCCAGTCCGGGGTTCTCCTCGTTGTAGCTGCGCAGCGCCACGGCCGACGTCTCCACGCGAACCCGCAGCTCCAGCGCCTCGACGTGAGGTGCCGCCGCTCGATCGGGCGCGAGCTCCGAGGCTTCGGCGAATGTCACCACTGGCGGCAGCTCCGGTGGTGCGAGCAGGGTGGTGTTGTCGACCAGCGTCCAGCCCGCGTTGCCGGCGAGGTCGAAGCACCAGCAGATCCCCTCGTCGGCCAGGATGCGCGCGATGAAGTCGAAATCGGTCTCCGCGTACTGCACCGTGTATTCACGCGCTGGGTGGGGCTCCGCCAGCCGCAGGCGCGGAGCCGGGATGCGACCGTCGTAGCCGCCGAGGATCGACTCCACGATCTGCACGGCAGTCTGGTCCTGGAAGATCCGATGATCGCGCCGCCGGGTCGTGAGCCATAGCTCGGGCACCAGCACCAGCTCGTACTCGGAAACCCCCGTGGGCTCGGCGGTCAGCTGGCGAACCTGGCGGACGATGCCGGGTATCCGGCGCACGAACGCCTCGTCGTCGAGCAGCACCTCGGCGGTATCACCGGCCACCTGGTCCAGGGGGACCGCCGGGTTCTCGGAGCGGAAGCGGACCGTCAGCTCGAAGAGCTCCGAGATCCCATCGGACAGCTCCAGCCGGATGACGCTCGTGGTGCCACCGAGGGCCGCACCAAGCCGCAGGCGCGCGTTCAGCGCCACGGCGCGGCCTCGTCGTCTCCGCACCCGAGGGGCGCCTGGAACGGGAACACCTCCGCTGGAACCTGGCCGTGCAGGTCGACCGTCTCCTCGTCGCCGATGCCAGCCCGTTCGGAGCCGCCACCCGACGCGTGGTGGCGCCCCGCCCGGCGGCCCTCGCGTCGCGCGGCGGCATACGCGGAGGTGAACGCTCGCGCCAGATCGCTCGCGCCTCCCGCGCTCGTGAGCCTCGCCGACCAGTTCTGCTGGAGCCCCGCGAACCCCGTACGGGTGAGCCCGAACGCCGCGAGCACCCTCGACTCGTCGGCGAACGGGTCTTCCAGCGCGGCGAGGATGCGGGCATACAGCTCGATGCTCTCGCCGGGGCCCGTGGCTCCAACTCGTTGCGCCATGAGGGTCTGTCGAGCCGTGTTCCCGAGCGCGCTCATCTATCTCGCACCTGGTCGCGAAGCGCGTGCTGGGGGAGAGCCAGGCAGGGAAGCAAGCCGGGCAGCCGCAAGCACCGCTGGAATCCGGGCGCCTCCGGCGACTGGATTCCTGGCTGAGCCATGTCCTGGACGACGGTCGGGCCACCGGAAGCGGCCATCGCAGCCCGACCGCACCCCGCGAGCACCCACGTGGGTACCCGTGGCGGGCGCGCGACCCGGACGCTTCCGCCGGCCACCGCGCCGCGCCGTCGTTCGCCGCGACCACAGGCGATGTGTCGTGCCCGGATGCTCGAACCACCGCTACCTGGACGTGCACCACCTCGACCCGCGCTCCGAGGGTGGAAGCCATGACCCCGCGTGGCCACCGGCTTCCCATCGACATACTCCACCATCGCGGCCCGGTCGGGCGCCGTCCCCGGACCGCTGGCGATCCACAGTGGCGGGATCGGTTCCATCGCTCCGACGGCTACCCATCGCGTCGGAGCGGTAGCATTCCAGCGTGATCGAGCTCGAGGCCCCGACCTTGCCCTGCGGCGCGTGCGGCGTCCCGCTCCGGGTGGGCCCCGAGACGCGCAAGGCAAGCTGCCGGCACTGCGGCGGCATGACCGAGATCGCCGACCCCGTCCGCGAGCGCGCCCGCGCCTACCGCGTCGCCGTCGAGGCCGAGCTCCGCCGCATGACCTTCGCAGAAGCGTTCTCCCAGGGTCTCGCCTCGGGCGCGGTCGAGCGCCTCGCGCGCTACTACGTGGTCGCGCTCGTCGTGCTGGCGCTGGCGTTCACCGCCGGGCTCATGGCGTCCTCGTTCGGCGCCGACGACGAGATCCGCCTCTGGGCCGTGGGCGGCTTCGTCGTCGGCCTCGCTCTCTGCATGGCCGTCTTCTTCATCTCGCTCCCGTACGCGATCCGGCGCGAGATGCTCGAGGACGAGGAGGCGCAGCCGGCTCCAGCTCCGAAGGGCCAGGTCGCCGCTGCGCGCGCCACCGGGCCGTGCGGCGCGTGCGGCGGGCAGGTCGGCTTTGCCGTGGGCCCTCCTGTTGGCGGGAAGCGCTCCTCGGGCGGATGGGGGGTCGCTCCCGCCGCCGGCTCGCGCTCGATGCCCTGGCCGATCGCTACGGTACCCGCGCCCGACCCGACGGCACGCGCGCCGCGCTGGAGTGGCTCGACGCGCACTGGGCCGCGGCCACCCCGGACGACGCGCTCGTCTTCCACAACAGCGACGACGGCAAGTCGGTCGACCGACTCGCCGTGGCCCTCCATGACCGCGGAGCCCCCTGCCTGTTCATGCTCGCCGAAGCGCCGCACGTCCATCGATTCGACCTCTTCGTCGCAGCGTGGGCTCCAGCGCGCGCCGAGCGCGCCGGCGACCCGACCGCAGCCGAGCTACGCGCCGCCGGCCTCCGCGTCACCCTCGGTCCGCCCGGCATCCACGCCTGGGCCCCGACCAGCGCACCCGCCTTCTGCGAGGCCGGCGCCGCGCTCTGGCTCCTCGATCGCGCGACCCACCTGCGAGTCTGATTCGCGCCGCACGCGAGCAAGCACTGGCCTCGGCGCCCACACGGCCAGACGCGGCTCCGCGTCCGCTGGGCGCCAGGTTCACGCAAAGCGGATCGCGGACAGCGACTCCTCTCGCCGACGCCCACGACGCGCTCGCCGACGCCCTCGCGGCCCGCCCGGGCTCGGTGGCGGGCAAGTGACCAGCGCGCTGATCTTCGGCGCCGGCGTGCGCGGCGGTCGCAGCTACGGCGCGACGGACGGCGAGCTGCAGGGGATGAATCGGTCTCGCGCCGCCCCCCGGAGCCGGAACCCGGAACCAGAAGCAGAAGCAGAAGCAGAAGGAGAAGGGATGCCCCCCACCGCCGGCGCTTCGCGCCGGCGCTCCCCCCCCCGCCCGCGCCTCGCGCCGGCGCCCCCCAAGTGTCGGGTGCGGGCATGACGGTGAGGACACCCGGACGGATCGGGCCCGCACCCGCCACGGGGGAGGACCGGTGGGATGGTTGCGGCGTCGCGGTGGTTGGGAGCGAACGCCGGAGGGTGCGGCGCCGCGCCGCGAGAAGCGAAGGCGAAGGGGTGGGCGCTTCGCGCCGCGAGAAGGCGAAGGCGAGGGGGTGGGCGCCGCGCCGCGAGAAGGCGAAGGCGAGGGGGTGCGGCGCTTCGCGCCGCGCGAAGGCGAAGGCGAAGGCGAGGGCGAAGGCGAAGGCGAAGGCGAAGGCGAGGGCGAAGGCGAAGGCGAGGGGGAAGGGGAAGGGGAAGGGGAAGGGGAAGGGAAGGCGAAGGCGAAGGCGAAGGGGAAGGCGAGGGGACGTGGCGGGTCGACGCGTTCGGCGAGCATCGGCGCGTTGCACCTCGCCAGGTCGCGGGCGCTCCGGAGTCGAGCGCTCCATTTCGACGTTTGCCCGTCTCGGGCTCTTTCAGCATGCCGGGGTGCTCGGACGGGTAAAGGCTGCCCGCGCTTCGCGCGGCGAGTTGTCGGCTGCGCCGACAACTCGGCCTTGACCCGTCCTCCGCTCCCCGGCGGGGGGGGACGAGCCCCGAGGGCAGGCCTCAGGTGAGGCTTTGCGGCTTCGGGGCGAAGGAGAACCTCATGCTCGAAGCCTACGACGCATATCTCGTCACCCTGCGGTCCATTCGCGGCGAAATCGCCCGCATCGAACACCGCGACATCGACCTCGCGCGCCAGCTCCGCCGTGCCGCCGCCAGCGTCGCGCTCAACATGGCGGAAGGCAGCGGCTCGCAGGGAGGCACGCGGCGGCAGCGTTATCTCTCGTCACTCGGCTCCGCCAACGAGGTCCTGGCCTGCTTCGATGTCGCCTCCGCCCTCGGCTACTGCGACCCACCCCCGAACCTCCGCCGCTCCCTCCAGCGAACCATCGCCACCCTGGTCTGCCTCACCGGCCTCCGCACCACCTAGGCCAGCCCGGGCGCCCGCGCCACCCGGCGCGGGCGCCGCCCCTGCCCCCGTGACCAGCGCGCGTGCCCCCCCACCGACCGCGCCACCCGCCGCGTCGTCCCCCTCCCGCCGATCGCCGCGCACAGCGTGCTCACCGCCCCGATCGGCACCCCGGTGATGGCCAGGTCCGCCTGCTGCCCCGACCGAGTCGCCTTCGCCTCCACGCTCGCGCGCTCCAGCCCCGCCGCGCGCATCCGCTGCTGCAGGTCCGCCGCCGTGCTCCGCTCCTTCGCAGTCACGGATCGCCCCCCGCGCGTCCCCGCCGCATCGCTCGCCCTGCGGATCTCCTTCGCCGCCTCGATCCTCTCGCGCGCGCTCGCCTTCCCGACGTCCAGCACGCCACCCGAGGGCAGCGGAATCTTCGCATCGACGATATCCGCCGGCCTGTCGTTCTCCGGCGTCGCCTTGCACAGCGTCACCAGCGACAGCGCTCCCATCTGCCCCATCCCCCGCGCCTCCTCCGCGGTCATGTTCGCCGCGATCGCCACCAGGTCATCGGCCTTGCTCCCCGACATCCCCAGCTCCCCCACGCACATCTCGTGGAACGACCGATACCCCAGCACCGCGATCCGCGCCGGATCCTTCAACCGCCCCAGCGCCACCCCGATCTCGAAGAAAGCCCGCTTGATCCGGTCGATCAACCCCTTGATGAGCGCAATATCCGCCCGAGCCGCCTCCAGCACCCGGGCCTTCAGCGCCTCACTCGCCGCCTCGAGCCCCCGCGCAGTGTCCAGCGGCGCCACCGGAGGCGCCACGATCACCGTCGGCACCAGCGCCGGCGCCCGCGTCACCGGCGAGCTCCCCGCACGCACTGGCGGCGCCGCCGGCACCGGACCCGGTCTGGCCACCGGCGTCGTTGGCACCCCCGCCGCCCGACCCGCAGGCGGTACCACGATCGGCGATGGCCCCGTCGGAGGCTTCTCCCCGCCGCCTCCACCGCTGGCCCCACCCGCGCCACCACGCCCCAGCCGGATCCGCCCCACGGCCATGCTCACACCCTCCGAATTCGAACCCGCCCCGAAGCTACCAGCGCCTCCCCGCACGCACGACCTGCCCGTGCATGGAGCCGGGGCACACCGGAGACAAAACGTATTCACTATCTACATGTTTGAAGGCAATATGTCCCCGTGCGTGCCAGAGCCTTCGACAGTGAGGTCCGACTGTTCCGCCAGCATGGCGGCGGCCTCCGCATGTCCGAAGCGCTGCGCCTCGGCATCAACCGGAGGACGCTCTACGCCATGCGAGACGCGGGCGTCATCGAGCTCGTCACCCGAGGGCGATACCGACTCGCATCCCTCGATCCGCTCGCGCACCCCGACCTCGTCACCGTCGCGACGCGGGTTCCGCAGGCCGTCCTTTGTCTCATCTCGGCGCTCTCGTTCCACGAGCTGACGACCCAGGTGCCGCACATCATCGACGTGGCGCTCGAGCGCGGAGCGCGGAAGCCGCGCCTCGACTACCCGCCGACCCGCTTCTACTGGTTCTCTGGGCCCGCCTTCAGCGAGGGCATCGAGACGCACCAGCTCGATGGCGCGCCAGTCCGCATCTACGACCCCGAGAAGACGCTCGCCGACTGCTTCCGGTACCGGAACCAGATCGGCATGGACGTGGTGCTGGAGGCGATGAAGCTGTGGCGCGAGCGCCGCCGAAGGAAGCTCGACGCGCTCCTGAAGTACGCCCGCATGCGCCACGTCGAGCGCGCGATGCGGCCCTACCTGGAGACGATGTCGTGACCGTCAAGAACCTCGAAGCATCCGTGCACGCGCGCCTTCAGAAGCACGCGCGCGCGACGAAGCGCCCGTTTCAAGAGCTGCTGCAGTACTACGCGATGGAGCGCTTCCTCTATCGGCTGTCGAAGTCTCCGCATTGCTCGCGCTTCGTCCTGAAGGGCGCGCTGATGCTGCACGTGTGGGACGCGCCGCTCTTCAGCACTCGCGGGAAATGAACCGGGTTTGCTCGCGAGAACGGGTCCACTGCGCAGGTGCCCCGTGTTGACGGTCAGCTGGGCCGTCGGCACGCTCATCGGAGCCCACCGGCGCGGTATCGCACCGCCGCGCCGGTGCCACGCCTTCGCCCGCGGAAACGCCGGTGGCCGGCGCGGTGCTCGCCGCGAGGCGAGCAGGAATGGACTGTCGTTGGCGCGCGCCAACGTGCTCTTCGATGCTCCTGCTCGCCTCGCGCCGAGCTTTCCTGGTGGTCCTCTTTTGGCGAGCAAAGGCGGACCCATCTTGCCGAGCGGCGAAGGCCGCTTGCACGCGCGACGAAAGACGTCGACTTCCTCGGGCGCCTGGACAACTCGCTCGAGAACATCGAGCGCGTCGTCCGTGAGCTGTGCGCTGCCGAGGTCGAGCCGGACGCCATGGTGTTCGACCCGGCCACGGTGAAGACCGAGCGCATCAAGGAGGACGCGGACTACGAGGGCGTGCGGGTCCGCTTCGTCGCCCTGCTCGGAAGGGCACGCGTCACGATGCAGATCGACGTGGGGTTCGGCGATGTCGTCAACCCGGGCGTGCAGAGCATCTCCTACCCGGCACTGCTCGACTTCCCCGCGCCCCAGCTCTCCGGCTACCCGCGGGAGACGGTGGTGGCCGAGAAGTTCCAGGCGATGGTCTACCTGCGCACGATGAACAGCCGCATGAAGGACTTCTACGACGTCTGGCTCCTCGCGAGCCAGTTCGCCTTCGACGGCAAGCTGCTCGCGCAGGCCATCGCCGCCACGTTCGCGAACCGTGGGACCGGCATCGACGCGGCGCCGATCGCCTTCAGCCCGGACTTCACCGAGCAGTCGTCGACGTTGGCGCAGTGGACCGCGTTCCGAAACAGGCTCCCGAACGCGCAATGCCCAGAGAAGCTCTCGGAGGTCGTGACGTTCCTCGCCGAGTTCCTGCTCCCGGTTGCTGGCGCCTGCGCCCAGGGCGCGAGCTTCGAGCTGGGCTGGACGCCGTGCGGTCCGTGGGCCGCGAGCTCGTAGCCTGCCCGTTCCCACAGGAGTCCGCCGACCGCGATCGACGAGCTTTCAGGGTATCCGCTGCACGGACCCCCTCCTGGCGCGCGCCATGACGCAGCCCCAAGACGGGGTGCATGACGAAGACGGCGCAGAAGTGGTCAGCGCGGGTGCAGGCATGGCGGTCGAGTGGTCAGACGGCGCCGCAGTTCTGCCTGGGCAAGGAGTTCAAGGCGGGCGGCCTGCGGTACTGGGCGAGCCGGTTGCAGCGTGAGGCGACCGAGGCGGGCGCCGTCCGGATCGCCCACCTCGTGCGCCCCGGCACGCTGAGCACAGCGGAGACGCCGATCGTGATGGAGGTCGGGCGGGCGCGGGTGGGCATCCGGCGCGGCTTCGACGCCGAGACGCTGCGGGCGCTGCT
>JBBJMR010000288.1:0-11261 GCA_037720395.1 Polyangiaceae bacterium
TCGGCGCCCTCAAGCAGCCGACGGCGGTGCGCTTCGCCTCCGACGGCCGGGTCTTCGTCGCCGAGAAGAGCGGCGTCATCAAGGTCTACGACAGCCTGGCCGACACCACGCCCACCGTCTTCGCCGACCTGTCGGTGAACGTGATGGCCTTCTGGGACCGCGGCCTCCTGGGCATGGCCCTGCACCCGGACTTCCCGCAGACGCCCTACGTCTACGTCCTCTACACGTACGACGCGCCCGTCGGCGGCACCGCGCCGGTGTTCAACGACAGCTGCGCCGACCCCACCGGCATGGGCTGCGTGGTCAGCGGCCGCCTCTCGCGCCTGGAGATGGGCGCCTCCGGCATCGCCATGGGCCCGGAGACGGTGCTCATCCAGAACGAGTGGTGCCAGCAGTACCCGAGCCACTCCATCGGCAACCTGGCCTTCGGCGCGGACGGCGCGCTCTACGTGAGCGCGGGCGACGGGGCGAGCTTCAACTTCACCGACCACGGGCAGCAGGGCGGCAATCCCTGCAACGACCCGCTCATCCCCAACAGCTCGATCAACGAGGGCGGCGCGCTGCGCTCGCAGGACATCCTCACCAGCTCGTCCACCGACGCCACCGCCTTCAACGGCAGCATCCTGCGCATCGACCCCATGACCGGCGGCCCCATGGCCGACAATCCCCTGGTCGGCAACGCCATCGCCGACGACGACCGCATCATCGCCTACGGCCTGCGCAACCCGTTCCGCATCAACGTGCGCCCGGGCACGAGCGAGGTGTGGATCGGGGACGTCGGCTGGAACACTTATGAAGAGGTGAACCGCGTCGTCGACCCGGTCGACTCGGTGGTCGAGAACTTCGGCTGGCCCTGCTACGAGGGGGCGCCGCAGCAGTCGAGCTACAAGAACGAGGCCTTCTGCGCGGGCGTCTACAACGGGACCATCGGCCCCGGTCAGGTGACCAGCCCGTACTTCGCCTACAAGCACGGGCAAGCGCCGGACCCCGGCCTGTGCGGCACCTCCGGCAGCTCCTCGATCACCGGCATCGCCTTCTACGGCGGCGGCACCTACCCGAACGCCTACGACGGCGCGCTCTTCTTCTCCGACTACAGCCGGCGCTGCGTGTGGGCCATGCTCGAGGGGGCCGACGGGCTGCCCGACCCGACGAACGTCACCACCCTGGTGGGCAGCGCCGAGGACCCGGTGGACCTGGTGGTCGGCCCGGCCGGCGACCTCTACTACGTCGACCACAGCCCGAACGACAACAACGGCGCCGTGCGCCGCATCCAGTTCTTCTCCACCAACCAGCCGCCGACGGCGGTCCTCTCCGCCAGCGCCACCAGCGGCGCCGCGCCGCTGGCCGTGCAGTTCGACGGCAGCGGGTCCACCGACCCCGACCCTGGCGACACGCTGAGCTACGCCTGGGACCTCGACGGCGACGGCGCCTTCGACGATTCCACCAGCGCTTCGCCGGCCTTCACCTACGTCGCACCGGGGAACTACACGGTCTCGCTCCAGGTCACCGACGGCGAGGACGCCACCTCGGTCGCGCAGGTGGTGATCAGCGCGGACAACACGCCGCCCACGGCCACCCTCGTGGCCCCCAGCGACCTGGTCACCTGGGCGGTCGGCGACACCATCGCCCTGCAGGGCGAGGGCAGCGACGCGCAGGACGGCGTGCTCGGCGACGCGGCCATGACCTGGGACGTGGTGCTCTACCACTGCCCCGACGACTGCCACCAGCACCCGCTGCTGACCATCGCCGGCCAGAGCTCCGCCTCGTTCGTGGCGCCGGACCACGCCTACCCGAGCTATCTCGAGGTGCACCTGACCGTGACCGACTCGCTCGGGCTCACCGGCACCGCCTCGGTGATCATCGAGGCTGCGTCGACCGAGCTGACCCTCGAGACGGTGCCGCCCGGGCTGGAGGTCACCGTGGGCGCGGAGTCCTTCACCGCCCCCGTCGACGTGCCGCTGATCATCGGCTCGCTGAGCTCCATCTCCGTGGCCTCGCCGCAGCAGCTGGGCGGGGTGAGCTACGTCTTCGACAGCTGGTCGGACGGCGGGCAGCAGACGCACAACGTGGTCGCCCCGGCCGCGCCGGCGACCTTCACCGTCACCTTCGCCATCGACGGCGACGAGGACGGCATCGCCGACGGCGACGACCTCTGCCCCATGGTCCCCGACCCGGATCAGCTCGACGTCGACGCGGACGGCCGCGGTGACGCCTGCGACAACTGTATCGATGACCCCAACCCCGACCAGGCCGACGCCGACGGCGACCTCGCCGGCAACGCCTGCGACGACTGCGCGGGCATCAGCAACGCCGACCAGGCGGACGCCGACGGCGACCAGCACGGCGACCTCTGCGACAACTGCGTCGACGAGCCCAACCCCGATCAGGCAGATGCCGACAACAACGGCGTCGGGGACGCGTGCGAGCCCGGCGGCCAGGGCGGTGCCGGTGGCGCGGGCGGTGCGGGCGGTGCAGGCAACGCAGGCGGCGCCGGCCATGGAGGCAGTGGCGCCAGCGGCGGCGGCGCGTCCGGCGGCGAGGCAGCAACCGGTGGCCAGGCCACGGGGACTTCGTCAGGCACAGCGACGGGCACCGGCGGACGCGAGGAGCCGGATCCGGACGGCGACGAAGGTTGCGGCTGCAGGGTGGCGGGCGCGCCGGCCAGCGACGCGCGACTGATCGTCATGCTCGCGGCGCTGGCGGTCAGCACCTTGCGCCGCCGCTCGCGCAGGGCAGCCGGTTAGCGGCGCCGCGATCTCGGGCAGCCCGGCGTGGGACGTCGAGTCACGGTGCGCAGCAGAGCACCACGCCGACGCCGAAGGTCACCGGACCCCCGAGCTGGGGGTCCTCCTGGCAGCCCGCCCCGCTCCACGTCCCCATGGTCAGGAACTGCCACGACTCGAGGCTGCCGATGTTGCCCGGGTTGTCGCAGCTCCCGTCGGCCTCGATGACGGCCTCGGTGCCGCTGCAGTCGTTCGCGCTGTAGACGCCCACCTCGGCGCCCTGGCACTGCCCGCCGGGTGGCTGGCAAAGGCAGCTACAGTCGCGGTCGTCGCCAGTCACCGGGAACAGCGTGCGCATCGGGTAGCCGTCGGGACAGGGGCCGTCGCCGGCCACCAGGCACAGCTCGCCATCGGCCGGCGCGGCGACGCAGCTGCCCTGGTCACACGTTCCGTTCGATGCGCTGCGGCAGACGGTGCGCTGCTCGACCGGAAGCTTGCCACCGCCGCTGGGCGGGCAGCTACCTCCATGGGCTGTGGGCGCATCGGCGCGCACGTTGTTGTAGTTGCTGCTCGTGTTGTAGCAGTTCGCCTGGTCCCCGACCTCGAAGTAGCTGTTGCAATCGCTACTGAATCCGACCATGCCCGGCGTGCACGAGCCACCGGCGGGCGCGCCGCAGCTGCAGGCGCCGCAGCCAGGATCGGCGCTGGAGACGGCGAGGTTGGCGGGTTCCTGCCAGCCCGACGGACATGCCGCGCCCTCCAGGAGCACGAGCGCGTAGGACTCGGCGGGCGGCATGCACACCGAACCACCTCCACAGGTCGCGTCCCCACCGCCACCCACGGCCGGGCCGGTGCTGGACGACGACGTCGCGGCACCCGCGCCGCTCGCCGCGCCACTGCCGGCGGCTGCGCCGTTGCCGCCAGCGCTGGACGCCGAGGCGGCGCCGCTACCTGTCGACTCGCCGATGATCGTGCCAGCGGTGTCGAGCGCACAGGCCGACAGCGCCGCTCCGAGGATGGTCGCCACCGCGACCCCGCGACAGATCATGCGCCCACTTTACTCGCTCTCGCGGGTCAGGCGCTCGACTTCGCGCCGCGTCGGGCGCTGCGCAGCGTGAGAGCCGAGGCGATCGCGCACATCGCACCCACGACGACGAAGAGCGACCATGTCGGTAACCCGATGCCGCCGCCGCCAGCTTCCACCGCCACGGCGCGGCGGATCTTCGGCTCGTCGAAGCCGACGATGGTGCGCGCGTTCACGAAGGTCAGCGGCAGGCCGCGCGGCCCGAGGCGGTCGTAGAGCTCCGCGTCCTCGCGCAGGCGCTGCCTGGTGCGGTCCGACTCCACGCACTCGGCAAAGGCGGCCGCGTCGAAGCCGAGGCGGCCGGCGAGGAGCGCCACGCCGCGCGCCGTGAGCTCCGTGTCCTCTGCCTCGTAGAGCGCGCCGGCCATGGCCTCGCGCTTGTCTTCCGGGGCGCAGAGGTAAGCGATCGCCGCGGGCATGGCGCCGGGGTGCATGCTGAGCGGCTTCATGCGCCGGTCGTAGACCAGGCGATCGCCGTGCTCCTTGCGCAGCTCCTCGATGACCGGATGCAGCTTGCGGCAGAACGGGCACTGGAAGTCGGTGAACTGCACGAGCAGCACCTTGCCGGGCGTGAAACGGGCCGCCAGGTCGGGGTGCGGCGGCGCTACCACCGGGTTGGCGCCCCAGACGAAGGGGAGCACCACCGCCGCCACGCCCGCCAGCGACCACGCCGGCAAGGCGGGATTCATTCCGGAGAGCGCCTGCACGCGCGCCTCGTCGGCGGTGGGCCGCCCGAGCTCGAGGTCGCGCCGCGCCCAGGTGACCAGCAGCACCGCGCAGACGCCGGCGACGATGGCCGAGACGTCGACGACCACGCACCACGGACACCAGGCGCCGATCTCCACGCGCTGCAGATAGAGGAGGGCCATGGCCGCCAGCGCGCCGATGCCGGCCAGCGCAGCCACCGTGATCCGGTAAGCGAGGCTGCGGGCGACCAGCGAGGCCACGAAGAGCGCCACGTAGGCCACCAGCCCCAGCTGCGGCAGCGGGATGTTCAGCCTCTCGGTGATCTGCGCGGTGACCGGCGCATTGCGCACCACTGCACAGCCGGAGCCCGGCCCGCAGAAGGTGGGATCGCCCGGGTTCTGGTAGTCGACCACCAGCGAGGCGCTGGCCAGGATGGCCGCCACCAGCGCCAGCCGAAGGACGAGGACGAGCCAGACGGAGCGCACGCCGCTCCGCTCTACACGAGGCCCGACGCGAGAGCCAATCCGGCCAGGAGCGGCGGCAGGGGACCGGGCGGACCGCGCCGGGTGACCAGAAGTGGGCCGCGCACGCAGGCGCTCCGTACCCTTCGGGGCTGGAGGTCATCGCATGATTCGTTTGGGTCGATGGACGCCGCGTCGTCCGCAGCGCCACGCCATCCGCCTCGCCTGTCAGGTGGTGCGCGAGCGTGATTTCAAGCTCATCGCACGGCAGGTCGTGGACCTGTCGGAGGTCGGGATGCGGGTCTTGCCCATGACCCGCGTGCTCACCGGCGAGAACCTGATCGTCTCCTTCATGGCGCCGTTCACGCGCACCTGGGTGGATGCGGAGGCCACCGTGGCGCGCGTCGATCACGGCCGCCGTCCCGGCGACAGCGGCATGTCGCTGGGGCTGTTCTTCGACCACATCGACGAGCACGCGCGCGCCCTGCTGCGCCTCAACCTGGCCAGCGTGCCTCCGCCGCTGCCAGGCTGGCGTCTGCCGAGCTGAAGCCACCGCGGCGCGCCGTCCTCCCCGGCCGGATCGACTCCGGCCGGGTGCGTGAAGCGATCAGGGCGCGGCCAGCTGTCGCTGACTACTTCTTCGGCGGCGCGGCCGGACTGGCCGGCGCCGTGGTCGTCGGGGGCCCGATGGGCTTCTGGGGCGCGGGCGGGGCGAGGTCGAGGTTCTGCAGCATGTCGTCGAGCTCGACCTTGAGCTCCAGGCGCTTGGTCTGCAGCTCGACCACCTCGCGCCCGACCTTGTCGCCATCCTTGGTGAACTGCTCCAGGCGCTCGCCGAGACGCTTGCGCAGGGCGGCCGCGGCGGCGGCGTTGTCGCGCTTGAGGGCCTCGAGGTTCTGGCGCGTCTCGCTGGCGCGCTGATCGAGCTCCACCTGCTGGCGCTTGAGGCCGTCGACCTGGGTGTCGATCCTGCCGATGGCCTGACGCTTCTGCACGATGGGCTCCAGCTTCTTGCGCGCGTCGGGGGTCAGGTCGGCAGAGACCACCAGCGCCTCGAGCAGCGGCAGGGCGCGCGTGTCCCAGATGCTGATCGAGGTGCGCGACGGCGTCTGCTCGACCACGGTGACCGTGCCCTCCTGGGTGCGCGGCGCGATGGACAGCGGCACCAGGTAGCCCTCGGCCAGGTCCTCGGTGCCGGTGGGGCGCGGCTCGAGCACGTAGTTCCAGCCCGCCTTGGAGTGCCGGATGAGGACCTGAGTCGCCGCGTCGGGGAGCTTCTGCATCTTCGCCGTCCACACCGTGGTCTTGCGGGCGAAGCTCTCGACCTCCAGCACGCCGCGCACGATGCGCAGCAGACGCATGCTCTCGCCGTCGTTCTTGACGGTGGAGCTGACCAGGATGCCCGGCTCCACGGCGAAGGGAATGGTGGCGCTGGTCCTGGTGCCCACCGCCTCGGAGAGACCCTCGCCGACGAAGCTGCCGCCGGCGTAGATGCTGATCGGCCCCGGCTCGAGCACGTAGGGCGTCATGTTCCTGAAGCGCACCACGCGGTAGGGGTTGGCCTCGTAGCCGGGGCCGCCGCCGCCGGGGCGATAGAGGAAGGTCTCCTCGCCTTCGACCGTCTCGTTGAGGATGGCCACCATGGTCGAGGTGCCCTCGGGCACGGTGACCCGCTCCTGGAGGTCGAAGCGAATCAGGCCGCTGGCCTGCGAGGCGCGGGTGTTGGCCTGCATGCTGCGCTGCAGCGACTCGAGGTCGACGCCGCCCAGCACCTGCTGGTTCTGCGACTCGACGCGGATGTTGGCCACGGCACCGGCGGGTGCCGCGCTCGGCGCGGGCCTGGGCGTCTTGGCCGCTTCGGCCTTGCCGCCGGCGGCGCCGGTGGTGGCGCTGACCGAGCGGCGGGGGGCGCTGTTGACCTTGGCGTCCTTCTGCTTGTCCATCGGCTTGTCGTCGACGCGGCCGTCGAGGTCTCGCTCCTCGGCTTCCTTGAACGCGGCGTCGGGTGCCGGTGCCGCCACGGTGGTGGGCGGTGCCACCGGCTCGTCGGCGAAGGTGGCCTCGCCGACGGCGGCGCGCGCCTGGCGCCGCACGCCGGTCTCGGTGAGGTCGGCGCGATCGACATCGCGCGGCGTGTGCAGGTCGTAGCGGAAGGCGATGGGCGCGCCGGAGGTCAGGCTGAGGGCCACGTTCTTCCACTCCTCGCCGCTGGTGTTGTCGACGACTGCCCAGCCCTGGAGCAGCGCCTTGCCCTTGCCCGACGAGGGCAAGACGATGCGGTAGGTGGGCTTCCACATCGGCGCCGCCACCACGTAGCTCACCTGCAGCTCCTGCGACTCTGGCTTGCTGAGGCGGATGCCCACGTCGACCTGCTGGAACATGCCCTCCCCGAGGGTGGCGTCGAGGCGCCGCTGCAGCTGCATGGCCAGGCTGCCGTCCTCGAGCGTCAGCGATTGCACCTCGGAGAGGCGCACCACGCGCAGCGTCGAGCCGTCGAGGAGCGTCAGCTTGTGGTCGCGCTCGGTGGGCGCCGGGTTGGGCGGCGTCGGCGCCACGCCGCTGCGCTGCGCCGCCGGCTCGCCCATCTCGATGGCCTCGACCACGACCACGCGTCCGCTGACGGTGGTGCTGCTGGTGGCCACGGTGATCCGGGTGCCGCGCATGGCGTCGAGCACCTCGGCCAGGCTGCCGCTGCCGGGGCCAGCGTGGCCAGCGCAGCGTTGGCCCAGCTCTGCGGGTCGAGCGGCATGCTCACGCTCACCGCCCGCCCTCCGCCGCGCTCGACCACGGTCAGGCTCTTCAGGAGATCGTTCACCGCGTCCTTGCGGACCTTGATGGTCAGGGTGTCGCCCTCGACGCGGCCCACGCGCTCGAAGTACCCGACGCCGTTGCGATAGAGGACGACGCGCTGCAGCGCCAGACCTGGGCCGGAGGTGCCGTACTCGGCCTCGCCCGAGCAGCCCGCCGCGGCGCCCGCGCAGAGCGCGAGCGCGGTCACCATCATGCACCTGGAAACGAAGCGACGTCGCATGCCCTCTGGCTCCTTGCGCGCACGAGCTCGCGCGCGGGCGAGGCTACGGCGTCACCTCGGAGAGGGACGAATTCCCGGCCAGGAGGGGCCTTCCGGCAGCCACCGAGATCGACCGGGTGGCCAGGGGCGGCGAGAGGTGCCGCCACCGCGCGCGGCCGGTGTCAGAAGGCGATGGTGTAGCGCAGCGGGTAGCGCGGGATCGCCGTCTCCCGCAGCCCGAGCGCCGCCGGTCCCTCGCGGGTGAGCGGACCGTCGTACCGATAATGCAGCAGGTTCGGCAGCCCGTACCCCAGGACGCCGCCGACGACGGCGCCGGCGACCACGTCGCTCACCCAGTGGCGGTCGGCGACGATGCGCAGCGCGCCGTTCGCCGTGCTGGCGGTGACCATCAGCGCGCACATGGCCGCGTCGGCGGCGGGGTGCCCGTAGAGGCCGAGGTGCTGATGGTGGGCGCATGACAGGCCCGCGGCCACGAAGCCGGCGGAGGTGTGGCCGCTCGGGAAGCTCGATGCGTCGGGGAGGCCGCAGCTGAAGCCGTACTTCGGGTCCTTGCGGCAGCCGTGCTTGTCGGGGCGCTCGCGGCCCGCGGTGCGGTGCAGCAAGCGGCTGACGAGCGCGGTGGGCGCCATGGCCTCGGCGTTGAGCAAGGTGAGCTGCGCGGCGACCTCGAAGTTCCAGTCGTCGAGGAAGAGCGGCACGGCCAGCGAGTCGACCCAGACCATCACCTGCCCGCCGATCCACAGCGCATCGCTCCAGTCGCCGGCGGCCTCGCGCTTGCGGCGCGTGGAGGCGGCCAGCGCGCCGCGGACCGCGACATCACCTGGCAGCCCGCGCGTCCACAGGGGTCGCTCGATGGCCGGCGCGCCGATCTCCAGGATGGCGTAGCTGGTCCAGATGCCGATGGTGTACGCGTACTCGCTGGCCTGGAACTTCGGCCAGCTGCCCTGCCATTCGAGGCGGTGGTCGTCAGCTTGCGCGGTGCGCGACGTCAGTGCCATCGCCGAGGCCACGAGCGCCGCCCCGATCCCGATACGCCCGCGCAAAGCGGCGCTACGGTAGCAGGGTCCCTCGTCGGTCGGCGGTTGCTTGCATGGACGGACTCCACGCGGCGCATGGTGCGCCGCGGACAGCACGTCCGGCGGCTCGCGCTAGCCCTCGCCCTGGACGGGGTCTCCTGCGGAGCCCCGAAGCGCTGCGTGAAGCGGGCGCCGCGCCTTGGGTCGACACCCCGGGCGCCCCCGACTACGACCCGATTCCAATCATGTCCACTTCCGTATTGCCGCGACGCGATGTCGTGGTTGATCTGCTCGGCACCCACGGCCGGGCGCTTCACGTCAACGAGATCAAGAGCCGCCTGGCCGTCGCCGATCAGCACGCGACGGCGCTCGAGCGCCTGCTCGACGACCTCTCCTTCGACGGGAGCATCGTCGCCCTCCCCGGCCAGCGCTTCCGCGTCTCCAAGCAGCAGATCGAGCAGCGCGGCGGCGAGTATCCCGGCACGCTCACCGTGCACCCGCGCGGCTTCGGCTTCGTCTCCGCCGCCGGCCTGGCCGACGACGCCTACATCACGCCGGAGGCCATGCGCGGCGCGCTCCACGGCGACTCGGTGATCGTCCGCATCGTCCGCCGCGGCAACCGCGGGCCGGAGGGCGAGATCACCTCCGTCGTGCGCCGGCGCATGACGCGCGTGGCCGGTATCCTGCGCATCCGCGGCAAGAGCAGCTGGCTCGAGCCCGACGACTCGCGGTTGCGCGGCCCCATCGTCCTCGTGAGCCCTGGTCCCGTCTCCGAGCGGGACAGCCCCTCGAGCGAGGTGCGCGGCAACGACGGCGACGCCGCGGTGGCGGAGATCACCCGCTTCCCGGAGACGCCCGACGAGAATCCCGAGGCGCGGCTGATGGCCGTGCTCGGCGTCCCGGGTGACCCCAACGTCGAGGTGGCCAAGATCTTGATGCGCCAGGGCATCGAGGAGGCCCATCCGCCCGAGGCCGTCGCCGAGGCCGAGGCCTACGGCGACGAGGTCGACCCCGCCGCGCTCGCCGGGCGCGAGGACCTCACCGGCGTGCCGCTGCCGACCATCGATCCCGAGGACGCACGCGATCACGACGACGCGGTGTGGGTGACTCGCGACGAGCACGGCAACTACCGCGCCTGGATCGCCATCGCCGACGTCTCGCACTACGTGCGGCCCGGCACGGCGCTCGACGAGAGCGCGCTGGCGCGCGGCAACTCCATCTACCTGCCCGACCGCGCCATCCCCATGCTGCCGCGGGCGCTGTCGTCGAACCTCTGCTCGCTCCTGCCGAATGTCCTGCGCCTCTGCCTGTGCGTGATCATCGATCTCGACGCCACCGGCACGGTCACCGGCTCGCGCGTCGTCGAGGGCTTCATGCGCTCGGCGGCCAAGCTCACCTATCCCGGCGTGGCCCGCGCGCTCGGCTTCACCGCCCTGCCGCCGCGCAGCGACGAGGCCGAGGCCATGCGCGAGGACCTGCAGGTCGCCTGGGACCTGGCCAAGCTGCTGCGCGGCAAGCGCATGCGGCGCGGCGCGCTGGACTTCGATTTGCCCGAGGCGCGCGTCGTCCTCGACGAGGAGAGCGGCGCCCCGGTGGCGGTGCAGAAGCGCTCCCACGACCCGGGCGTCAAGAAGGCCTACCAGCTCATCGAGGAGCTGATGCTCCTCGCCAACGAGACGGTGGCCGGCACCATGGTGCAGAAGAACGTGCCCACCGTCTTCCGCACCCACGCCGCGCCGGACGACGTCAAGCTCGAGCGCTTCGCCACCCTGTGCAACGAGCTCGGCCTGGCCTTCGACCCCGAGGAGGCCGCCGATCCGAAGAAGCTCTCCGTCTTCCTCCGCAAGATCGACGCCCACCCGCAGAAGCAGGTCCTGCACATGCTGCTGCTGCGCGCCATGAAGCAGGCCACCTACGACCCGGCGAACATCGGGCACTTCGGCCTGGCCTCCAGCGCCTACCTGCACTTCACCTCGCCCATCCGCCGCTATCCGGACCTGGCCGTGCACCGGGCCACGCGCTCGCTGCTGCGCGGCGAGGCCGTCGACCGCAGCGAGCCGGGACTGGAGCGCCTGCGCGTGGCGGCGACCACCGCCAACGACCGCGAGCGCAACGGCATGGACGTGGAGCGCGAGGTGGTCGACCTCTACCGCTGCCTGCTGATGCGCTCGCACATCGGAGCCTTCTACGAGGGCACCGTCACCGCGCTCGTCGGCTCCGGCCTCTTCGTCAACATCGACGAGCCGTTCGTCGACGTGC
>JBBJMR010000066.1:0-31677 GCA_037720395.1 Polyangiaceae bacterium
CCTCGCAGATGGAGGGCGGTGTAGGTGGATCGCTTCCTGCTTTGAGGGCCTGCCGATGCGAACCTTTTCGAGTTTCCTGCGTGTCACCTCCGTTCTGACCCTGGCACTGACGGCCGCAGCCTGCGGCGGGGATGACGCGGGCAGCGATAGCGGCAACCTCGAGGGCTCGGTCCTCGTCGAGGGCTCGCCGGAGGCGCTCGGCGTGCTGGCCCTGGTCAACGACGCCAAGACCACGCTGGCGCTGCTCCGCGAGGAGGCGAAGATCGAGGTTCGCGCCGCCACCAACATCGTCGCCCACCGTGATGGGGCGGACGCTGCCGCCGGCACCGCCGACGACGACAGCTATGGCACGGTGAAGGAGCTCGACGACATCAAGTACGTCGGCCCCGCCACGCTGCAGCGCCTCCTCGACTACGCCAAGGACCAGGGCTGGGTGAAGGACGGCGGGACGCCGAGCATGGACGTCATCTTCTCCCCGCAGGCCTTCGATCAGAGCCACCTCGCCAGGGTGGCCAAGGTCATCGACACGGCGACGAAGAGCATCGACATCGCCATGTACAGCTTCTCCGACTCGGGCATCTCTGCGGCCCTCGACCGGGCGGTGAAGCGCGGCGTCGATGTGCGCTTCCTCTTCGAGACAGCGGGCGCCGACAAGAAGCTCACCGGCAGCGCGCTGGAGGCCTCGAAGTCCGGCAAGCTGGAGAAGATCGGCGTCGACGTGCGCTGGGTGAACAAGATCATGCACCACAAGTTCATGCTCGTGGACGGCCCCCGCGACGAGGCCTCCACCGCGGCCACCGCGCAGCTGGTGAGCGGCAGCGGCAACTGGTCGAGCGGCGCCGCCACCAAGTACGACGAGAACACCATCTTCATGAGCGGCCAGCCCGAGCTGGCCTTGCGCATCCAGCGCGAGTTCAACCTGCTCTGGGAGCACTCCGGCGACCTGGCCGCCAACGCCTCGCTGACGCAGGAGCTGTCGACCCTGACCATCACCGACGAGCTGGTCACCGACGAGCCCGACGTGCACGTCTACTTCACCTCCGCGAATTTCTCCGTGAAGAACACCACCTTCAGCGTCCTGGGTAGCAACGAGGTCGCCGACCAGTGGGTGGCGGCCATCCAGGGCGCCAAGAAGTCGATCCACATCGCCAGCGGCCACCTGCGCTCCCGCCCCATCGCCGAGGCCCTCATGGCCAAGATGGCCGCCAGCCCCGAGGTGGACGTGAAGGTCTACCTCGACGGGCAGGAGTACATCTCCGACTTCGCCAACCAGGATCAGGAGAGCGAGCTCGAGACGTGCCTCGCCGCCGCCGGCACCTCGGAGTCCAAGAAGCGCAGCTGCCTCGACAAGGGCTTCCTCTTCGGCCTCGAGGTCGGCCAGGCCGGCGCCGACGTCCGCTACAAGTACTACGCCTACCGCTGGGACACGTCCTACGCGGCTCAGATGCACCACAAGTACGTGGCCATCGACGGCGAAAAGCTCCTCAGCGGCAGCTACAACCTCTCCGACAACGCCGAGCACAACACCTTCGAGAACATGTTCGTCTTCGAGGGCGAGCGCCACGCCGCGCTCGTCGAGGCATTCGAGGCCAACTTCGCCAAGATGTGGGAGACCGGACGCGCCGAGGGCCTGCTCGCCGATCTCACCGCGACGGTCCAGAACGAGGCGACCATTCCCATCGTCTTCCCGAGCATGGCGCTGACCTGGCCGGAGGTGACCACGCTCAAGCAGCTCATCCGCAGCGAGTGCCCGGACGTGGACTCCACCGAGTTCCGGCAGGACGCGGCGGCGCATCAGACCTGCACGAAGTGATGAAGCTCGAGCTCGGGCCGCTGCGGGTCACCGCCGCGGGCGGCTCCGATCACCAGGGGGGAGGGGACGGTCCCGCCGTGCTCCTCTGCCACGGCTTCGGCGCACCCGGCGACGATCTCGTTCCCTTCGCCCGCGTGGTCGACGCGGGGCGCGACGTGCGCTGGTTCTTCCCCGAGGCGCCGCTGGCGCTGGACCTCGGCTGGGGCGTGGCCGGGCGCGCCTGGTGGCATATCGACATGGTCCGTCTCCAGGAGGACATGATGCGCGGCCAGCGCCTCTCGCTGGCGGAGCAAGTGCCGGATGGGCTGGCCGAGGCACGCGCCGCGCTCGAGGCCGCCGTCGAGGCGCTGTGCGAGCGTTTCGCGGTGGCCCGTGAGCGCCTGGTCATCGGCGGCTTCTCGCAGGGCGCCATGATCAGCACCGAGGTCGGGCTGCACGCCGCCACGCCCTTCGCCGGCCTGGCGCTCCTCTCCGGCAACCTGCTGAGCGCGGCAAGCTGGCGAGCCGCCGCGCGCAGCAGCGGTCCGAAGCAGCACGTCTTCATGAGCCACGGGCGCGCGGATCCCATCCTGCCGTTCGAGGGCGCCGAGGCGCTGCGGCGGATGCTCGAGGAGTCCGGTGCCGCGGTGGAGTGGGTGGCGCACGGCGGGCAGCACGAGATCCCCCCGCTGGTCGTGCAGCGGCTGGGCGCCTTCCTTCGCCAGCGCCTCGGCACCTGAGAGGCAGGCGAATCGTTCAGTTCGTCGCCGGCGCGCCGCCGGCCACCGGCCAGACGCGCCGGAAGCCGACGCCCACCAGGGTCCCGTCGTCGCGCAGCAACAGCGCTCCCCAGCGGCACTTCTCCACCAGCGTGGCGTGGGCGAAGATCGCGCCCTGCGCCTCGCTGCCCGACCCGGTGGATGGCTCGCCCTCGGCGGCGCGCACCCGCATCTGCAGGTAACGGACGCGCTGGCCCTCGATGAGCGCGGCGAAGACACGCGCGTCGTCAGCCGCGGCCGAAAGCTCGCGCGAGGCCGGCTCGCCGAGCGGCGCCGTGCGATCGCGGGTGGTGCGCAGCACCGTGTCGTCCGCGATCCACACGTCGACCACGTCCGGCGCGGAGAACAGCACCACGCCGGGCTTGGCCAGGCCGAGACGGGTGGTGACCACCACCAGATCGCCCATGCCCGGCGCGGAAACGGCGCGTCCGCCGAGGCGCTTGCGCGCGACCTCCACGGTCGGCGTCGGGGACTGGACGGGCAGCCGGCGCGCCATTGCAGAGAGCGTATCGCGAGCGGAGTGCCGGGGGCACCGTCTGTCGTCGGAGCCTACGGCCGAACCGGGTGCGCAGGCGGCCTCTCCGACGCCGGTGGGCGCCGCCACCGGCGCGGCGCCGTGCAGCGCGCGCAGGCCGTGTTGACAGCGGGTGACGTGACGCCGACGATCCGTCGCGTGCGCCCCGCTCGACTCTCCGTCCTGGCGGGCTTGCTGCTGTGCGGTGCGTCTTGCCAGGTGTTCTTCGGCGTCGACGAGCCGTCGGGTTCGCCGTCCGACGGCGACAGCGTGGGCGCGGCCGGCGGGCAGAGTGGCAGCTCGCCCACTTCCTCGGCGGGCGGCCGGGCGGCGCCGGCCCGGTGGGCTGCGATTGCCTGCCCAAGGTGCCCAGCGGCTGAGCTGTTTCTGGTCTACACCACGCCTGCCGAGGAAGCGTTCGCCTGCCCCGGCGACGCCGCGCCGAGTGGCACGTACTACGGCAACCCGCCAGCTGCCGCCGCGACCTGCGCAGCCTGCGCCTGCCAGCCGCCGATGGCGATGTGCAGCGCTCCGAAGCTGACCTGCTACGGAAACGCCGTGTGCGCATCCACCGGCACACCGGTCACGGCAGCGAATTGCGGCGCGCTGCAGCAGACGTACGACTCCTGTTACGTGGGCCCGGGGGACATCCAGCTCGGCGCGTCGACGTGCGTGGCCTCGGGAGGCGAGCCGAGCACGATGGGGTGGGGCCTGGCCGGCATGCCTGCCAGCTCGAGACGACCCCGAGGACGGGTGCGACAGCGGCAAGTGCGGCGCGGAGGACGCGGCAGACGCTGCATCGTCCAGCCAGGCGCGAGCGTTCCCTGCCCGCTGGGCTGGGCGAACCCGGCCCGCGGTGGACCGGTGTCGTCGACACGCGCTCCTGTACTGCGAGCGGCTGCGGCACGGCCACCGGCGCGTGCACCGGTGGCGCATACACGGTCGGTGGCTCGCCGGCCTCTTGCGCCGCCTTCGGGTTCGAGGTCCCCGCCGGCACTTGCTGGGGCATCACCTCCGTCGGCGCGGCCGAGGTGGACGCCCCGTCGGAGGCGACCAATGTCGGTTGTCCGGTCTCGAAGGCGACCCCCAAGGGTAGTTTCGAGCCGGAGAACCCGGTCACCGTTTGCTGCGAGCCGAGCGGCGTGGAGTGAGCGGGCGCGGGCGCGACGCGCTCCGTCAGAACGAGAAGCCGCCGTCGATGCCCAGGCCACCCGGGGCGAGGCGCGGAGCGACCCAGGCGCCTTCCGCGCCTGCCTGCGCCTCGTCGCGCGGCGTCGACGTCAAGTAGAGGATGGCGCCGGCCACCACCGCGGCGCCGCCGGCCACCAGGGTGATCCCGGAGATGGTGCCGCGCGTTTTCATCTGGTCGCGCAGCGGATCTTCGCGCGGGCAGTTCTCCTCCCGCGACGCGCCCTCGCACTCGCCCGCTGCCGAGAAGTACATGCCGGCGAAGATGGCGCCCACCGCCACCGAGGCGGCGCCGACGCCGCCGATGATCAGCCCCGCAGTGCGGTAGTCGTGGCCGGAGCCGGTGGGCGGGTCGCCCGCGTCGCCCGCGTCGCCGGCGCCCCGTGCGTCGCCGCGTCCGCCGCCTCCGGCAGTCTGCGTCACTGGAGCTCGGTCCAGCTCGGGCACCACCACGCTGGCTCGCTTGGCGGCGAACGCCTCGACGGTCGTCTCCCAGGTCACGAAGCCGGGTGCCTCGACCCGGATGGTGTGCTCGCCGGGATCCACGGGCAGCGGCGTGTTCAAGGAAGCGTCGCCGAGCGGCAGCCCATCGCGCGAGACCTTGGTCCCGGCGGGCCGCTCGAGGAGGGTGATGATCAGCTTCGGCAGGGTGGGCTCGATCTCCGCCGCCTTGCTGGCCGCGAACTTCTGGCGCTTGGCGTCGCCGGCCCGGTGCGCCTGCTGCTCGGCGTCCCGGAACTCGCTCCAGGCGGTGGCCGTCTTGCCCTCCGCCTTGTGGCAGGTGGCCGCGTTGAGCAGGGAGCCGAGGGCGGGGTCGAGCCGATAGCTCTCCACGAACTTGGGGCAGGCCTGGGCGTGCTGTCCCTTGGCCATCAGTTGCCGGCCCTCCTCGAAGAGGGTCTCGGCGGCCGCCGCGTCGCCCGGTGAGATGGCGCGCGGCGCATCGTCGGCGCGAGCGGGCCGCGCTGTTCCCAGCGCGGCGCCTGCGGCGAGGGCAGCGAGGACGAAGCGCGCCGCGCGCAGCGGACGCCGCCGCTTGCCGCGCGCTGCGCGCCAGCGGCTCGGGGCGGGCCGGAGGGCGCGTCACCGCGCCATCGTGCAAGAGCGTCACTTGCGTGTCGAGAGCGGGTCGATGTCCTGCGCCGGCGCCGGCGCGCGCGGGCGGTCGCGCCCAGGCCCCGCCGTCGCCGGATCGCCCGGCCGGCCGCTGCCGGGCGCGCGCTGCGATGCGCCGCGGTCGCCCCCATCCTCCGTGGAGGGCAGCGTCTCCACGTCGACCGCGGCAGCCGACTCCTGCGCGGCGGCGAGGCGCGTCTCCATGGCGGTCAGCTCGAGGCGATGCCGCGCGGCCATCGCCACGCCGGTGCGGCCCTGGGACAGCCGCGCGGTGGTGCCGCGCATCTTGCCGAGGGCCGCCATGGCCAGGAGCACGCCGGCGGCGGCGGCGACGACGGCGCCCAGCGCCAGCCAGCGATGGCGGCGGCGCGCGAAGTGGTGCGTGGTCAGCACCTCGCTCTCCATGAGCGTGGTGGTGGCTATGAGGGGCTCGGGCAGGGAGATGAGCGAGGTGGTCACGCGCCCGTCGCCGCGCAGGATGCGCCCCGCGCGATCGGCGTGCACGCGCCCGTCCGGACCGGCGAAGGGCGCCAGCGCCTGGGCGAAGGCCGCCATGTCGGGGTGGCGCTGCTCCGGGCGCTTGTGGAGCGCCTTGCGCACCACGCGATCGAGCTCCGGCGGCACGTCGCGGCGCAGCGTGATGAGCGAGTCGGGGCTGGCCTCGAGCACCTGCGCGGTGACGTTGGCCACGGTGTTGCCGCCGAAGGCCGGGCGCCCGGCGAGCAGCTCGTAGAGGATGGCGCCCAGGGACCAGACGTCGGTGCGCGCGTCGACGTACTTCGAGCAGCGCACCTGCTCCGGCGACATGTAGAGCGGTGTTCCGAGCGCCACCAGGGTCATGGTCACCGCTTGCCGCTGCTGGTCGAGCGGCGATGTGCTCTTGGCGATGCCGAAGTCGAGCACCTTGATCAGCGGGCTGCCGTCGGGGCGGTGGGCGACGAAGATGTTCCCGGGCTTCAGATCGCGGTGGATGATCCCCGCCTTGTGGACCTCGGCCATGCCCTCGCAGGCCTGCAGGATGTAGAGCACCGCCTGATGCACGGGCATGGCGCCGACGGCGAGCACAGCGGCGAGGTCCGCGCCCTCCAGCAGCTCCATGACGATGAACGGCGCACCACCGTCGGTGGTGCCGACGTCGACGTGGCGCACGCTGTGCTCGCCGCGGATGCGCACCGCCGCCTTGGCCTCGTGCTGGAAGCGGGCCATCGCTTCCTCGTTGCTGCAATAGCGCGGGTGCAGCACCTTGATGGCCACGCGCTCGCCGAGCTCGGCGTGCGTCGCCTCGACCACCACGCCCATACCTCCGCGCCCGATGACGCGCGTGACCAGGTACTTCCCAGCGAGGACGTCCCCGGGCGCGACGCTGACCTCTGCGTCCTCCGGCGTCGACATGGGCAACGTGATGCTATCACCAGCCCGGGGCGCTGACGGTCTTTCTCGGCTGTTGCGGCCGTCTCGCTGGCTTGCTGTCTCGCTGGCTTGCTGTCTCGCTGCGTGGCGGGCTGCGCACGGCGCGGGCCGTCGGACGGCTGTCGTCTCAGCCCTGCGTGGTCGGCGCTGGCCCGCCGAGCGGGGGCAGGGCGTCGTCGAGGTTGGTGCCCGGCGGAACCAGGTAGATCTCCAGTGTGGGGGGATAGACGTCGGTGGTGACCTCGACGCGCTCCTGCCCGCCGCCGTACTGGATGCGCCGCGTGCGGCGAATGGAGTAGCCGCGGATGCCCTTCTGCTTCTTGACCACCTTCCCCGAAGGGAGCCAGGCCGCCTCCTCGACCTTCCGCTTGAAGTCGGCGATCCCCACGGTGTCGAGCTCCATGTCCACGCTGGCCGGGCGCGCCCGGCCGAGGAGCTCGAAGGTCAGCGCCCCGAGGGCGATGGTCGAGTGCACCACCACCGGGAAGTCGAAGGGGTTCTTGAGCTTGAAGTCGACGATCGGGTAGACGACGGTGGCGTCGAGCCCCATCCGAAGGTAACCGCTCGGCCGCGAGTGGTGGCTGCGCTCCACCACCTCCAGCCCGGCGAAGTAGGCGGCGGCGTGGAGCGTACCGGAGACCTGGCAGGTGCCGCCGCCGATGCCCTCGCGCATCTCTCCCTTGTAGATCTCCGGCGCGGTGAAGAAGCCGTTGTCCTCGCTTCGGGGGCCGACGTTGGCGTTGAAGGAGACGACCTCGCCCGGCATGATCACCACGCCCTCCATCTGCGAGGCGGCGCGGGCGATGTTCTTGGCACGGTTGCTCTGCGCGCCCTGGAAGCCGAAGCGCGTCTGGTATCGCGCCAGCACCTCCGAGGTGTCGATGGCCGCCACCACCGCCGCCGACGCTGCCGGGGCGGTCTGGCGCTCCGGAACGGCGATGACCAGGTCGGCCTGTCCGTCACCGGCGCGGGCCAGGGCCGCGTCGAGCGCCGCCAGGGCGTCGTAGACGTCCAGGTAGCGGCCGGGTCGCTCGCCGGATGCCGTGCGGGTCGCCAGGTCGAGGCGCGCATCGCGCGCCGGCGTGTCCTGCTCGTCCTTGAGGCGCTCGAGGCGCGCCGCCACGTCGTCGACGGGCAGGCCCACCCGCGGCGCCAGCTGCACCCGTCCGCGCCGCGCCTCCAGCGCCTCGTCCAGGCGCGCCCAGACCGTCGGCCCCCGCGCGACGCGCTCCAGCTGGCGCGCCAGCAGCTCGGGATCGGCCTCGGCGCCGAGCTCGGCGAGCGTCGCCGAGAGCACGGGCTGCTCGCCGTGTGTGAAGACCACGCGGCGCCCGAGCGCGCGCGCCACCGCGTCGCGGGCGATGTCGAGCGCTGGCGCGCCGGCGACCACCGCCTGGCCGGCGCAGCGGACCCCGCTGGCCACCTCGCCCTCGCGCGGAAGCAACGCCGCCGCGGCACCGAGCGCCGCGCCGGGCAGCACGCCGAGCGCCACGCCCAGGGCGGCCATGTGCCAGATGCGTTCCATGCCCAACATCAACGCCCGGCGCGAGATCCTACATCCGAGACCGGGCTCCGGAGAAGGCATCCGTCCGTCCGGGGTCGCACCGCGCTCCCGCGTTCACTCGGGCGCGGCCTACGTACATGTGCACGTGCCCGTGAACGTGAACGATCTCGACCATCCGGAGGTCGAGACGCTCGCGGCCGCCGGGACCGTCGCTGGCGGCTATCGAGAACCCTTACCGAAGAGGTTCTTGATGCTCACCCAGAAGCTGCGCATCGCCCACAGCCCGGCGTCCTCGGCGTTGGCGTCGTCCTTGGCCTTCTCGAAGAAGCCTTCCAGCGCCTTGAGCTCGCCGCCGTCCACCCAGATGCCGTGCCCCTCGACGCAGACATCGATGGAGATGCGCGAGCAGTGGGCGTACTCGCGCGCCTCCATGGTCTTGTCGCACTTGGGGCAGGCGCCGGGAGCTCCGTGTGCCCCGACCGGCCCGACCATGTCCGGCATCCCGGCCAGGTCGCGTGCGTGGTCGCGTTCGCGGCTCTCCTGGATGGCCTCCAGCTCGCCGTCGTCCAGCCACACGCCGCCGCACGCGGTGCACGCGTCCACATCGACGTGGGCCTCGTAGCGCATCTCCGTGAGCGGCGAGCCATCCCTGGGGCATTTCATGGTCGGCGAGGTTAGTACAGGCGGCCCCGGGGCCATGCGCCGATCGCGCGCCCCGCCCGGGGCCGGGCTCGATGCGCGGTGGGATCCGTGGCGGGCGGCGCGGCGGCCGGCGCGCCGCGGACTATTTCCGGGTCCTCGGCCATTCGTGCTAGTCGACGGTCGTGCCCGACAAACCGCGTGCCCTGACCCCGGTGGTCGACATTCCGCGTCCCGCGGACGACCGCCCCGCCTGGTCGCGGATCGGCATCGTCGGCGCGGTGGGGTTCGTGGTCGGCATCGCCTGGCCGCGCATCGCCGGCTTCCAGGTCGGCCCGAACGTGCCGGGGGACACCAAGGCGGCCGCGGAGGCCGCCGCATCCAGTGGGCAAGCGATCGTGCCGCCCGAGCCGAGCGCCGCGCCCAGCGCCGCGCCGGCGGCGGCCGCGCTCAACCGCCAGATGGTGGTCGTCTCCGCCGGCGAGGTCGTCAAGTGCTCGGACAGGAAGAACAAGAAGGTCGCCGAGTGCGACAAGCTCGACTTCGACGGCATCGCCAAGCCGAAGCTGGAGCAGCTGGCGTCCTGTCCGGCGGCGCTCGGGCTCGAAGGCCGCGTCGTGCTGGGCCTGGACGTGGACTTCGACAAGCGCGAGGTCTCCATCGTCAAGGGCAAGAAGAGCAGCCTGCCCAACTCCACCCTGCAGGGGCTGATGAAGTGCGCAGCCAACGAGCTCGGCTCGGCGGCCCTGGAGAAGGTGCCGCACGAGCAGCGCAAGTACACGCTGCACTATCCGCTGGCCTTCTACCCTCCGGGCAAGCACCCCGACGCAGACGCGCCAGACAAGGGTGACGCGGACGGCGACGAGGCCGCCAGGAAGGGCGACGACAAGAAGGGCGAGCAGGAGGCGAGCGGCTCGGCGACCGTCAGCTGGGACACCGCCTTGCTGCGCAAGGAGCCGCGCGACGGCGAGGTGGCGTCGCGCATCGTGCGCGGCACCAAGGTGAAGATCGTCGCCCGCCAGGGCGACTGGTTCAAGATCGAGCACGCCGGCAAGACCGGCTGGGTCTACCGCGGCGCCCTCGGGATGTGAGCGGCGTCAGCGGCGTGCGCCGACCGGCGCGCCCGGCGGCACCGGCACCGAGAGCCCCAGCCGTGACTGCCAGCGCTCCAGCCAGGTCTCGTCGACCAGCACGCGAGCGCGCACCGCGGGACCGTCGTCCGGGCCAGGCGGCACCACGCGGACGTGCACCACCGGAGTGGCCGCCAGCTCGGCCGAGGTGCGCGGGCGGTCGCTGGAGGGCAGGGGGCCGATGCCCAGCGACCAGCGGTCGAGGTCGGCGATGGCCACGTCGAGCTCGATCGAGGGCCTCGCCGTCCGGCGGCGTGGCCAGAAGACGTAGGTGATGGCGCCGCGATCGACGACCAGCTCCCCGCACCAGCATCCGGTCGGCGCCAGGGAGGAGCACCAGCGGCGGGGCCGTCGGTGCGGCGGCCGCGATCGAAGCGCAGCAGGTACGTCGTCCCCGACTCCACCGCAGCGACACGCTGCGCGCGGGCTCGACCCAGCACCGCTCGCGGTCGAGCCAGCCATCGGTCACCTGCGGGGACGCCAGGCCCGGCATGCCGTCGGCGACCAGCCGCTCCAGCGGATGGGCGCGCGGCTGGCGCCGCTGCGCGTCCACCGGGCCGCACAGGGCGAAGTCGTCGCCTTCCGGCAGCCGTACCCGGCCGATGCCACCCCCGGCGACGCGCGCCGCCAATCGGTCGCTCCCGTACGCCGCGCGGAAGGTCTCGTGGTGGCGACCGGGATCGAAGTCCACCTCGGCGGCGCCGGCCAGGCGCGGCACCGGGGCGGCCTCCCCCACCAGGTCGGCGTCCCGGATCCGCACCACCGCGAACCCGTCGACCCGTTCGGCGTCCTCCAGCGTGGCCTGCGCCACGGCCACTGCGCGCCGGGCCGGCGGCGCTGCCGCCGCTTCGGGTGCGCCGAGGGCTGGGCCGGGCGCGGCGGGCGGCGAGGCGGACTGCGCGCAGCCGCCGCACGCCGCCAGCAGGATGGCCGCACCGAGCGGGGCGAACGGCGATGTGCCCATCGCGCTCATGGACGCCGCCGGGGCGGGCCGCTTGGGGCAGGCAATGCGTTTCGTGGCATGGCGCGCTGGAGCCAGCGTAGCGGCTGCCCGTGCCCGCTCACTCGTCGAGATACATGGTCTGCCACACCGGCAAGAAGAGGTACTCGCCCCCCTCTTCGGGCGAGGCACCGCCGGCCTCGGTCGAGCCGTGCCCGTTGCTGGTGGGCGCGCTGCTCACCAGCCGGTGGCTGCCGCCGTACGGTGCCGCCTCCTCGTCGACGCTGACCGGGTCGCCGGGCAGCCCCATGTCCTCGAAGGCCTGCAGGTGCCCGGGGTGTTGCTCGTCGTCGGTGTGGGTGAAGCCGAAGAAGCGCTCGATGGGCGTCATCGTCGGCTTCTTCAGCCAGGCCTGATCGGTGTCGAGCGGGCCGGAGAGCATCACCGACTTGTGGACCAGGCGGTGCAACCCGACCACGCCCGACGAGCTGGCGCCGTGAGAGATGCCGGTGACGATGATCCGGTTCCAGCGCGGCTGGTCGCCGTCGAGGTAGTAGGTCCAGTCGCCCTGCGGGTTCTCGCCGGCGAGGAAGGTCAGCGCCTTGGCCACGCGCGTCTCGGTGCTGTTGGCCGGGGTGACGGAGAGGAGCGCGTGGTGATCGACGCCCTCGAAGGCCTCCAGGCGGCAGCCCTCGATGTCGTCGCCGCAGTTGCCGACGCCGTAGTTGCTGAAGTAGCAGGGCGCGAAGAAGTGGTAGCCCATCCCGGCGAGCAGCTCGCCGTGCGCCTGCGAGCCGCAGGTGCCGGGGTCGCCGGCGCCGTGCAGGTAGACGACCAGCTTGCCCCGAGGCTCGACCTGCGTGTCGAGGAAGGCGCGCTGGTTGCCGAGGCGCTCGTCGGCGGCGGCGTCGGCCTCGTCCGGCGTGAAGGAGAACGCGTAGAGCTTGTGCTCGCTGGTGTCGACGTTCGGGCCGGGGTCGGGGACGCCGCCCTGACCGCCGCCACCGCCCTGGCCCTGGCCCTGGCCGCCGGCGCCGCTGCCCTCGCCGCCGCTGCCCTGCGCGCCGCTACCTTGTGCGCCGCTACCCTGCTCCGCCGCCTCCGGCGCCGGACGCGCTGCTCGCCGGCACGCCATCGCCGTCCGCGTCGTCGCTTCCGCAGCCGGTGGCCAGGGTGATGACGCCGAGGACGAGCGCGCTGGCGAGGATGGACCGCATCCGTCGAGGGTAACGCGGGCCGAGCTGGTGATGGCGCACGGCACGTCGACGTCGCGCGAAAAGGCACGCCCATCGCGGAATCGTGCAGTGATGGTGCCACCGGAACGCGCGCCGGCTGCGGGCGGCTGGGCTCAGCCCGTGGTCTCGGCGCCGACGAGGGCCAGCAGGCGCGCGTCGTCGCCGGCGGCCTCGCGCGCCGACTGCAGGTACTCCTGCGCGCGCACCGCATCGTTGCGGCGGCGCGCGACGCGCCAGCTCGAGCAGCAGCTCGGCGCGGCTCGGCGCTCCCTCGGGCACCGCGCCGGGGCGGCGGAAGCGCCGCAGCAGCTCGTCGTGGGCGCGCTGCGCGTCGCCCACCTCCTGCGGCTGGCTCAGCAGCAACAGCGCCTGGTACGCGCGCACGGCGCGGTCGAGGTCGCCGGCCGCCGAGGCCAGCCGGCCCATGGCGTAGAGCACGCCCGCGTGGCCGTGATCGATCTTCGCGGCCGCGTCGAGCTCGGCGAGCGCGCGCAGGGCGTCGCCGAGGGCCTCGGCGGCCCGGGCCGCGGCGTAGTGCGACAGGCGCGCTCCTTCGGACGGCGACCGCGATATCCCTCGATCTGCGCGGCGGCGGCGCGCAGCGGTCGGCCGGCTTGCCGATGGCGGCCGTGGCCTCGATGTGGGTCAGGCCGAGCACCGCGTCCTCCGGCGCGAGCTGTACCGCCTCCTCCAGCAAGGGCACCGCCGCCCCCGGGTCGTTGCGGCGCTCGAGGTGCAACGAGGCGGCCTCGCGCAGGTGCGCCAGGCGGGCTTCGGGGGCAGGGGCCAGGCGCGCCGAGGCCTCCTCGAGTGCGGCCAGCTCGTTCCAGCGCTCGCCGGCGCGATACAGGGCGGCGAGACGGACGCGCACCTCGGTGCCGGCTTGTCCGGCGTCGCCGGCCAGGCGCGCGCTCGTCGCCTCCAGCCGCGCGCGTGCGGCGGCCTCGTCGCCCGTGGCCAGGAGCGCCGCCGCCAGGTGCAGGGAGGCCTCGGCGATCACCGCTGGCTCGGCGTCGGCCTGCAGGGCATCGAGCGCCTCGGCGGCCTCGGCGAGCGAGCCGCGCTCGGTGTGCAGGCGGGCCAGCGCGGCGCGCGAGACGTTGCTGCCCAGGGTGGCCGCGTGCCCGTGGTCGGCCATGGCCCGATCCACGTCGTGCAGCCGCTCCTCGTCGATGACCGCGGCGCGCGACCACAGCTCGCGGGCGGAGCGTGCGTCGCCGGTCTCCTCGAGCGTCGCTGCGCGTCGCTCCCAGAGCGCGGCCAGGTCGGCGATGGCACCGCGGCGCTCGAGCAGGGCGGCGAAGGCCTCGGTCTCGGCGGCGGCCACCTCGTCGGAGGCGTCCTCGTCGAAGAGCTCGCGGTAGATGCGCACCGCCTCGTCGGGGTCGGCCAGGTCCCTGGCGGCGACGACGGCCGCGTCGCGCCGCATGCGGCGCGTCTCGGCGCGATCGAAGGGCAGCTCCGCGCCGCGCAGGAGCAGCGTCACCATGCGCGCGTGGTCCTTGTCCTCCGCCGCCATGCGCAGGAGCTCGCTGAGCGCCCATCGGGCCACCGCCCGCGGCGAGCGCGGGTCCTCGGCCACGTCGCTGAGGCGCTTCTTCTTCCCGCCCTCCTTCTTGCCGCTGGCCGCCCAGCGGCTGACGGCGAGATCCAGCAGCCGCTCGCAGTTCTGCGGCCCGACCTGGCGATCGCCGAGCACGCGGATGCCGATGTCCGCCGCCTCGCGCAGGAGGTCGAGGTCACCGCCGCGGGCCTCGGAGAGGCGCACCAGGGTGTCCACCAGGGGCCGGCTCGGCTTGCGCCGCTGCACCGCGGCGAGCGAGGCCAGGATCTCCGGGTTGTTGTCGTCGTGGAGGAGGGCGCGCCGCAACGCCAGCTCGGCTTCGTCGGGGTTGCCCTTGTCGTCGCGGAAGTAGAGCGCCACCCCCCACCACAGCTTGCGCGCCAGGGTGGCGGGGACGTCCTCGCCGGGACGCAGCGCGGCGGTCATCTCGGCGGCCTCTTCCCAGTCGCCGGTCTCCACGTAGCTGCGCGCCAGCGCGTCGACGGCCGCCTCGCGCACCACACCGCCCTCGAGCAGCGCGCGCAGGCCGGCGCGGGCGTCACGGTCGCGCGCGTCGATGGCCAGCGCGTCGCCGTAGGCGATGGCCGCGGCGGCCGGCGCGCCCAGCTCGCCGCGCGACAGGTCGCCGAGGCGGCACAGCAGCGTCAGCCGCCGCGCTGGATCGCTGGTCGCCGCCTGTCCGGAGAGCAGCGCTGCCAGCTCGGCCCAGCGCGCCTCGGCGGAGAGCAGCTGCGACAGCGCCTCGAAGCTCTCGTCATCCGGGCCGTAGCCGTCCCGCACGCGTTGCCAGGCAGCGATGGCATCGGCGCGGTTGCCGAGCTCGCGCTCGTGGAGCCGCGCCACCTCCACGCGATCGGCTCGGCCTCGCTCCGTGTGCTGCGGGCCGTGCTCGGCCGCGCGCAGCTCGAGCGCCTCCACCAGGTCGCGCCAGCGCTGCTCCGCGCGCAGCACCTTCACCAGGCCATCGAGCGCCTCCAGGTCGCCCGGGTCATCGGCGACGCGCGCGCGCCAGGCGCGCACGGCGCGGGCCGATCGCCGAGCACCTCGGTGGCCAGGCGCGCCACTTCGCCGAACGCCGCCCGCCGGCGGAGGCATCGGTCTCGAGCATGGCCATGGTCTCCAGGGCCGCGCAGCGCTCGGCGTCGCGGCCGGCGGCGGCCAGGAGCGGCTCGAGCTCGCGGGTCACCTCCAGCAGCGCGCCGTGGTCCTCGCGGCTCAGCGCCGCCGCGCTGCCCAGCATCTCCGCGGCGCGGGGCGCCTCGTCGAGCCGATCGCGGTGCAGCGCGGCGGCGTCCCGCAGCAACCCGGCGCGCACGAGCGGCGCACCACCGCGCTCGGCGGCGGCGGCCAGCGCCTCGGCCAGGCGGCGGTGCTCGCCGAGCCGGTCGGCGAGCTCGGAGAGTGTGCGCCGGTGCTCGGTCACCTCCGGCTCGAGCGCGAGCAGCGCGGCGTAGTCCTCGAAGGCGCCGCGCTCGTCCCCCATCTCGCGCCGCAGCGCGGCGCGCTCGCCGTGACGGTGGATCCGGCCGGCGTCGTCGGTCTCGGTCTCCAGCTCGACGCCGATGACCCGCGCCAGCTCGCCGTGGCGGCCGCTGCTGGCGTATCGGATCTTGAGCAGGGCGGCCGCGCGCTGCAGGTCGCCGAGGGCCAGCCGCTGGCGCATGCCCTGCGTGTCCTCGGTGGCCGCGTTGATGTCGAGCGACGGGATGGGCGCGAAGACCATGCGCTCCAGGAGGGCGTGGGCATCCTGGTGCTCGGCGTCGAGCTCCAGCATCTCCAGCACCAGGCGCAGCGCCGCCGGCTCGTCGCCGCCCTCCAGCCACAGCGCGGCGATGCGCGCGCGCAGCGGCTGCGCCTCGTCGGGAGGCAGCCCGGCGAGGCGCCCGGAGAGGAGATCGATGAGCTCGTGCCTCTTGCCGGTGCGCTCGTAGAGGCGCTCGCGCGCGGCGTCGGTGCGCGGGTCGTCGCCGCGCAGCTGCGCCAGCCGCTCCAGGTACTGGATGGCGCGGTCGGGGTCGTCGGCGAAGTCCTTGGCCACCTGGGCGGCCTCGTCCACCAGGCGCTCCACCGTGGCGTCGTCCTCGGCGGCGGCGATGGCGTCGTCGTACACGGCGAAGAGCGCAGGCCAGCGGCCGCTGGCGCCGAGCGTCAGCTTGAGGCGCTCGAAGGCCCAGGGCCGGTCGATGTCCCAGAGGCGGCGCAGCAGCTCCACGGTGCTGTCGTCGTCCTCGTCCAGCCACTCCTCGTGGAAGTCGACGGCGCGGCGGCCCACCTGGGCCAGCACGGACGGCTCCACGTCCGGCCGCGTCAGCAGCTGGCGATAGGCATCGAGCACCGGTCGTGGCTGCCCGAGCTCGCGCGCCAGCCGCTCGGCGCGCCCCACAGCGCGTCGCGCGGCTGGCGCACGGCGGCGTGCACCGCGAGGCCGAGGGCCATCCGGTCGCGCCGTCCAGCGGTCGACGAGCCGCTGCGCGGCCTGCGCGTCGTCTCCCTCCAGTGGCGGCGATTCGAGGAGCGCCAGCACGATGGCCAGCGCCAGCTCGGGGTCCTCGGTCGATTCGGCGGCACGCTCGAGCATGGCCGCGCCGCGGCCGTGCCGCGGGCGGGCCAGGGCGCGCCGCAGCACCGGCAGCAGGGCCGGGTCGTGGGCGTCGCGCGCAGCAGTTGCTCGAGCAGATCCATGGCCTCGTCGACGCGATGGGTGCGATCGAGGAGCAGCCCGCGGTGACAGCTCCAGCGCGGTGCGCATGGCGCCCACGCTGCGAGTCGTCAGCTCGCGCAGCGCGTCGACGGTGCCGCCCACGCCGTCCACCTCCGGCAGGAGCAAGGAGATGGCGAAGGCGGCGTCCATGTGCTCGGCGGGCACCGCGAGCACCTCCCTGGATACGCGGGCCACCGCTTGCGCTCGATTTCCCAAGGTCTCCTCCGCCTTCTTCATGAGCAGCGCGTAGAGCCGCACCTGCACGTCGACCGATGCCGGTTGCCCGCCGAGGGCGCGTCGGTACAGCTCCGCCGCGCGGCCGAGATCGCCGGATGCCTCGAGGCCGCGCGCCGCCGCAGCCAGCTCCTCCGGCCCACGCTGCGCGCCGCCCACCGTCTCCAGCCGCTGCTCGAGCTCCGGCGAGTGCTCGAACGCCGCGGCGCGCCGCAGGTAGGCGAGGGCGCGCTCCGGCTCGCCGGCCTCCTGCCACGCCTTGCCGGCGGCCTCCGCCAGGCGCGCCAGCGCGCGATTGTCGACCGGGCCGTCGCCGAGCGCCTGGAGAGCAGCGCGCCGCGCCGCGCCGCGCTCACCGCCTCGCCGAGCCTCGCCGCGCGCTCGAGCCAGGCCGCGGCGCGCGCGCTGTCGTGACGGGCCGCATCGCCCAGGGCGCGCACGGTGACCGCCAGCGCGCGCGGACGATCGTCGAGCTCGCGCTCGAAGAGCGAGGCGGCCTGCTCAGGCCTCGAAGCGCGCGGCGGGCTCGCCGGCGTCGGCGACCACCTCGAGGACGCTGGCCAGCTCCGCCCAGGCGCCGGCGATGCGATAGTCGTCGCGCAGGACCTCGGCGGCGCCGAGGCGGTGCGCGGGCTGCTCGAGGAGGGCGTGGAGGGCGCGACGGCTCTCGGGGTGGCCTGGCTCGAGGGAGAGCGCCAGGCGATGCGCGTCGAGCGCCCCCGGGGCGTCGTCGAGCCGCGCGGCGCGCACCTCGGCGAGGCGCACCAGGATGGCAGCGCGCTCGGAGACCGGCGCCAGCGGCACCTCGTCGCCGAGGACCACCGCCACCTCGTCCCAGTGGCCGCCCTCTTCGAGCAGCGGCAAGAGGCGGGCGTGCACCGCGCGCGAGGGGCCGTGCGCCTCGCGCAGCGCCCGCCAGGTGCCGAGGGCGCGTGCCGGGTCGCTGTTGCCCCGCAGCTCGGCGGCGCGCGGGTCGCCGAGCTCGCCGAGCACCGACGCCAACCGCTCGGCGGCGGCGGAGCCCTCCTCGCTCTCCGGCTCCACACGCGCCAACAGCTCGAGGACGCGTGCCAGCTGCTGCCGCTCGCGGCCGGCCTCGTACAGCGCCGACAGCTGGCGCGCCGCGGTGAGCACGGCGCCGTCGTCGCCGCCGCGGTCGACGACCTCCTGGAAGACGGCGCGGGCGCGCTTGGCATCGCCTGCCTCGACCAGCAGGTCGCCGAGCTCGGTGCCGATGCGCGCGCGCAGGGCCGCGTCCTTGGTGACCCCGGCTGCGCGCGCCAGGGTGCGCGCGGCGTCGAGGCGCCGGTCCAGCGCTCCTGCAGCGCCGCGCAGGTCGGCGCGCGTCTCGTCGTCGCCCGGCTCGGCCAGCACCGCCGCCTCGAGCAGCGGCAGCGCACCGGCGGCGTCGTCGAGCTGCCGGTACCGCAGCACGCCGAGCCGCCGCTGAAGCGCGGTGCGCTCGCGCCCGCGGGCGTGCTCCAGCGCCACCGCCAGCATGGCCGCCGCCTCGGCGGCGCTGCCGAGCTGCTGGTAGACGTCGGAGAGGACGGCCGCGGCGCGTGGCGCCGTCTCCGGCTGGGCCAGCAGTCGCTGCGCGATGAGGCGCGCCTGCTCGTGGGCCGGATCGCGGCGCAGCAGCTCCTCCACGTGGGGCAGGGCGCGCTCCACCTGTCCGAGCTCGCCGGCGTACAGCACCATCAGCCGGGTGCGCATGGCGAAGGCCTCGTCGTCCTCCGGCGGCGGGGTGGCGCCGAGGACCTGCTCCAGGAACGCGGCCGCGTCCTCGGTGCGGCCGGCGAGGAGGTAGCGGGCCTCGAGCGTGCGCCGGAAGCGGCGCTGGTTGGGATCGACGCGCAAGATGCGCTCGTAGACGGTGATGGCGCGCTCCACCTCGCCGGGGAGCCGGTCGACCAGCTCGGCGGCGCGGCGCAGCATGGCCACCTGCTCGCGCGGGTCGCTCATGCGCTCCGCGGCGGCGACGTAGAGGTTGGTGAGCGGCAGCCAGGACTGCGCGGCGATGAGCACCCGCTCGAGGGTGGCGAACGCCTCGGGTGCCCCGGCGCCAGCGCCAGCACGCGCTCCAGGAGCTCGGTGGCGCCCTCCCCGTCGCCGAAGACCTCGACGAAGAACGAGGCGGCGTGCATGAGCACCTCCGCCTGCACCGCAGGCGGAGCGCCCTTGAGCCGGCGCCCGCGCGCCAGCTGCTCGTAGGCGAAGGCCAGCTCGGGCAGCATGTCGTCACGGACCGCGGCCTGGTGCAGCTGCTTCCAGATCTCCCCGTGCGGGCGGCCGCGAACCGCCTCCTCGAGCAGGAGGTCGAGGACGCCGGCCTCCTCCTCGAGGCGCAGAGCGAGCATGACGGTGACGCGCGCGACGTCGTCGGCGTGGTCCTCCGTGGTCTTGCTCTCCTGCGCCATCGCACCTCCGCCCGAGCGCGCCATCAGAGCGCCACCGAGCCCGGCGTGGTGCGGAGCGCATGCCGCCACCCGGCGCACCGATGCCGGATGGCAGTCTACGTAAGGAGCGCGCGTGCCTTCCAGACCTGCTCGCGCGCGCAGCGGGAAAAGTGGGACAGCGGCTCCGGGGGCCGCGAATCAGGGCGCCTCACCAGACGTCGTCGAGGGCGCGGAGCTTGGAGCGGGCGATGGCGAAGGTCGCGTCGACGCCCTGGCGTCTGGCGTAGCGCACCGAGAGCCCGCGCAGCGAGTCGGCGGCCCCGAAGCCGAGCACTGCCGGGGGCATGTCCTCGCCCTCCAGCAGCAGCTTGTGCGCGGGCCTGTCGAGGCCGTACTCCTTGGCCGGCGGCCCCACCGCCACCGCCGTCTCCGCGGACAGGTCGTCCAAGGTGGCCACCAGCGCCGCCACCTTGGCCGCCGCGGCCGGGTCGCCGGCCGGCTCGGCGAGCCGCCAGGCCTCGCCCTCGCGGACCATCACCAGCCGCGCGCCGTCGGCCTTGGTCAGGGTGACCTTGCGCAGCTTGGCCGGCGGGGCGCCGAGCGAGTCGCGATCGACGAGCAGCCGCAAGGCCGCCGCCTCCACCCCGCGCGGCAGCACGAACACCGCCGGGTCCTCGCCGGTCCGGGCGAACGCGCCGCCGGCGGGCGCTGGCGCGCCGATCTCCAGGCGTCGCTTGCGCGGATCACGGCCGGCGTCCGGTGCCGCGTCGGAGGCGGGCTCCAGGGTCATCTCCACCACGGCGCGCGGGCGTGCCACGCCGCTGGTGCCGTCGTCCCGGTCGGTGATCCAGCGCTCTGCGGTGAGCCCGGCCAGCGACTCGGCGAGGTCGTTGCAGAGGCCGGCGTCGCGCGCAGCCGGCTCCGCGCGGCTCGAGCAGGCTCCAGCCATCGTTGCTGCGCTCCACCAGCTGCACCGAGCCGCCGGACTCGATGCGCAGCGACTGCACCTGCGCGCCCTGGCCGTCCAGATGCGCTCGGTCGGAGATCAGGTCGCGCGGCAGGAGCGCGCGCCAGGGCGTTGGGCACCAGCAGCACCGCGCCGTCCTCGACGCGCCGCACCGGGTGAGCTCGGCGCCCGGGGCGGCCAGCTCGATGCGCTCCTCGCGGTCCTTGGCCTCGGCGTTGCGCCGCTCGGCGAGGTGACGCGCGCCGTGGCCACCACGGCGCCCGGCCAGTCCGAAGCCTGCCCGAAGCTTCGCGCCTCGACCGACCGCAGCGCCTCCAGGAAGGAGCGCCCACTGTCGGCCGACACCTCGTGGTCGGCCGGCGCGCGCATGTGCCAGTCGGCGCCGGCGCGCGCCAGCTCCAGCACCTTGCCCTCGCCCTCGAGCCGGACCTCGGTCACCTCGTCGACCTCCGCGCCGACGGCGCGCCGGTCCGCGAAGTCGTCGGCTGGCGTGGAGAGCGCGGCCAGCACCGAGGCCGGCGCGCAGGCCACCAGCGGCCCCGGCTCGCGGCGCACCACCACCACCTCGTCGGCATCACCGGGGCACTCGCCGCCCACCGCCAGCACGGCCGTCACGCCGTCCTTGGAGCGAAGCTCGAGCGTGACCGCCGGCTCGTCCGCGGGGGCGGCGGACAGGAAGCGGCTGGCCTGCATCTGCCCCAGCGCCGTCAGCACCCGGTCCACGGCGCGCGCCTCGGCGCGCTGTCCGGCGCGCGGCGTTCCGGCCGCCCAGCGAAAGCCCGCGCCGCGGCCGCCGCTCCAGGGCGCGCGCTCGAAGCGGCGCGAGCCCCCCGCGCCGCTGAGCGAGAAGCTGGCGAAGTCGGGGGAGAAGAAGGGCAGCAACGGCTTGCTGCGGAAGGTGTCCGGCTGCACGTCGAGGGCCGTGGCCAGGTCGCGGCTGATGGCGGCCACCCCGCGGCCCTCGACCTCGGCGTAGACACCGCCGTCGGCCGCAGGCCCGCCGACCACCAGCCGGTAGCGGAGCTTGCCCATGCCGACGGTGACGGTGAGGCGCGGCGCGTCGAGCGCGAAGGCGGTGCGATCCACGGAGCTCGGCGTCACCCGCCGCTCCACGGCGGCGAACTCCAGCCGCCCCAGGTAGTCGGCCACCGTCTGCGCGTCGGCCGGGTAGCGCCCGCCGCCGCCCGGCGCTGTCGGCGCCTGCTCCTCGATGTCGATCTGCCAGGTGTCGTCGCCGCCATCGACGGCGCTGCGTCGCAGCGTCCCGGTGCGGCCGTGGGCGCTGATGCGCAGCTCGTCGATCTCGTCGCGGCGCCAGGCCTCGAACAGGTTGCGCTTGCGCAGCTCGCTCTCGCCGGTGGAGACGTTCCCTCGGTCCCAGAGGACCACCGCGGCCAGCACCGCGGCCACCGCGACCAGCGCCGTGGTCAGCCCGTGGCGCCGCAGGAGGCGCACCCAGCCGGCGCCGGCGCTCGGTCGGCGCGGCTCGGCGGCCATCAGGCGCCCCCGCGCTTGCGCGGGCCGCGCGGGCGCGGAGCGTCGGCCTCGGCAGCCTTGGGCTGGGGCCGTTCGGTGCTGCGCCGGCGCAGGAACACGGCCACGCCGAGCAGGACGGCCGCCAGGGGCAGGGCGATGATCACCTTCCAGAAGATGCGGTTCATATCGTCGTCGGTCAGGCGCAGACCGGCCACGAAGCTCGGCTTGTTCGGGATGTCGAGGATGACCGGGCGCGCGGCGGCCCAGGACACGGCGCTCTCCACGAACAGCGCCGTGCCGCGCAGCTCCGGCGTCTGCCAGTTGGACCCCACGGTCAGGGTGGCGGCGCTGGCGACGACGATGCGCGCGCCGTGCGTGGCCTCCGCCGGTGCGTCCGGCTTGCGCGGCAGCTCGGTGGCGAAGGCGATGGTCAGCGGGCCCTTGGCGTCGTCGGGACCTGGCTGCGGCGCGCTGCTCGGGTTCCTGGCCCAGCCCAGAAAATCGGCCATCCCGAAGGCCTGATCGCTGGTCACCAGCAGCGGCGCCGGCGCGGCGGCGCTGCCGGTGGTGGTCAGCGAGGCGGCCAGCGAGGCCACCACGTCGAGGCCGCTGCTCTCCAGCTTGCGCAGGCCCTCGGTGATGGGGTGCGGCTTGAGGATCGGCAGGAAGACCTCGCCGAAGCCGCGCTGGATGCGCCGCTTGGGGTCGCGCTCGATCACGAAGTCGCGGTTAAGCTTCACCCCGGCGACGGCCAGCAGGTCGTCGAGGCCGAGATCGAGGTAGCCCGCCTCGTCCGCGTCGGGGAGCGGGCCGACGAAGAGCAGCGCGCTGCCGCCGCCCTCGAGGAAGCGCTTGTAGCGCGCCACGTCCTCGCGCGGCACCCGCTGGGTAGGCCCGGCGACGAGCAGCAGGCGGCACCCGGGCAGCGGGTCCTTCTCGGCGCCGAGCGCCTTCTGCGCCGGCAGCTCGATGACGTCGTAGTTGTTCTTGATCAGCTTGTCGGTGAGCGGCGCCATGCCCGCGTCTCCGCCGGCCTCCAGCGACATCTCCCCGTGCCCGGAGGCCACGCACACCCGCGGGCGATCCCCGGAGAGCACGTTGCGGATGCCGGCGGTGATGGCCTGCTCCAGACGCGGGCGCGCGCGCAGGTCCTGCTCGTCCTCGACCTCGACCAGGTCGCGATGGGTGACGAAGTGGTGCTTGTCGCCGCGGGTGATGACCATCGCCGCGTCGGTCACCACGCGGCCGTCGTCGGTCTTGCCGGGCACGATGCCGTAGCGCTGCTGCACGGCCATGAACTCGGCCGGGTGGCGATCGGGGTCGGCGTGCTCGATGATCAGGCGCGGCGACTCGCTGCCGTAGGCCTGGAGCAGGTGATCGATGGACAGGGTGAGCGGATCACCGGCGCCGAGCAGGACGATGACCTTCACCGACTCCGGCAGGCCATGCAGGGTCTCCACGGTGGCGTCGCTGAGCGTGTAGAGCCCGCCGCGCGTCCAGTCCCAGCGGCGGTAGTGGCGCGCGACCAGGACGTTGATCAGCACCGCCACCACCACGGCGGCGACGATGCTCACGCTGGCCGAGACCTTCATGGCCGCCGAGGTGCCGCGGAGATCGTGACCAAGCTCGGCGAGCGGCGCGCGATCGGCGGCGCCGTCGGCGTCCTCGGCCTCCTCGCCAGCGGGTTGGCGCGGCGGCGTGGACATCAGCCCCACCTCCACGCGTCGACGGCGCGCACGGTGACGAAGAGCGGCACGATCACCAGGGTGAGGTCGAAGACCAGTCGTCGCAGATCGACGATGCCCTTGGAGAACTCGTTCATCTGCGTCCACACCGAGACGTGGGCGCACAGCTCGTGCGCCGGGCCCTCGGTGAAGACGAACTCGCCGATTCCCAGCATGAAGAGCAGGACCAGGGTCATCGCCGAGGTCACCGCGGCGGTGAGCTGGTTCTTGGTGAGCGCGCTGGTCATGGTGCCGATGGCCAGGTACCCGGCGCCGATGGCCAGGATGGCCAGGTAGCTGGCACCGACCACCCGCCAGTCGACCTCGCCGGTGCTGGAGATGATGGCCATGTAGAGCGCCGTCGGCGCCCACATGGCCACGTAGACGACCAGCGTGGACAGGTACTTGGCGAGCACCACCCCGAGCGTCTGCACCGGCGCGGTGAGCAGCGACTCGATGGTCCCCGAGCGCCGCTCTTCCGCGAAGAGGCGCATGGTGAGCACCGGGCACACGAAGAGCAGGGGCAGGTAGAGGAGGACCGTCTGGCCGAAGAAGGCCTGCACGGGGCCGGAGTCGGCGGAGATGTCGGCCTGGTTGGCGAAGTTGGCGACGATCAAATAGAAGTGCACGCCCTGGACCACCAGGAAGGCGCTGATCACCACCCAGGCCAGGGGCGTGACGAAGAGCGCGAAGAGCTCGCGCTTGAAGATCGGCCAGAACCCCCTCACGAGGCGCGCTCCGCCGCGGGCTCGGTGAGCTCGGAGAAGACCTGCTCCAGCGAGGCGAACCGCGGTGACACCTCGCGGACGCCGATGCCGGCTGCGACCAGCGCGGCGGTCACCGCCTCGGCCACCACGTCGGCGTCCTCGCCGTCGCCCAGGTCGATGGTCATGCGCGCGCTCTCCGCGCGCGCCGCCCTGGCCTTGCCACCGCCCTCGCGGCGCGGCGCGGCGGGCTCCTCCTCGAGCTCGGCGGCGCGCACCCCGGCGGCCTTGCGCACCGTGGCCAGGGCGCGCGCGGCGTCGCCGCGCACGCGCAGCGACAGGCCGAGTGCCGGCGCATGGCGCGGATCTCCTCGATGGACCCTTCGGCCACCAGCTGGCCGCCGGCGATGACCACGGCGCGCGTGCAGGTCGCCTCGACCTCGCTGAGGATGTGGGTCGAGAGCAGGACGGTGTGCGTCTCTCCCAGGCGCCCGATGAGCGCGCGCACCTCGCGGATCTGGTTCGGGTCCAGGCCGGCGGTGGGCTCGTCGAGGATGAGCAGCGGCGGCGACGCCACCAGCGCGTCGGCCAGCGCCACGCGCTGCCGGTAGCCCTTGGAGAGGTTGCCGATGAGCACATCGGCCATGTCGGTGACGCGCGCGTCGGCCAATGCCTGGCCCACCGCGCCGCGCCGCTTGCCGCGACCGATGCCCTTGAGCTCGGCGCGGAAGGTCAGGTACTCGCGCACCCGCATCTCCGGGTACAGGGGGGCCGTCTCCGGCATGTATCCGATGGATCCGCGCGCGGCGAGCGGCTCCTCGCCGATGTCGTGACCGGCGATGCGCACCCGGCCGCTGGTTTGCCCGAGGAAGCCGGCGAGGATGCGCAGGGTGGTGCTCTTGCCGGCGCCGTTGGGGCCGAGGAAGCCGACCACCTCGCCGCGTTCGACGCGGAAGGAGACGTCGCGTACGGCGTGTACCGGGCCGTACGATTTGGACAGATGCGAGACCTCGATCATCGGGGAGGCTTCAGGCTTCAGGCTTCGGGCTTCGGGCTTCAGGGTCTGGCCCCGGGCTTCGTTGGAGGCCGATCGGGCTTTGTATTGCTCGCCGACCGCGCGGCGCAAGGCGTGAAACCAGAGCGGGCGGGCCGGCAGGCGCCTGCACTGTAGCCTGAAGCCTGTAGCCCGGAGCCTCTCTCCTGTAGCCTGCGGTCGCCATGGACCAGGCGCTTCTTCGCTCCTACTTCTCGACCATCTACGAGCTCCCCACCGGAGCGGGTCCGCTGCGGGCATCGCTGGACGGCGAGATCGTGCAGGACCGGGCCCTTCTCCCGGAGCTGCTCGGGCGCCCGTTCGCCATCGTCACCGCATACAACCCGCGGTCCATGCTGCTGCCGCGCCGCGTGAACGAGCAGCGCCACAACGTGATGCGCGATCTGCTCATCCTCGGCTGCTACCGCGTCGAGCCCTGCGTCGGCTCCGAGGCCGAGCCGGAGGGCGTGTGGCGCGAGCCGGCCTGGCTGGTGCACGGCATGGTGCGCGACGAGGCCGTCGCCTTCGGCCGTGTCTTCCGGCAGAACACCATCATCTTCGCCGAGGCGGGTCGGCCGGAGGTCATCGTCACCGATCCGACCGCCGACGATGTGGGCAAGGTCTTCCAGGGCAACTGGCGCGTCCGGGGCTGAGGCCGCCCTTGGTGCCCCTCGCCGTGACCCTCTTCGTCACCCTCTTCGCGAGGCCCAGTGCCGGCGAGCGCCTGCCGGGGCTTTGCGCGCGATGCGAACGGAGATAAAGGAGAGCGAGCCTCGCTGGGCCGGTGCCCGGCCGGGCCACGCAACCTGAAAGGATCCAGAATGCGCTACCAGATCGTCGTTGCCAGCGTCCTCTCCATCGGGGCAGCCTTGCTGGTCACGGGTTGCGGCCAGAAGAAGATCAACGAATGCAACGCGCTCATCCAGGTCATCAACACCGGCGTGCAGAACCTGGAGAAGGGCAACAAGATCGCGGGTGATGCCACCGGCGTGGCCGAGCTCAAGGGCATGGCCGACGCCATGGACAAGGTGGCCGGCGACGCGGGCAAGGTGGAGCTGACCATCCCCGAGCTCAAGAAGCAGCGCGACGACTACCAGGCCATGGCCAAGGAAGTGGCCAAGGCCGCGCGCGACATGGCCTCCGCCGCCGAGGCCAAGGACGCCAACAAGATCAACGCGGCGCAGGCGGCGATGGAGAAGGCGGTCAAGCAGGAAGACCCGCTCGTCGACAACATCAACAAGTTCTGCCAGGCGCAGTGACATCCACATGCGCAGGGGCGTGCCACCCCTGCACCCGCCGGATGGCGGCTTCGAGGTGATCGCTGCTTCTGCCGGCTGCGCCGCTGTCGAGCAGGTGCTCCGGGATCTGGCTTCCGTGAAGCGGGAATCTCGTTCCGTGTCTTGAAGCTCAACCGTTGGCGAAGCGGTACCCGACGCCGCGCACCGTGATCAGGTGGCGCGGCGTCGTCGCGTCTTCTTCCAGCTTGTTGCGCAGCTGCAGCACGAAGTTGTCGATGGTGCGCGGGGTGCCGTGGTGGTTCGGCCCCCACACCTTGGCCTGGATCTGCTCGCGCGAGAGCACCCGCCCATCGGACTCCACCAGGCAGAGCAGGACGTCGAACTCGGTGGCAGTGAGCTCGACCAGCTTGCCGCCCTTCTTGACCTCGCGCGTGCCGGCGTCGATGACCAGCGTTCCGGCGTGGATGGGGCCGTCGCTCTTGTAGAGCGCCTCCCGCCGGAAGACGGCCTTCACCCGCGCCAGGAGCTCGGCGAGGCCGAAGGGCTTGGTCACGTAGTCCTCGGCGCCGAGCTCCAGGCCCATCACCTTGTCCATCTCCGCGCCGCGCGCGCTGAGCATGATCACCGGCATCACCTGGCGCTCTCCGCGGAGCGTGCGCAGGAGCTCGAAGCCGTTGAGGCGGGGGAGCATGACGTCGAGGATGAGCAGGTCGATGCCCCCGGCGCGTGCCAGCTCCAGGCCTCGCTCGCCGTCGGTGGCGACCACCACCCGGTAGCCCTCGGCGGTGAGGTTCATCTCCAGGCCCATGCAGATGCTGGCGTCATCCTCGACGACCAGGACGGTGCGAGGGGAGCCCGGGCTCGGCTTGCTCATCCAGCTCGCCCATTAGCACGAGTCATGCGCGGAGGCTGCGCCGGGGCGCGTCAGCGGTACGCGGAGCCGAGCCCGGTGCGCAGGTCGCGCGCCAGCTCGATGGCCGACTCCAGCCGTGCTCGCCCGACGAGCGATCGCGCGCCAGTTCGACCAGCGCGCGGCTACTCTTCTCCAGGCCGGCGTACTTGACCGTGAGGACGTCGCGGTCGAGCTTCCGCACGCGCTCGCTGGTGCGGAGCAGCGTGGCGCGCAGGCGGCGGTTGAGCCAGCGGCGGGGCAGGTCCTCGTCGCTGGTGCGGACCACGCGCGCCTCGTCGAAGGGCGGGTCGCCGAGCTCCACGTCCTTTGCTCCGACCGCACTGCGCAGCGAGGACAGCAGCCCAGCGTCCTCTACCACAAGAGCGAAGCCCGGCGGAGAAGGGGCCGCAGCCATGGCCCGACGAGGGCGGCGAGCGCGCTGCCAGCCTCCGTGAAAACCATGACCATCGTCGCCGGGTCGCTCACCGAGCCTCCAGCGGTGCCGCCTCCGGAACCGTGCGCGGCTCACCGAGGGGGATGATCAGCGAGAAGCTCGAACCCTTGCCCGGCTCGCTGTCGACCTCGACCTTTCCGCGGTGGGCGCGCGCCACGTGCTGGACGATGGCCAGCCCCAGCCCCGAGCCCTCCCGCTGGCGCGAGAGCAGATCGTCGACGCGGTAGAACTTCTCGAAGATCCGCTTGTGCTCGGCGCGGGGGATGCCCTTGCCGTTGTCGCGCACGCTGATGGCCACCCCGCGCTCGTGCAAGCTGGCGCCGATGCGGATGTGGCGCGGCTGGCCGCCGTACTTGTAGGCGTTGGAGAGGAGGTTCACCAGCGCGTCGATGACCGCGCCGCGATCGCACCAGACCGCGGGCAGGTCCGGGGCCACCTCCACGCTCAGCTCCAGCCCGCGCCGTTCGCGCGTTGGCTCGAAGGCCGCCAGCGCCTCCTCGACGATGGCCGAGACCGCCTCTGGTCGCAGCTCGAAGACGCGGCGCCCGGCCTCCATGCGGCCCCAGTCGAGGAGGCGATCGATGAGCGCTTGCAGGCGCCCGCTCTCCTTGGCCAGCGCCTCGATGCAGCGGTCCTCGGTGGCCTGGTCACCGCGGCGCAGGGTGAGCGTCTCGGTGAACATGCGGATCGAGGTCAGCGGGGTGCGCAGCTCGTGCGAGACCTTGGAGACGAAGTCCGCCTGCAGCTCGGACAGGTTGCGCTCGCGGCGCAGGAAGACCCAGACCAGGATGACCCCGGTGGCCAGGGTGCCGCAGAAGGTGAGCACCAGGATGCCCATCAGCACGTTGATGCCGGCCTCGCCGATGACCATCAGCAGCACGCCGACCGCGGAGAGCAGCACGCCGGGCACGATGACCAGCCACACCAGCAAGGTGATGATGCGGCGATACGAGGCGTAGCGCTGGGTACGGCCGACCATGCGTCACCCGATGCGGCCGAGCACCAGCGGCGGGCGCGGCGGCGCGGTGTCGGCGATGCGGAAGGCGCCCCGGACCCGCGAGGCGATGGCGTCGGCCTTGGCCGGGTCGCGCACGTGCAGGTGGCAGAGCGGCTGCCCGCGCTCCACCGCATCTCCACGCTGCACCGCGAGCTCGATGCCCACCGCGTGGTCCACGGGCTGGTCGGCGCGCGTGCGCCCGGCGCCCATGGCCACCGCTGCCAGGCCGATCTCCAGCGCATCGATCTCGGCGACGACACCACCCTCCTCTGCGGTCAGCCCCACCGTGTGCTCGGCGCACGGTAGGCGCTGGGGTTCGGCGACCACGCGCGGGTCACCGCCCTGGGCCTCGATGAGCCTCTCGAAGGTGCGCGCGCCGCTGCCGTCGCCGATGGCCTTCTGCAGCCGCCGCCGGGCCTCGGCCTCGTCGGCAGCGGCGTCACCGGCCACCAGCATGGCTGCGCCCAGGGCCAGGGTGCACTCCACCAGGTCGTCCGGGCCGCGGCCGTGGAGGACGTCGATGGCCTCGCGGGTCTCGATGGCATTGCCCACGGTGCGCCCCAGCGGCGCGCTCATGTCGGTGAGCAGCGCCGTGACCCGCTTGCCGGCGGCGGTGCCCACGCGCACCAGCGCCATCGCCAGCGCACGCGCGTCGGCCTCGGTCTTCATGAAGGCGCCGCGCCCCACCTTCACGTCCAGGACCAGCGCGTCGATCCCCTCGGCGAGCTTCTTGGAGAGGATGCTGGCCACGATGAGCGGGATGCTCTCCACCGTGGCGGTCACGTCGCGCAGCGCATAGATGCGCTTGTCGGCGGGGGCGATGCGCGCCGTCTGACCGATCATCGCCGTGCCCACCTCGGCCACGATGCGCGCGAAGCGCTCGGTGTCGATGTCCACGCGGAAGCCGGGGATGGCCTCCAGCTTGTCCAGCGTGCCGCCGGTGTGGCCCAGTCCCCTGCCGGAGACCATGGGCACCGGCACGCCGCAGGCGGCCACCAGGGGCGCGAGGCAGAGCGACACCTTGTCGCCGACGCCGCCGGTCGAGTGCTTGTCGACCTTCTTGCCGGGCACGGCCGAGAGATCGAGCACGTCCCCCGAGTGGAGCATGGCCCTGGTCAGCGCCACCGTCTCGGCGTCGTCCATCCCGCGCAGGAAGACGGCCATGAGCAGGGCGGTCATCTGGTAGTCGGCCAGCTCGCCGCTGGAGAGGCCGCCCACCATGCGCTCGATCTGCTCGTCCTCGAGCCGTCCCCCGTCACGCTTCCTGGCGATGATCTCGACGAAGCTCTCTCCAGCCATCGCCGCGCAGCGTATCACGCGGTGGCGGCAGGCTCGGCCGGGGCGACCGGCGCGGGCTGCTCGTCGGGTCGCAGGGCCGAGCGGCGTCGCGCCGGGTTCTGCCAGGTGAAGCGGTCGACGAGCACCACCTGGTCCTTCTTGGAGAGCGGGTCGACGCTGCCCAGCACCCATCCATCGACGGCGCTGCCGTCCTTGCGCACGCGCAGGCGGACGAAGTGCTTGTAGCCCGGGTGGGCCAGCGCGCCGAAGGCCTGGTGCTGCTCCAGACCGAGCACGGTGAGGACCATCAGGTAGGTGCCGAAGATCAGGGTGGCCACGTAGACGGTGATGCCGAAGGAGAGGCCGAGGAACCAGCGCGGGGAGAGGGACCAGCTGGCGAGCCCGATGATCAGCTGCCAGAGCTGCTTGAGGACGATCGGGGTGGCCCCCATGGCCAAGCCCGCGACGAGCGCGAGCAGCGTCACCAGCCAGGCGCGCTTCGCTCGCCAGAAGCCGCCGATGAGGAAGCAGGCCAGCGCCCCGACGACGCCGGTGAGCACCGCCGGCCACAGGCCGCGCCAGCTGTGCGTGGCCAGGCCGCCGAACCAGGGCAGGTAGAAGAAGGCGATGGCCAGGTGGACCAGGAAGCCGGAGCGACCGTGCACGATGGCCCAGGGCACCTGCAGCGCCAGCGCCAGCGAGGTGCGCGGCCCGGGGAACTCGGCCGCCGGCGCCTCCAGACCGCTGCGCAGGATGCGCGCCGGGTGCAGGAAGGCGCCGCCGCCGCCGGCGACGACGTGCATCCCCTTGCCGAACTCCTGACGGCAGTAGTGGTGGGTGTCGCCGGTGAGGATGCAGACGCCATCGCCCTCCATGGTCATGTCCAGCGACTGGAGGATCTCCACCCCGGGCCGGTTCGGCTCCAGGAAGGCGTAGACCGGGTCGGCGATGCACAGCATCACCCCGTGGTCCTCGCGCGCCTGCGCGAAGTACAGCTGCTGGTGGAAGTCGACGGAGCGCAGCTGGCGGTCGGCGCCCCAGAGGTCGAGGCTCGGCGCCAGACGCAGCGCCCAGTAGCTGGCGCTCTGCACCGGCAGGTACCCCTCCAGCGGCAGCGCCGAGCGCTTGGCCACGAAGCGCCCCACGCTGAAGGCCTCGATCCACTCGAAGAGGTGCCCCACCTGGCCGGCGCGGTCCACGGTGTCGTCGGGGAGGCGGCTGCGGCGCGCCACGCTCCCGCGCCGCTCGTGGAACATGCGGTGGAAGCCGTCGAGCCCGGCGAACCAGTCGTGGTTGCCCGGCACGCCGAGCAGCACGCGCGTCTTGCCGTCGGTCGCGGCGCGGAGCACCCGGTTGTAGGGCACGATGACCCGGTTGTGGATCTCGAGCTCGGTGGCCACCGGGTAGGCGGTGTCGCCGCCGAAGATCAGGAGGTCGCCGCGCGGCAGCGTGAGGGTGCGGGTGGCGTCCTCGGGATCGGGCACCTCGTACTCCCCGAAGATCATGCGCGCCACGGCGTAGCTCACGGCGCCGCAGTCGCCGGTGTCGGCCACGTAGTCGATCCACACGTCGGCATCGATGGCCTCGGAGAGCGAGGCGGCGTCGTACTGGGCGCCGAGCGCCGTCCCCACCCGGCGGGTGAAGACCTCCGGCCCCTCGGCGCGCATCCAGTCGCGGCTGTCGATGTCCTCGGTGGCGATGACGCTGGCGGCGAGGTGCCCGAGATGGCCCCAGAACGAGCGCGCCCCGAACCAGGCGATGGGCCGGGG
>JBBJMR010000067.1:0-31648 GCA_037720395.1 Polyangiaceae bacterium
GACGCTGGCCGAGCAGATTCCGGGCCGGGGGGGGTTCGAGGCGGGGCAAAACGCCGAGGCCGCGGCGTTGCCCTCGCACTGGTCCTACCTCGTGTGGGCGATCCTCGGTCCTGCCGAGAGCGTCGACGAGCCGCCGGTGGGCGTCATGATCCAGGTGACGGACGCGACCGAGATCGCGGGCTTCCGCGCGGTAGCAGCAGCGATCAACGAGGCGCTCCTGGAGTCCGGCATCCGGCAGCACGAGCTGGCGGAGGAGCTGGAGAGGCTCAACGTCGAGCTGCATGAGAGCGCCGTGCACGAGCGCGAGGCGCGCGAGGAGGCGCAGGCCGCCAACCGCAGCAAGGACGTCTTCCTGGCCATGCTCTCCCACGAGCTGCGCACGCCGCTGAACGCCATCCTCGGCTGGGCGGCGATGCTCGGAACCAGCGCCGACCCGCAGAGGGTCGCCAAGGGATTGACCGTCATCGAGCGCAACGCACGGGCGCTGGGCAAGCTCATCGAGGACGTGCTCGACGTGGCCCGCATCGCGTCGGGCAAGTTCACGCTCGACATGCGGCCCCTGGAGATCACGGCCCTGGTGCTCGCGGCGGTGGACACGGTGCACCCGTCGGCCGACGCCAAGAAGATCACGCTCGACGTCTCCCTGCAGGAAGGGGCGCTGGGCAGCCTCTGGGTCATGGGCGACCCGTTCCGGCTCCAGCAAGCGATCTGGAACCTGCTCACCAACGCCATCAAGTTCACGCCCGCGAACGGGAGCGTGACCGTGGGCGTGAAGCGGCTCGGCGCAGGGGATGAGCAGACGGCCCAGATCACGGTGACCGACACCGGAAAGGGCATTGACCCAAAGTTCCTCCCCGCGGCCTTCGAGGCCTTCAAGCAGGCCGGAGAGGGCACCACGCGGTCGTACGGCGGCATGGGGCTAGGGCTCTCGATCGTGCGGCACGTCATGGACGCGCAGGGAGGGACCGCCCGCGCAGAGAGCGAGGGCGAGGGGCGCGGCGCCACGCTCACGCTGGAGCTCCCGGCCGTCCCCAGATCCGCGGCGCCGCTCGACGGCATCGATGCGATGTCCACCGCCGATCTGCCGCGTCTCGACGGCCTGCGGGTGCTGGTGGTGGACGACGAGGAGGACGCCCGGACCCTGGCGGCCCGGGCCCTCCAGTCCGTCGGGGCCACGGTGGTCCTGGCTGCGTCGGCGGAAGAGGGCTATCGGCTCGCCGTCGAGGCCACGGCCGGGCCGGACGTGATGGTGGGCGATATCGGGATGCCCGGCGAGGATGGCTATTCGATGATGCGGCGGGTGCGGGAGAAGAAGGCCGGCAGGGAGCTGCCGGCGGTGGCGGTGACGGCGTTCGCGTCGGCCGACGACAACCGCCGCGCGCTGTTCGCCGGGTACCAGGTGCACCTGCCGAAGCCGGTCGTTCTCCACGAGCTCATCGCCGTGGTGGCGGGCCTGGCAGGGCGCACGGCGGGGTGACGCCGCGCCGGGATCATCCGAAGAAGCGCGCGCTGCCCGCCGCCGTGGTCGCGCTCGGGTGGGTCTCGCTGCTCACCCACACCCCGTCAGACAAGGTCTATCCGCTCGTGCCGGCCTTCCTCCTCTCCATCGGCGGCGGTGCCATGGCGCTCGGCTGGCTCGAGGGTGTCGCGGAGTCGGTGGCAGCGGCGCTCAAGATCGTCGCCGGCCGCGCCAGCGACCGCGCCGCCCGCCGGCGCCCGCTGATCGCCTGGGGCTACACGATCTCGGCGCTGGCGCGTCCGTTCTACGCGCTGGCGTGGAGCCCTGTGCACGCCGTGCTCGTCCGCACCGCCGACCGGGTCGGCAAGGGGCTGCGCGGTCCGCCGCGCGACGCGATGCTCGCGGCGGCGACGACCGCAGATCAGCGAGGCCACGCCTTCGGGTTCCACCGGATGATGGACAACCTCGGCGCGGTACTCGGGGCGCTGCTCGCGTTCGCGCTCCTCGGCTGGGCCGGCCTCGAGGTGCGCGAGATCTTCGTGATCTCGGCCGTCCCCGGGCTGGCCGCGGTCGCGGTGATCCTGCTCCTCGTGAAGGAGCCGCGCCCGGCGGCGCCGGCCGTCACCGCCGAGCCGCCCGCAACGACCCCGACCACGGGGTCTGCGCGAACGCCCGCACCTGCCCCCGCCAAGCCGGCTGCGGACGACGCGCCGCCCACGCACCTCCCGCGGGCGGCGCGCCGCTACCTCGTGGCGGTCGCCGTCTTCTCGCTCGCGTCGTCCGGCGATCTGTTCTTGATGCGACGGCTCACCGACCTCGGGCTCGATGTGACACTGGTGCCGATCGCATGGGTGTCGCTGCAGCTGATGAAGGGCCTCACCAACGTGCCCGGAGGCCGGCTCTCGGACCGTCTCGGGCGCCGCACCGTGCTCGGCGCCGCGTGGGTCGTTTATGCCGCGAGCTACCTCGGGTTCGCCTGGGTGAGCTCCTGGCCGGCGGCGTGGGCGCTGCTTGCGCTCTACGCCGTTCACTACGGTCTCGCCGAGGGCGGCCAGCGCGCGCTGCTGGCGGAGTACGCGCCCGAGCGCGCGCGGGGCCGCGCCTACGGGTGGCAGCTCGGGATCGAGGGGGGCCTGGCGTTGCCGGCGAACGTGGCGTTTGGTTTCGTCTACGACCGGCTCGGCGCCGCAACGGCGTTCGGGGCGACCGCGGGCGTGGCGCTGCTCGCCGCGTGCGTGCTCGCGCTGTTCGTTCCGTCTCCGCGCGCGGCGGCGGCCTGAGCGCCGAGGCGTGCGCGTCGATCTCGGTGTCGAACAGGCAGGCGGGTCCGGGCGGAGAGCGCTAGCATCTCGTCACCCGCGCTGACCGGCGCGCCCGCTCACTGGCACTTGTCGCTGTCGGCGATCGAGAACCCACCCCAGGTGACGATGTTCTTGCCGCCGTGGCCCTGGCACACGTCGCCCGGTGACTTGCAGTCCTGCCGCGTCTCCTGGCCGAGCTTCTTCACCGTGCCATCGCAGCACTGCACCTTGCAGCTGCGCTCCGGCGGCGAGAGCACCGGCCAGCCGCTCTTCCAGTCGATGGCCGCGCGGCGCAGCACGCGCGGCGGGTTGGCGTCGAGGTGCGCGCACTTGGGCTCGGCCTGCTTGCCGTCGTACGCGTGGTAGATCATCCAGTCCACGTTCTCGGCGTCGCGGATCACCGAGTTGTGGCCCGGGCCGCGCCAGGCGCCGGTGGCCTTCAGAATGGGCAGGCCGCGCTTCATGAACGGCCCGTCGGGCGACTTGCTGCGCGCCACGCCCACGGCGTAGTCGGCGTTGCAGTACCAGTTGGCGGAATAGAACATGTAGTAGAAGTCGCCGTGCTTCACGACCCACGGCGCCTCGACCAGCTCACCCTCCCACCCCAGACCGAAGTCGAGCGTCGGCTTGGCCGTGCCCGCCGTCTTCAGCCCGTCGGCCTCCAGGCGCTGGGCGAAGAGGGTGGTGTGCACGCCATTGCTGGCGCGCTTGTAATAGAGCCATAGCTGGCCACCATCGTCGAAGAGGTGCGGGTCGATGGTGCCGAAGCTGCGGTCGACGAGCGGCTGGCCGATGTCCTGGTAGGGGCCTTCGATGGTCGCCGACGTGGCCACGCCGATGCGGTGCTTGCCGCTCGCATCCTGCGCCGTGTAGTAGGCGACGAACTGGCCGCCGATGAAGGCCAGCTCCGGCGCCCACCAGGCATCCTTGCCCCAGGGGTGCTTCCCGTTGCCCTTGGGGAAGACGAAGCCGATGTGCGTCCACTTCTTCATGTCGGCGGACGCGTAGATGGGCAGGTGTCCGCCGTTCTTCGAGCCGCCGGTGCACGCCAGGTAGTACTTGCCGCCGTGGCTCAGCGCGCCGGGGTCCGCGCAGGCCAGCGGCTTGCCCCCGCTCTGCCCGGCCTCGACGATCTCGGTGTCCTCCGCATCTTCTTGCACCGTCTCGTCCTCGTCGCCGGTGGCGGCGATGCATCCCGGTGCGGCGAGGAGCAGGGTTGCCAGCGCGCAGGCGCAGAGGCGGAGTAAGCGTCGCCAGCCATCGTTCGCGGAGCCCATGACCATGGCTCCCAGCAGAGCAACGACGGTGCCGCGCGGCGTCGAGGCGTGGTGCCAAGCGCCGGTTGCGCCGTGTCGCCCCGTGTCGCCCCGCGCGAAACCGATGGTTGCTCCGGCAGGTTGCGGCCACGCGTCGCCAGCGCACACGCGCGCTGAACGAAGATGGACCCAGTCTTCGGATCGCGACGCCCCCAGCGTCATGGGTGACGCGCGGCACCGGCCATGCGCGCGGACGGTCGCCGGTGCGCGGAACGGGCGCGTGCTCAGGGGCCGGCGTCCGGATGGGGATCTTCGGGAGGTGACCAGTGGCCCGGGTCACGGGCGATCATTCGGACGTGGCGCCGCTCTCGTTCAGTAGTCGCTCGAGCATAGGTAGCAGGCCGGCGCGATCCTCCGCCTCGTCGAGCTGCTCGAGGATGGTGCGCACGTAGCGCAAGTCCATGGAGGGACCCTGGGTGCCGAGCACCGCGCGCACGTCTTCGACATCGCGCGGGCGGCCGGCGAAGAGCTTGGCGATCACCAGGTCCTCGGGGGTGATCATGGGAACCTGCAAGCGCGCGATGTCCACGGTCCGGGCGCGCTCGAGGAACGTCATCTCCAGACTGTCGCGCGCGACCACCAAGTCGAGCGGCATCCGGGTGCGGCGGTGCACGAGCGGCACCACGCGAGAGCGCTCGAAGAACGCTTCCAGGTCTTCGGTTCTGGACTCGAAACCGGCGGCGAGCAGCGAGCGCAGCCAGGAGCTCAACGCTTGCGGGACGACGCGGCACGTTCGAGGCGCTCCGAGAGGCGCACGTGTGCCTGGTAGTCTTCCGCGCGCTGCGCCGCGCTGGGCCAATCGGGGTGGAGCTCGAGGGCGTGTCGTCGAAGCTCGTCAGATAGGCGCAGGCGAGTCGCCGGATCGAGGGTCCTCCAGTAGGCGTCCTTGGAGGCCCTGACCATCGCCCAGTCGCGGCCAGGTGCCGATTCGATCACCCCACGAATCTAGCACCCGGAGGAGACCGCTGGAACCTCCGGCCTCCCCGCGCCCGCCGAAGCTCGGCTGACGCCGAGCCGAGCCCCAGGGCGTCAGCTTCACCAGGTGCGACGAACGGGCCGTGCTCAGGGCCCGGCTTCCGCCGACCAGCCGAAGAGGATGCGATGGTCCTCGAGCGCGGTGGAGCGATAGATCGACACGTGGGTCCAGGTGTCGTGGCCGCTGCCCGAGTAGGAGATGCCGTTCGTTGCACGGCGAAGAGCACGCGGGCACCTCGATGTCGTAGCCGCACTGGCCCCCGACGCACTCCAGGTTGCCGCAGCAGTCCTGGCCGTTCGGCGTGTTGCAGGCGATGCCCTCCTGCCCGCAGCACACCTTGGCCGAGGCTGGTGTTGCCACACTCGAGCTCCGGGCAGCACTCGTCCCCGCCGTCGCACGGCGTGGTGGCCACACCGCAGCTCGGCGCCTCGCCGCCGCTGCCCTCGTTGCCGGCGCCGCCCCGGCCGCCGCTCGGTGCCCCGGCGCCGCTGCCCGGACTGCCGTTGCCGTTGCTCGCGCCGTCGCCGCCCACGCCGGCGCTCTCGCCGCCGGTACCGTCGGAAGCCGGGTCCGAGCCGCAGCCCACCAGGCTGGCGATGGAGAGTGCGGTGAGAGCGACGCGTGCCGAGGTCGACATGCGGTGGCGCATCGCAAGCGACGTGCCCTCGCAAGTACGCGAAAGGCGTCACCCCGCTGCGGCGCGGCGGGACGCACGATCGCCGGAGCGCCCGCCAAGGGTGCGAAACCGCGCGTGGTGGTGCGACGCGGCGCGACGCACTGCTCGGACCCTGGACCTGCAGAAGATCCGACGTTTCTTGTAACCGGCAGGCGCGGGCGGCCACTCTTCCCCGGGTCCGGAGATCCGTCCTGTGGCCTCCCCGTCGAGGCAGGGGTACGTTGCTCTTCTTCGTCCTTCCATCACCTCACGAGCTGCGAGCGAGACCATGAGCAAAGCCACGGCGATCATCGGGTTCTTGTTGTCCTTCATCTGCGGGGCGTCGTTCCTCTGGGCCCTCGACAGGAGCTCGGGCCCGCACGCCAGCCAGGCCACCGCCGACACGCCGCGCTCCGACGGGATGCGTCCCGCCAAGCCGGGCGCGGTGCGCGTCGATCTCCACGTCATGTCCCAGTGCCCGTACGGCGTGCAGGCCGAGGCGGCGTTCAAGGACGTGGTGGCGAAGTTCGGTCCGGACCTCGATCTGCATGTCGAGTTCATCGGCCAGACGACGCCCACCGGCGAGCTCAGCTCGATGCACGGCGCCAGCGAGGTCAAGGGCGACATGCTCCAGGCGTGCGCCGTCAAGCACGCCCCGGCCAAGTGGTTCGACTTCATCCTCTGCCAGAACGCCAACGTGAAGGAGGTTGCCACCAACGCCGCCGCGTGCGCCACGCAGGTCGGCGCGCCCGCCGACAAGATCGCCGCCTGCGCGGCCGGCCAGGAGGGCAAGGATCTGCTCGCGGCCTCCTTCAAGGTCTCCACGGACAAGGGCGCGCGCGGCAGCCCGACCATCTTCATCAACGGCACCAAGTACGAAGGTGGGCGCAAGCCGACCGACCTGATGAAGGCCATCTGCAACGCCGGTGGTGACAAGAAGCCGGCCGGATGCTCCGACATCCCCGAGGCGCCCAAGGTCAACGTCACCATCCTCAGCGACGCGCGCTGCGGCGCAGATTGCGACAGCAAGAAAATCGAGGGGCAGCTCCGCGGCAAGATCGGCAACCCGATCCTGACCACCGTCGATTACGCCTCCCCGCAGGGCAAGAAGCTCTACGAGTCGTTCAAGCCGTCGAACCTCCCGGCGCTCGTCTTCGACAAGACGCTGGACGCCGACAAGGACGCCCAGCAAGCGTTCGCGCGCAACGCCAAGGAGGTCGCCGGCGGCAAGGTCGTCTCCATGGGCGGCTGGAACCCGGCCTGCGCCGACGACGGCGGCTGCAAGCTCGACGAGTGCAAGCAGACGATGCAGTGCCGCGAGGAGCTCCCGAAGCGCCTCGACGTCTTCGTCATGTCGCAGTGCCCCTTCGGCGTGAAGGGCCTCGACGCCATGAAGGAGGTCGTCGACAACTTCGCGAAGGCCGGCGAGAAGGTGGACTTCGCCATCCACTTCATCGGCGACGGCGACGCCAAGGCGCTGAAGTCGATGCACGGCCAGGGCGAGGTCGACGAGGACATCCGCGAGGCGTGCGCCATCAAGCACCACGCCAAGGACCTCAAGTACATGGATTACATCTGGTGCCGTAACAAGAGCATCAAGGACTCGAACTGGCAGGCCTGCACCGGGGGCAGCACCGGGATCGACACCGCCAAGATGGAGAAGTGCTTCGAGGGTGACGAGGGCAAGGACCTCATCGCCAGGTCGTTCGCCGACTCCAAGTCCGCGGGCATGAGCGCCAGCCCCACCTGGCTGGTGAACAACAAGTTCAAGTTCTCCGGCGTCGATCCGGAGACCATCAAGACCAATCTCTGCGCCCACAACAAGCTCCCGGGCTGCGAGAACAAGCTCACCGGTCGCGCCGCTGCGGCCGGCGCTGCCCAGCCCGCTGGCTGCGGCGGCTGACCTCCCCTGGTCATGCGTGGGCTCGCGGTCGTTCTCGTCCTGGGTATCGCCGCGTGCAGCGACGCGGCGGTCACCGAGCCGAGCGGTCACGCCGCTGCCAGCGGCGGCTCGCAGTCGAGCGGCTCCGGTGCGGGGCGACCGACGTTGCGCCTGCTGTTCATCGGCAACAGCTACACGTACGTGAACGACGTTCCTTCGCTGCTGGCGAAGATGTCGAGCTCGGTGGAGCGCTGGGTCCCGGCGTGCCGCTGGAGGGCTCGTTCTCGTGGGCCGGCGGCGCATTCCCCGGCGGCACCGGTTCCAGGAAGCTCGTCCACGAGCAGACCGCGACGGCTGGCTACGCCGATCCCGACCAGGTCTACCCGTACTGCGGTGGCGCGCTGGCGCCCGGCGCGCAATGCATGGTGAGTCTGATCTTCACCGCCACCTCGAATGGAGGGCCCCCGGCGAATCCCATCTTCACGGCGCAGACGACAGTCGACATCGCGTACGCCGACGGAGCCGGACCCGCTTCCGACAACGCAAACCGTCACCTCGACTACCACGTGCCGTGAAGGCCACTCCCGGCGAAGCTCGACCGGCGGGCCTCGGACGCGACGAGGTGAAAACCGTCCTCGATGCGTACGCGCAGACGTACACGCAGGCCGAGGAGGAGGTCGCGGCCAGGTACGCCGTGAGCGCGCACCAGTTCTACAACCTGGTCACCGACTTCTACGAGTTTGGCTGGGGGAGCTCGTTCCACTTCGCGGTGCGCCGCCCCGGCGAGACGATGCGCGCATCGATCGCGCGTCACCAGGACTTCCTCGGCGACAAGCTCGGGCTCCGGCCGGAGATGACGGTGATCGATCTCGGCTGCGGCGTCGGCGGGCCGCTGCGCCACCTGGCCCGCACCACCGGCGCGCGGGTCACCGGGATCAACATCAACGCCTACCAGGTGGAGAAGGTGCGCAGGTACAACCGCGCCGAGGGGCTCGATGGGCAATGCAGCGCCGTCGAGGGCGACTTCCTGCACATCCCGTTCCCCGACGCGAGTTTCGACCGCGCCTATGCCTTCGAGGCCACCTGTCACGCGCCGGACAAGCCGAGCGTCTTCGGGGAGGCGTTCCGCGTGCTCCGGCCCGGCGGCCTCTTCGCGGTCTACGAGTGGTGCATCACGCCGAGGTACGACCACGACAACCCCGAGCACAGGAAGGTCCGCTTCGGGATCGAGAAGGGCAACTGCCTGCCCACCCTGGCCACCTTCGCGCAGGTGGACCGCGGCCTCACCGCCAGCGGCTTCGAGCTGATCGAGTCGGGCGACCGGGCGTCGGTGTGCGCGCCAGGGCTGCCCTGGCAGTCGTCGCTCACCGAGGTCTCCTGGCGGAGCCTGGCGCGCACCCCCGCGGGCCGTGCCGTCACCAATCTCGTCACCGGGCTGCTCGAGCGCGTCCGCGTGGCTCCCGAGGGGACGCAGGCGGTGAGCTCGTTCCTGAACGACGCCGCGGACGCGCTCGTCGCCGGCGGCGACCTGGGGATCTTCACGCCCATGTACTTCGCCCTGGCTCGCAAGCCGGAGCGCTGACGCTCGGCGCCCGCCCTCAGGCTTGCCCGACGCGCCCGCGGCGCAGGACCCCGAGCAGCGACGCGTAGGCCAGCGCCCCGAGCGCGGCCAGGGCCAGCGTCGCGACCAGGGTGGTCGCGAACCGCGGGTCTGGCTTGCCGCACACCGTGTACCAGGCGGTGCCGTCGGCCGGGAGCGGGCCGCCGCAGTCGAAGGAGAAGTCCTCGTCGTAGTCCTCGGCGCAGATGAATTCGTACCGCCTGGCGCCGGTGATGTCCGTGGCCTCCACGTGGCAGGCGCCGTACGTCTGGTGGAAGCTCTCGCTTCGGTGCCTCGCCGGGTCGAAGACCGCCAGGACGCCGACGAGCGTCGCGAAGTACACGGCCAGGGCGCCGCCCAGGATGCGGTCGACCGCGCGCGGCGGGGTGGCTGTCGTCCGGCGCAGACCGCGGAAGGCGACCACCGCGAAGAGCACGATCGTCAGCAGCAGCCCGCGGATCCCCGGAACGCCCCCGTCGAGCTGCTGCAGGACCGTCATCTGCACCATCATCGCCAGCGTGCTCAGCCCGCACGCCAGCAGCAGACCCTTGGCCACCGTCCTCCGCCCGACGGCGGGGTCGTGGTCGACCGTCCGCCCGATGAGGAAGGCGAAGGCGGCCACGAACGTGAGGATGAACATGCTGCTGCCCATCGGTGCGCCCAGGATCCGATGGGCGATGGGCCGGTCGGTGTCGTGCCACGTCCACCACAGGAACCTGGCGCCGACGATGTCGTAGGGCGCATAGAAGGCGAGCGCGGCCAAACCGCTCGCCGCGGCCCTGGGCAGCGCGCGCAGGTTCATCCGCCACACGCTCACCGTCGGGAAGTACATGAAGCAGACGTAGACACAGGGGATGTAGAGCGGCAGGCGAGGCGTGATCATGACCATCGCCTGCGCCTGCCAGAAGTTGTCGACCAGCGGCAGGGCCATGAAGAAGAGATCGTTGGCCGTGCCGGCGAGGAGCGCGGCCACCCACACCAGCACGTGCTTGCGCCGCTCGTCGCCCTGTCGCAAGGCATGGAGGAGCGCGGCCGCGGCGCACCCGATGAAGAGGACCTCGCCGACGACGAAAGACGGCTGCGCCTCCCACTTCGCCAGCGGGCTGGTGAAGACGTGCCAGGGCAGGTCCGCGGCGCGGTCCCAGGGCAGGGGTCGCAAGGTCAGTACCGGATCGGCTCGCCGACCTCGGCCTTGTCGTCCGGCGCGCGCGCAGCGCCCTTGCCGCCGAACACCTCGGCTCCGTAGCGCCGCCCGGTCCGTCGCAATGTTCCGTGCAGCCGGTCCCAGAGCGTGAAGCACTGGCCGAAGTTGACGTGGAAGTGCGCGTGGTGGTCGTCGTGGAAGGCCGTCGCCGCCTGCCAGGGCAACCGCGACGCCAGGCGTACGCCCGAGTGATCGATGATGTTGAAGACCAGGATGTAGACGAGCACGGCGATCGCCGACAGGTAGTGGAACGGCACGAGGAAGAGCGGCAGCAGCGAGATCGCCTGGAAGGTCAGGAACTCCAGCGGGTGCATGGCGGTGACCACGAAGGGCGACGTCGCCACGTAGCGATGGTGCCAGTGGTGGATGAGGCGAAACAGCGGTCGGAAGTGGAAGGCCCGGTGGACCCAGTACGCCTGCGCGTCGATGAGCACGAAGAGGAGCACCGTGCTCGCCAGGGTGTAGGCCCAGCCGTGGCGCGCGACCTCGAAGTAGAGCGGCGCCTCGAGCCCGTGTCCGAGCCCGTAGATCAACGTGCCGGAGACGAGCCCGCCGAGGGTCAGGTTCAGCGTGCTCAGGGCGATGGCCTGTCGCTGCTGCTCGGGGCGCAGGAACCGCTTCGGCTGGCACTTCCAGCGCTCCGGCTCGTGGCGACGGAGCACGTAGTAGCGCAGGTGGTAGTAGCCGGCGACGGCCCAGAAGACGACCAGCCCTCCGAGCACGGACGGGATCGCCACCTTCGCCCAGCCGGACCCGTCCATGCCGCCGCATCGTACGCTCCACCGAAGACGTCCGGAGGAAAGCCGTGCTGCGCGAGGCCTCGGCGGGCAGACGCGCCAGACGCGCCAGACGCGAGAGACTGGAGACGCGTACACCCGCGCGTACACGCTCATCCACGCAGGCGCGAAGCTGCCTCGTGTACCATCCGGAAACCATGCGGCTTGCTCATGCCCTCGTCCTGCTCGCGGCGGTCGTCGGATGCGGGTCGAGCGGCGATGACGATACGGCCGCCAGCAGCGCCGCCTCGTCTTCGTCGGGCGGGAGCACAGGCGGCGCTGGCGGTGGTGGGGGCGGCGGCTCCGACGCCTGCGAGGCGAGCGCGGCACCCGACGTGCCCGACGTCACCGGCAAGTGGGCGTACTACGAGGTCACCTCGCGGCTGGTGGTCATCCCGGGGTTCGCGGATCCGTTCCACACCGCCGTCGTCAGCCTGTTGCTCGTCGATCAGACGCAGCAAGGCTCCGAGGTCACCTTCGCCGCCGAGTACTGCGATCACTACTCGGAGGACCCGGATCTGGTGGTGCACGTCGTCATCCCCGAGGCGTACACCGCCGCGCTCCCGCCGTTCACCCGCACCGGTTCGTACACGAAGGACGGCGAAGCCTGGCGCTACAGCCTCTCGAAGCACTGGCAGGTCGAGGGCGCGATGCTCGACGACATCGCCACCGATCCGCTCCCGACGACGCCCGACGATGCGCAGGTCGTCGACCAGGATGCCGACGGCAAGCCGGCGATGACGCTGCGCCTGACCGGGCTCGTCGACGGAGAGATCTATGTCGTGCAGCGCGGGTGGACCGAGGCCCTCGGCGGTCCACAGGCCGCCGACGAGCTCCGCGGCGCGGTCACCTTCGAGTCGGAGCAGATCATCGTCCAGTCGGATCCGGACAACCTGAAGGAGCTGGCGACCCAGGCCACGACGGACGCCACCCCATGCGCCAGCTACTTCCGGATGAAGCGCGTCGCCGACGACGCCGACTGCGCGCTCCTCAAGGAGAGCTTCGCGACGCTGTTCCCGTGACGTCGGTGGCCGGCGCCGGCGTGTCCGCACGCGGGTAGAACTGCCGCGCCCAGCGCCGGTAGGCGCCGATCGGGCCGTCACCCTCGGCGAGCACCGGCGGGCTGACGTAGCGCTTGTGGCTCCAGATCTCGAAGTCCTGGCGGGTGTCCGCCGCGAACTCCGCCATGCTCACCTCGGCGAGCGCCCGCGCCGTCAGCCCGCGGAGCAGCCTGCCGGCCCATACGTTCCCGGGGGCCGGCCGCAGGGCGAGGGCGATGCGCATCGTCACCTGCCGCTCGCCGGTAGGCGTCACCAGCACGAAATGGCGCATCTGGGCGCCGAGGGAGGGCACCTCTGTCTCCACCAGCGAGTACCCCAGCCCGTGGGCGTGGATGGTGATCTCGACGCGCGCGCGCGGCAGCGGACCCAGGGTGCGCCGATCGAATGCGTAGCGGACCGTCAGGTAGGGGCCGCGCGTCTCCAGCGGCCCGAGCTCGGTCACCGCGCGGTACCCGTGGACCACCGCCAGGTGTCCGACGTCGACGCTGTTCTCGGTCGTCTCCTGCGGGTGACCGGGGAGCGTCCAGGTGCGGCGGCGCAGCGGCGTCCAGCCGGCCATGTCGATCGGCGGCACCTCCCACTCGGGCGCGCGGCCCTCGGCGTCGTGGAACACCAGCACCAGGCCGCTCTGCTCGCGCACGTGGTGCGTGCCGAGGCGCGCCTTGGGCGGGCGCTTGCCATAGGGCGTCGAGACGCAGGCGCCGGAGCGATCGAAGCAGAAGCCGTGGAACGGGCAGCGCAGCGACTCGCCCTCGACGCGACCGCCGTGGCCGAGGTGAGCGCCGAGGTGCGGACAGTGCGGATCGACGGCGCACACGGTGCCCCCCTCGGTCCGGTAGACGATGATCTCGCCGGCCATGAACGGCCTGGCCAGGACCCCGGCGCGGGGCAGCTCGTCGGCAAAGGCGACCGCATACCACCCGGTCGGGTAGGGCGGCGGCGCCGAGTCGTGCTGGCTCGAGCTCATCATCAAGCGGCGCCGCCGATCGTAGCGCAGCGTCAGCGATCCGGGATCTCGATGGAGAGGCCGCCGCCGAGGACCCAGGCCGAGCTGGTGTAGCCAGGGTAGCCGGGGTTGTTGGTCTGGAGCCCTGGGCCGCCGCGATCGGCGCGTCGGTGACGATGTCGGTGGCGCCGTCGGGCAGCTCGTCGACGACCGGGTGTCGGGCGCCCGCGCGCTTCACCTCGTCGCGCTCCAGGAAGACCTGCGCAAACCCACGCACGCACGCGCGCAGGCGCCTGCCCAGGAGATCGAAGGGCGTCTCGAAGGCCACGTCTGCGGAGATCCGCGAGCCATCGACATAGTTCGTCCGGCCGTCCTGCTCCGGCACCGGCGACGGGGTGAACCCGAGGTCGACGCTCAGCCGCCGCCCCGAGAAATCGAGCGCGGCCCCGACGGTGGGGGAAATGGTGTCGTCGAACGGCGTGAGCGGCGTCTCCGCGTGGCGATCGACGTAGGTCGACCAGCGCGCGAGCACCGCCTGGACCCCGAGATCCAGGCCGGGACCGCCCGCCGCGCCGTCGCGCACCGTCCATCGGGCCCCGACGCCGATGCGCAGTGGCTCGTAGGCCAGCGACTGCGCGAACACCTGCCGCACCGAGTCCTCACCGTCCGGATAGGCGTAGTTCCAGAACCGGACGCGGTTCTCGCCGTCGGTGTCGGAGGAGACCGGCAGGTGCACGGTGGTCGTCACCCGCAACCATCGCGTCGGCGTCCCGAGCACCGCGAAGTACGGGGCGAAGCTGCTGGTCACCTCGATCTCCGGGTTGAGGAGGATCTCGCGCTGATCCCCGGCGTCGGGCACGTGCACCGCGGCCCTGGCCACGGTCCCGATGGTGATGTCCACGCCGGCGCCGAGGGACAGCCAGGACGCCGGCCGGCTCCCGAGCGCGACCGCGAAGCTCGACTGCACCAGCCGATCACCGAGGAGCTCGAAGCGGAGGCGGTTCTGGAAGAACTGCTCGCGCTCGTCGGCGAAGAAGGCCTGCTGCATCTGGAAGGTGGTCAGCGGCAGGACGGCGTAGAAGCCGAGCACCAGCTTGTCGTCGAGGAGCGGGCGGACCACGCCGAGCGAGACGTACCCGGTGACGTCCGTCTCGTCGGTGTCGGCGCGCGCCACAGGGATGTCGGCGGTCGCCAGCGGGCGGTTCACCAGGCGGGTGGTGGTGCCGTCCGGGTTGCGGAGCTGCGCGTTGTAGACCTCCGTCGGCACGTCGACGCCGGCGGGGCGCGGCGCCAGGCCGACCGACTCGTGGCTGCCGAGCACGAAGACGCCCACGCTCGTCGCCGCCCTGGCCTCGGGCAAGAGCGCCGGGTTGTAATAGGTGGCCTCCGCGCCCCGCGCGAAGACGCGCGCCGCGTAGCCGTTGGAGGCGGTGGCGCCGCCGGTGACCTCGAGCGAGCCCGATGCGCGCGCGGGGAGGGCTGCACAGGCAGCAGCGACGACGATCAAGCCTCCCGCGAGCAACCGCAGAGGCGCGGTCATCCGGGCTTCGTACCCCAGACGACGGGGTTGGCGCCGGCCGGCAGATCGGCGGGTGAGCGATAGGTGCCCGCCGCGCGGTCCCAGAGGGTGAAGAACTGACCGTAGTTGCACCGCACGTGCAGGTGGTGCGCGGTGTGGTGGCCCGTGTAGTTGACGAGGCCGAAGGGGAACCAGGTCAAGCGATCGTGGATGAGCACTGCCCACACCGTCACGAACACCAGAAAGGCACCGTACACGCCGACGTGCACGGGGAACAAGAAGACGCACAGGTGGTGCGGGAGCGCCTGCAGGAACGAGTCGAGCGGGTGGAAGGCGACGCTGGCCAGCGGCGTGGGCAGCCGGAACTCGTGGTGCTTGGCGTGGAGCAGGCGGAAGAGGCGAGGGTGGTGGAGCGCGCGATGGATCCAGTAGATCAGCGTCTCGGTGACGACGAGGTAGAGCGCCACGCCCATCGCCAGCCAGGCCCAGCCGCGCTCGGCGAAATCGAAGTACACCTGCGAGTGCCCGCGCGCGATGGCCAGGTGGATGGGCGCAGTGAGGGCGGCGTTGCCTGCCAGCGAGATCAGCGCCCAGACGATGGCCTTCCTGTTCTCGGCCGCGTTCGGGCGATAGTCCGGGTGGAAGCGCCGCTTGCCCCAGCGAAAGAAGACCAGGTAGCTGAGGCCGGCCGCGGCCAGGTAGAAGGCCCAGCCGCCGAGCAAGAGCGCGCCGAAGATGACGACCAGGCTCGGCCCCCCGGCTGCGATTGTCTCGGACATCGGGTCTCGCAGGCCACGCTATCACCACGCCACCACCCCGCTCGAGGCCAGCGAGCGCCTCGCGGCAGCCTGCCTTGATGCGCTACGGTAGGGGCCCGTGGGCGCTCGGTTCCCGTTCCCGTCGTTCCCTTCGGGCTGGTACGCGGTCGCGTTCTCGCCGGACCTCGCGGCAGGCGACGTGCGCACGGTGCGCTACTTCGATCGCGACATCGTCCTCTTCCGATCGCAGGCCGGCGTCGTCGCCGCGTTCGGGGCCACCTGCCCGCACCTCGGCGCGCACCTCGGCGACGGCAAGGTCGAGGGCGAGTGCCTGCGCTGCCCGTTCCACGGCTGGGCCTTCGACGGCAGCGGGCGCTGCGTCGACGTGCCCTACGCCCCGAAGATCCCGCCCCGCGCGCGCGCCTCCACCTGGCCGATCCTCGAGCAGAACGGCCTGGTCTTCGTCTACTACGGCGCCCGCGGTGAGCAGCCGCCATGGACGCCGCCCCCGCTCGAGCTCGAGGGTTGGACGCCGAACCGGACCGTGCGCTGGGAGGTCCGCTCGCACCCGCAGGAGATCGGGGAGAACACCGTCGACGCGGCGCACCTCGTCCCCGTGCACGACGCCATCTCGGCCGAGGTCACCCACTTCGCCCAGCGGGATCACGTGATGAGCTCGGTGATCCGCATGGTCGCCACCGGCCGTGTCATCGGCATGCCCGAGGACGTCAACGACGCGGAGCTCGACGTCACCCTCCACGGCCTCGGTCACATCGTCTCCCGCACCCACGTGATCACCGCCGGGCTGCGGACCATCCAGCGCATCCACCCGACGCCCATCGATCGCGAGCGCGTTCACATCTTCGCCGCCGGCAACACCCGACACATGCCCGACGCCGCGTACACCGCGGAGATCGACGAGATCTTCTGGGGCGCGTTCACCCGCGACTTCGTGCGCGACTTCCCCATCTGGGACAAGAAGACCTACCTCGACCGCCCCCTGCTCGCCGGCGGCGATGGGCCCATCGGCGCGTACCGCCGCTGGGCACGCCAGTTCTACGCGGAGGACGCGCCCGAGTCCTTCGCCGACATCCGGAGCGGCGCGGCGCGCGGCGACGCGCGGCTGAGCCCCGTGGCGCGGCTGACCCAGCGACTGCGCGAGGCGTCCCCCCGCGAGGCGCTGGGCTCGGCGGCGAGCGCGCTCCTCGATGGCGCGCGCCGCATCGCCGGTCGCGCGCCGCCGCCACCGGCGTCGATCCCGCAGCCGTCGACCGGCCACGCCGGGGCGACGAGGCCGGTCGCGCGGCGCTTCGCATCCGTGGACGCGTACTTCCAGAGCCTGGAGCGGCTCTTCGATGCCAGGGCGGCCGGCGAGCTGGAGGCCGTGTTCCAGTGGACGCTCAGCGGCGCGCGCGCGGTCGAGCACTTCGCCGAGGTCCGCGCTGGCACCATCCAGGCGGCACCGGGCGTCCACGCAGCGCCGACGGTGACCATCGAGATGTCGGCGGACGACTACCTCTCCATGGTCAACGGAGAGCTCAACGGAGCCCTGGCCTTCTCCACCGGGCGCGGGCGGCTGCGTGGCCCGGTGCGCCTGGCGATGCGCATGCGCCAGCTGTTCCCGCTCGACCGCGCCTCGTAGGGGCGCCTTGAAGATCGCCATCATCGGGGCAGGCGGGGCGGGCCTGATGGCTGCCTGGCTCCTCGACGAGCGCCACCAGGTCACCGTCTTCGAGCGCGAGCACCGGGTCGGCGGGCACGCGCAGACGCTGGCGGTCACCCACCGCGGCCAGGAGATCCCGGTCAGCGCCGGCCTGCACTTCTTCTCTCGCCGCATGCACCCGCGCTTCGTCAGGCTGCTCGAGCACCTCGGGGTCCCGCTGCGCGAGTACGAGCAGACCCTGACCTTCGTCGATCGCTCGAGCGGGCGCGCGCTCTGCCTGCCGCCGACCGGCACCGCCGCGCGGGTGGCGACCCTGCTCGGCAAGGGAGCCGTCTCCACGCTGCTCCAGTTTCGCAGGACGCTCGCCGCCGCGGAGTCCCTGGTCGTGGGCGGCGACTGGGCGCTCACCTTCGGCGACTTCATCGGCCGCCTCGATCTACCGCGCACCTTCGTGGACGGGTTCCTCCTCCCGTTCTTCGGGTCGAACTGGGGCGTGAAGACGGACGAGATCGCGGCGTTCTCGGCGCGCGCGGTGCTCTCGTACACCACCCTGCATCGCCCGAGCGGGTTGCGCCCGTACCTCTGGACGGAGATCGACGCTGGCGTGCAAACGTACGCCGAGGCCCTGGCCAGGGCCGCGGGCCGTGCGCGCGTCCTGCAGGGCAGCGAGGTCTCCGGTGTGACGCGCGACGGCGGGTCCTGGCAAGTCCACACGGCCACGGGACCCGAAGGCGGCTTCGAGCACCTCGTCTTCGCCAGCAACGCCCGCGTCGCCGAGGCGGCGCTCGCCGGCGTGGCGGGCGCCGAGCCCTTGCGAAGCATCCTGCGGAGCTTCGAGTACTTCGAGACCCGCATCGCCATCCACCGGGATGCGAGCTTCCTCCCGGCCGACCGGCGCCACTGGTCCCTCGTCAACCTCGCGCGCGAGACGGACTTCTGCGCCATTCACCACTGGGTCGGCCTGCGCCAGGACGTCGATCTCTTTCGGAGCTGGATCACGCACTACGCATCCCGCCCGCGAGACATCGTCGGCGAGCTCGTCTACGAGCACGCCAGGCCCACGCCCGGGCACTACGCCGCGCAGGCCCGCCTGGCGCCGGCACAGGGTCGCGATGGCCTCTGGTTCGCCGGGGTCTACACGCGCGGCTTCGACAACCACGAGAGCGCGCTGGAGTCCGGCATCGACGTGGCGCGCCAGATCGGCGCCGGCGAGAGGATCCGGCTCTTCGACTGACGCGATCGCCGGTGTCGGAGCGAGGAGCCGAGCTCCGAAGCCTGGAGATGGCGCTTCCCGCCCGGCGAGACCGCGGCGCACTTCGAGGATACTTTCCCGGGGGCGATGCTGGTCTCGTACGGCACCGGGCGCTTCGGTGCCGGGACGATGCGGTCGAAGGTCCTCTTCGAGCGCCGCTTCTGGGGCCACGTGGTCGAGCGTGACCAGCTCGTCTTCGACGCGCGCTTCGTGCCCGCGGCGGCCGGCAGGTCCACCAAGCTCATCGTCTATCTCCTGCTCCAGGGCACGCTCCAGGTGCTCGCGCCGATGGAGAGGCGATTCGAGGGGCCGGTGGCGTTCTTGCTCGAGGAGGCGCAGTTCGAGGGCGCCGATGGGCGGCGCCCGCTCCTCTTCCGGTCGGCGGGGAGCCCGTACGTCGCCTTCGAGCTGCGCGTCTCGCCGGAGGAGGTCCTGGTCACCGCGCCGTCGCGTCCGACGCTCCTCGCCAGCGACGAGCGCACCTGGGCGGCGGTGCGCCGCCTCGGAGACCTCGACGGATCGAGCGCACCGCTCATCGCCGCAGCGACGGCGGAGGCGCTGGCGGCACTCGGCGACCTCGGCGTGGTTCGACCCGACCTCGCTTCCAGCGTCGTCGATGGCGACGCGCGCTTCGCTCGGGTATGGGCCGGGGTCCGTCCCATCGTCGAGCGGTTCTACGCGATGCCGACGCTGGAGGAGCTCTCGTCGGAGACGGGCTTGTCGCTGCGACAGCTGGCGCGCGAGGTGAAGGAGTTCACCGGGGCCTTCCACTTGATGGAGTCGGGCTGGCGCGACGCGACGCGACGGTATCGCTTCAAGATCGCGGTCCTGGGCTTGAGCGCGCCCGACACCAGCATCGCCGACGTGGCACGCGCGGCCGGGTACGGGAGCACGGACGCCATGGCGCGCGCGTTTCGTGATGCCGGCCTTCCGCCGCCGGCCTCGGTGCAGGCGGCGCTGCACGCCCAGCTGTAGGGCATCTGCCGAGGCAGAAAGTATCGGGGGCCCCGGAGCGGCCTGGCAGATTCTATCGGCGGCGGCCGGCGCGTCGCGGACTACAGCGGCTCACATGTCCTTCATCGCTCGCTCGACGTCGCGTCGATCGCTGTCCGTCCTCCTCGCCGCCTGCGCTGCGCTCGCCTCGCTCGCCCTCGGCGTCCGGCCGGCGTCCGCCAACTGTCCGGAGGACTACGACGGGCAAGAGCCGTGCTCCTTCGAGCCCACCAGCTGCTTCGACGCCTCGGACACGCCGGTGTCGTGTGACACCGGCTGCGAGGCCACGCACTGCTACGCCAACGGAGGCCAGCCCAGGCCCTGCCCGAGCTCGATCACCCGCGACTGCGAGCCGGGCTGGTATTGCTACGACGCGCTCTGGGCTTCGACCGACTGCAACTCCGGGTGCGCGGCGGCGCACTGCTTCGACGCCTGGTCTCGCGAGATCCCCTGCGACCAGGTCAACGCGGTCCAGGCCTGCGGGCCAGTCGCCTGCTTCGGCCCCGCCGACGAGCCCCTGGACTGCGCCACGGACTGCGACATCGCTCGCTGCGAGGACGCTGCCGGCGAGGTGATCCCGTGCCCCGGCGAGCTCGCGTTCTGCGACATGGGGCCACCGCTCTGCTGCGACGCCGAGCGCTGCTACGACCAGGCCGACGACTGCGGCCTCTCGCCCGAGGACGCGTGGGAGTGCGACGAGCAGCTGCAGAGCTGTGCCACCGACGACGACGATCCCGGCGACGCGACCGATGCCGACGTGGAGGCTTCCGCTGCGGCCGCGTCGATGGCCGCGCTCGCCGTCGACAGCGCCGATGCTGCCGTCGCTTCTGCCTCCGAGGAGGCGGTCGCCGCCGTGGCCGCGGCTCCGCCGGTCGGCAGCGGCTCGAGCTGCGCGTGCGCCCAGGCAGGCGGGGCGGTCACCGATTGCTCCTACGAGATCCGCTTCGTCGAGTTCGTCCCGGTGTCGGCGCCGGCGCTGGACCGGAAGGGCGATTTCAGGATCGAGGTCGATGCCGGTCGTGGCAGCGTCTACCTGAGCACCAACGACTGGGGCGGCTCCGGCCGCACCGCGGTCGGGACCAAGGTCGGGGTCCACAAGTCGGTCGCCAGCGTCGCCGTGCCTTGCGGGTCGTCGCGCAACGCGACGGTGAAGGTGAAGGCCACCGAGGTCGACAGCTGGGGCCCCGACGAGAAGGGGGAGACGACGATCACCCTGCCGCTCACCTGCCCGGGCGGGCAGCCGGTCTCCGCGACGCAGCGGATCCAGCTCGAGAACAAGCGCCACAAGGTGAAGCACGAGATCGACGTCACCGTCGAGGCGGTGGTCTCGAATCGCTGCGCGGCGGTGGGCGCGGTGCCGACGTGCAGCCTCCCCCCCGGTGGTCCGGCGGCGGGCTGCGAGTACGAGGTCTTCGCGACCCAGCTCTTCCACCGCGAGTCGCCCGCACTCGACGAGAAGGGCCGCTTCAACGGCTGGTTCAATCCAAAATTCTCCGCCGACGAGAAGGACTGGGTCTTCTTCCCGCCCTTCAAGCTCTACTGGGAGCCCTACAAGCAGTGGCAGATCAAGCGGGGCACCGCGCAGGACATGACCGCGCAGATGCCGTCGCCGATCGCGACCTACGTCGTGCCTTGCCAGAGCTCGGTGACGCCCACCATCCCGGTGTCGATCAACGAGCACGACGGCCTCATCGGCGCGTTCATCGGCAAGGACGACTTCGGCACGGCGGAGATCACGCCCACGCTCACCTGCCCGCCGCAGGAGACGAGCTTTTACGAGAACACCGAGGTCAAGCTCTACGGCAATGCCTCCAAGCCGCGTCACGTCGTCGACGTGACCACGCTGCAGAAGGTGAGGAATCTCAACTATTGCCACCAGGAGCCTCAGCAGGGGCTGGTGACCGGCTGCGAGGTCATCGTCGACGTGGCCAAGGTGACCAAGGTCTCCGGCTCGTACGGCGATTACGATCTCACCTTCCAGCTCGGCGACAGCAGCCGATGGATGACGCCATCGGTGAGCAACGCCAACCGCGAGTGGACGCCCGCCGACGACGAGGTGAGCCCGACCATCGCGCGCGTGGCGGTGCCGTGCGGGCAGGCGATCGAGGCCGAGCTCGCCATCCACGGGGAGGAGCGCGACTGGTTCTTCATCAACTTCCCCAGCGAGTACGGCGCCGTCAGCACGCAGCTCTCGCTGCCGTGCGGCGCCGGTGCGGGGTCGGAGACCAAGACCGTGCGCATGCAGTTCAAGAACAGCCGCGGCAAGGTGAAGGACGAGATCGACGTCGAGCTCCTCATCCACCGCGTCGACGATCCCGCCAAGCCGTCCTGCCAGTGCCGCGACTACCCCCTGGAGTGCGGCGATGGCATCTGCGTGCCCGGCGAGACGGCCACCGGGTGCCCCGAGGACTGCACCCAGTGCAACGATGGCCTCTGCAGCGGTGGCGAGACGGCGTCGTCGTGCCCGGGCGATTGCACCCAGTGCAACGACGGCCTCTGCACCGGCAACGAGACGGCGGCCAGCTGCCCCCAGGACTGCAAGACCGACCCCTGCGCCGGCATCGATGGCACCGGCAGCTACACCACCGAGCTCTACGGCAACTTCAGCTACGGCGGGGTGCTGGACACGGGCTCCTGGTCGTATCCCACGGGCGGCTCGTGGACCGGGCTCAGCGGCTACCTCTACACATCGGGCTGGACCTTCGGCCAGACCGGATGCCAGGGCACCTGGCAGAGCGACAACTACGGCTTCCACTGCGACGCGGGCTACGGCACAGCCCAGTACCTCGAGGTGTGGGCCAGCCACACCTGCGGGCTCATGCGCCACTACGTCTTCGGGTACTGACCGGCTCCTGGCCGACACGCGCCCGAGGCGTGCCGGCCGGGCTCCAACCCCTGGCTCTGCCGGTTGTGGGAGCGGGTGTGCGTTCGTTGCTCCCACCCGCGCCGCCACCTGCGAACGGTAGCCGGGGACCGTTTGCGCTAAGCTCCCCCGACATGCTTCGCGGCAGCGTGGCGGCGCTCGTATCGTTGTCGGTGCTTCTTGCCCTGGTCGTCCCCAGCGCCGCGCAGGATCGCGCCGCCGAGGGCAGAGCCCTGTATGACGAGGCAAGAGCCGCCATGCAGGCCAAGGACTACGACACGGCCTGCGGCAAGTTCGAGCAGAGCTACCGCATCGCCGGCGTGTCGGGATCGTTGCTGAGCTGGGCGGATTGCGAAGAGACGCGGGGCAAGCTGGGCAAGGCATATCGCCTCTGGCAGCAGGGCGAGGCCAAGGTCGTCGCCGACCCCGAGCGACGCGCGTTCGCACGGCAGCGCCTGCTGGCGGTGGAGCCGAGGGTGGGCAAGGTCACCGTGCGGCTGGCGGCGCCCGTGGCCGATGCCTGGTGGAGCATCGACGGCGAACGCATGCCCCGCTTCGACGAACCGGTCGCCGTCGACCCCGGGCATCACCAGGTCGAGGCGCTTGGCGGTGGGACGCACGACAAGCAGGACATCGAGGTCGCCGCCGGCGGATCGGCGACGATCACTGTCCTCGCCGGGGCGCATCCGCTGCCACCCCTCTCGGCACCACCATCACCGCCCACGACTGCCCCGCTCGCGCCGCCGCCAGAGCGCCACCAGGGTCTGCGCACGGCCGCCTGGGTCTCGGGGGCGGTCGGTGTCGTGGGTCTCGCCGCGTTCTCGGTGTCGGGCGGCCTGGTGCTCGCGGAGTGCTCCGGGACGCTCGACCCTTGCGGGGCGGGCGGAGCACGAGACGAGGATCGAGCCCCGGCCTTCATGCCGCCCGAGCAAGCGCTGGCCCAGTGGAGCAAGGTCGACGCCCGCAGCGATGTCTATGCCATCGGCGCGTCCATGTTCTCGCTCCTGCTCGGTCGCAGCGTGCACCAGGGCGACACGCTGCCGGAGTTCCTGGTGGCGGTGGCCACGCAACCCGCGCCCAAGGTGCGCGCGCTCGACCCCGCCATCCCTGCGGCGCTGGCGGCCGTGATCGATCGCGCGCTGGCGTCGGACATGCAGGAGCGTTGGCCGGACGCCGACGCGATGCTGGATGCTTTGGCTGCCGTCGATTCGGCCGGGCCCGAGCGGGCGGAGTTCTCCAGTGTCGCGGCCACCATGGCGCGCCCGCCGTTCACAGTCGCCGACGACGCCTCGGCTGCTCCGCTGAGCAACACGCTCCCCGGAGAAAGGCCCACGCGCCGCAGATGGTTGCTGCCGGCGGGGCTCATCGGCGCCGCCTTGGCCGCAATCACCCTCGGTATCATGTCCGGCGGCAAGGGGGGCGCCGCGGTCGATGCCGGCGCCGAGCAGGCCACCACCTTGCCTTCGCCCGTGCAGCCGTCCGCCCCGGCAGGGCCCGCGGCGAGCCCGGTCGCCCCGGCAGCGACACCTCTACCGGTACCTGTACCCGCAGCCGTGCCCGTACCCGTACCCGTATCACCGACCGCTTCATCGGTTGCTCCCGCCGCAACTCCGCAGAAGAAGCCGTCCGCCGCGCCGCGCCCCACCGCCACCGGGGCTGCAGCCGCGACGTCGACCGGCACACCGAACCCGCTCGACTACAAGTGATGCACGGACCGAGGCCGTCGCTGCGGTCTGCTGGACGTGCGGTGGCGCCGCTCTCTCAGGGCGCGCAAGGCCGATGCTCGATCGGCCCGCACGACGGACAGCCGCCGGTCTTCTCGAGACAGCGCGCCTTGCCGAAGACCCACGGGAGCGGCACCGACGGGTCCGGTGGACCGGGGTCGGCGGCGTGGCACGTCCACGCCGGCACCTGAATGCCCGCGGCGGTGACCGGTCCGTCTTCGCAGCGCAGCACCAGCCGTTCGGGTGGAGCCGCGCACGGCGTCGTCGTCGGCGCGAACCTCGTCACACCTCGGCGCAGCACCTCGGTCCGGGAGCAGGCGCTGACCTGCCGGCGCAGCGCGAGGTCCAGCTTGCCCTTCGTCTGCCTCCACGTACCGGTCCACGTGGTCGTCCACGTCGTCGTCTTCTCCTCGTGGATGTCGCCGTCGAGAATCAGCCGGCTGGGTCTGCGGCGGCGTCGTAGATCTCGTCGACACCGATCCGGCATCCGACCGAGGTCAGCTCGGCGTGCTCGCCCGCGCCAGAGGCGTGCATCGTCCATGTGGCGTCGGGGCCCCGGCGCCAGGTCTCGAGGCGCCTGCGTTCGGAGGCGACCAGCAGCACTTCCTGGAGCGATTCGATTCGCTGGTAGTGCTCGCGTTTGTCGCCGCGGTCGTACTCCTCGGTGCTCGGGCTCAGAACCTCGACGAGGAGGGTTGGATTGACGACGGTGTTCGGGTCCCGCGGGTCGCTGCGGCGAGGGCCGCAGATTACGGTGACGTCGGGGTAGGTCGTCAGCCCGGTTGCCTGGACCCCGACGCGCAGGTCGGAGTCGTAGACGCGACACCGGCCCCCCTGCAGTCGCTGGAACAGCAGACCGATCACGGCGGCGGCCAGGGCGGCGTGCTCCGGCGTGCCCCCGGCCATTGCCAGGATGAGACCATCCACGAACTCGTGCTTGATGTTGCTGAACGCTTCGAGGCGCAGGTACTCGTCGAACGTGGCGTGGCGGTAGGCGGGCTGCGTCATCGCGGTACGGCGCACCGAGCGTACCACCGTCGCGCGTTGCCCGCCCTGCCGGTACGCCGCCGGTGGAGCGCGCTCGACGTCGTGTCCCGCTCAGCTGGCGACGGCCAGCTGCGCGTCGCGCGTGGCCAGCGCGTCGAGCAGGTGGGCGAAGCGCGCGCTGCCGCAGCGCTTCACCACCATGCTCGAGCGGCCGATCCGGTGGCACAGCTTCTTGGCCATCTGCACGCCGCCGTGGCTGTTGAGGTCGGTGACCACCAGGACCAGCTCCGCGCGCTCCACCACGCCGCGCAGCGCATCGGCGCCGCGGCCGCGCACGTCACCGGTGTGGAACTCCACCGAGTGGCCGCGCTGCTGCGCCAGCCTCTCCATGTCCGCCTGACTCCGGTCCATCCCGCCTACGCACGCGATCCGCATGGTCGCCTCCGCCGTCTTGGATAGCGGATGCTAAGCACGCTCCGACGGACAGGCAAGAGGGTTCGTCCGTTATTACGGATGCCTCCTCGGGGGTCCGAGCCCACGCGCCCACCCGGCGATTTCGAGGGGATGTAGTAGGGTTGCGGCCGTCCATGCGCTCCCGACCGCTCGTCCTCGCGTGCCTTCTCTGGGCGATGGCGTCCGGCGGCGCCCTCGGCTGCGGCGGCGGCAGCAGCGAGCCGGCGCTGCCGGTCTCCCAGGTCGGGACCGGCCACGATTGGCTCGACGGCGGCAACGAGATCGAGGCCAAGCACGTGGCGCGGGTGCTGACCATGGGCGACGCCGATCCCCAGGTGAAGGCGCTCTTCGTCGAGGCGCGGGCCAGGCTCGGCGGCGGCACCGATCAGGGCCTGGCGGCGCGCTTCGAGATCTGCGGCGAGGAGGTCCAGAACGAGCCGGGCCGCACCACGCTGCTCTGCGAGCACGCGCTGCTGGGGATGGAGCTCGACGACGTGGCCGCCGGCAAGCCCACGCCGTCGACCCAGAAGCGCCTCGACGAGCTGCTGGCCACGCCGTCGCGCGACGAGCGCGTCCAGCAGCACGCCGAGTACGTGCTGGTGGAGCGGACGCTGCTCCCCAAGGTGTGCGTGATGCCGCGACTGTCGCTGGCCGAGGCCTACGAGGTGGTGGTGCACGAGCTGGTGCACGCTCTGTCGTACCAGCCGTGTCAGCTGATGGACTCGGCGCGCTCCGCCGAGCCAGCGGAGGCCTTCCGGGCCAAGGTGCTGCTCTCGCCGGGCGGCGAGGTGGACGCCTACACGGCCAGCATTCCGGCGCGCCTGCGCCTCGGCCAGGGCGGCAATGCGCTGAGCGCGCCGCTCATTGCCTTCTTCGACGCCAAGACCTTCGCGCTGCGCGTGCCGCGCGAGCAGATGGTCACGCCCATCCTCGTCGCCCCACCGGCCGGGCTCGGGTACGGGCTGAACCGGATGAAGGACCCGCGGGCGGAGCTGCGCATCGCGCTGGTCTCGCAGCTGTCGCTGCGACGCGATCTGCTGGCCGAGCTGGTGCAGCGCCGACGCGCGGCGGCCGACGTCCACGCCAAGAACATCCCCATCCACCAGCACAACATCGACGCCGCGCGCCACAACCTGGAGGTGGCCCGCCAGCGCAACGACGCCCGCCTCGGCGCCGAGTGGCGCGCCAAGCTGGCCGCCAGCGAGGCAGGGCAGGCCAGCGCGCGCAAGATGATCGACCTCTGCGCCTCCTCCGAGCAGCGCCTGGCCACCGAGCTCGGCGAGGTGGAGGCGGAGATCGCGCGCCTCTCGGTCAAGAGCGCGGCCGCGTCAGGCGGGGAGGGTCAACACCTCGGCGATGGCTCGTTCCAGCGCGTCCTTGGCCACGGGCTTGGTGACCAGGGGTGACACGGCGGTGCTCAGGAACTCGCGCGCCCGCGGGGTGAATACTCCGCCCGAGCAGAAGACGAAGCGATACTTGAGGCCGGGCCGGGCGGCGACGATGGCCTCGTAGGTCGCCGGCCCGTCCATCTCCGGCATCATCAGGTCGCACACCACCACGTCGAAGTGCGCGCCACGCGCCAGCTCGATGAGCGCGGCCTGGCCGCCGCGGGCCACCGCCACCGCCCCCGTCTCGCGCAGCGAACGCGCCAGCGCCTTGAGGACCATGGGCTCGTCGTCGATGAGCAGGATGCGCGGCTTGCCTTCGGCGGCGGGCGCCGGCGCGTGCGGCGTCAGACTCGGAGCCGGTGCGACGTGGGCGGCGGCGGGCAGGGAGACGGTGACCGTGGTGCCGCGGCCCTCGGCGCTGCTCAGGTCGATGGTCCCGCCGTGCTCGCCGACCAGCTTGGCGCACAGCGACAGGCCGAGGCCGGCGCCGCGCGTGCGCTTGGTGGTGAAGTGCGGCTCGAAGACGCGCTGGCGCACCGACTCCGGGATGCCGCTGCCGGTGTCCTCGACGGTCACCGTCACCTCGTCGCGGGCGCAGCGGGTGGTCACCGTGACCCGCCGCACCGGACCGCCGTGGTCGTCGAAGGCGTGGGCGGCGTTGAGCAGCAGACCGAGCACCACCTGATAGAGCTTGGAGGCGTCGCCGTGCACGGTGGCGTCGGGCGCCAGCTCCATGACCATGGTCGCGCGGTGGCGGAGCTCGTTGTGCGCCATGCGGCAGGCCACCCGCACCACGTCGTTGACGTCGACCAGCGTGGGGCCGCTGCGGTCGACGCGGTGGAAGGTGCGCAGGTCGTGCACCACGGCGGCGATGCGCCGCACCCCGTCGAGGCTCTCGTCGACCAGGCTGGGCAGATCGCCCACCGAGTCACCGTGCTCGCGCGCCAGCCCGCGTACCAGGCGGCGCGCCTCGGCCAGGTTGATCATGGCGTAGCTGGCCGGGTTGTTGATCTCGTGGGCCATGCTAGCCGCCAGCTCCCCGACCGCGGCCAGCCGTTGCGATTGCACCAGCTGGAACTGCATCTCGGTCAGGTCGCGGTACGAGCGCGCCAGCTCCTCCTCGCGGCGCACCCGCTCGGACACGTCGCGCACCGTGGTGGCGGTGAGCCTCGTACCGGCAGCGGTGAAGACGGTGATGCGCGCGTCGACCCAGATCTGGGAACCGTCCTTGCGCAGCATCCGCACCCGGTCCACGCTGGTCGCCCCCTGCCCGGGGAGGGCGTCGATCAGCTTCTCGACCAGGCTGTCCTGGCCTGGCGCGACCAGATCGCGCCAGGGGATCTTCGCCAGCTCCTCCAGCGAGTAGCCGAAGAGCAGCGCCGCGGCGGCGTTGACCTCCATCAGCTCCCCGCTGCCGAGCTCGGCCACCAGGATGCCGTCGGCGGCGGTGTCCATGAAGGCGCGCAGCCGCTCCACCGAGGCCTGCTCGGCGGTGGTCTCGCGCTTGATGGTGAAGATGCGACGCACCTCGCCGCTCACCACCACCGGGGCGATCCCGGTGCGGTGGCTGAAGGTGCGCCCGTCCTTGCGGCGGCTCAGGTAGGTGCCGCCCCAGCTCTCGCCGGCGGCGACGCGCTCCCAGAGCGCGCGCAGGAAGTCGGCGTCCTCGGCGCCGCTGCGCAGCAGCTCGGCCGGCGTGCGCCCGCGCGCCTCGGCGACGGTGTAGCCGGTGGCTTCCTCGAACGCCGTGCCGACGTGCTCGAAGTGGCAGCTCCCGTCCACGACCTCGACCATCACCCCGGCCAGGTCGACGGCGTGCAGCAGCGCACGCCGCTCGGCGGCCCAGGCCAGGACGGCCGGCAGGCGTGCGGCCAGCGTGGTCGGCTCGAAAGGGGCCGCGATCACGTCGGCCATGCCCGCCGCGAACGCTTCCTCCGGCCCTTCGCCGTCGGCGAGCAGGGCCACCACCGGAACGTCGCAGATGTGGGCGCGGGCCTCGAGATACGAGCGCCCGTCGGCATCCCGCGCAGCCAGCACCAGCGCGAAGCGCCGCGCCCGGTGCGCCTCGACCGCGGCGACCAGGCTGGTGAAGGCCGCCGCCCCGGCGAGTCGCTCCAGGAATGGCGCCGCGACCGCGGCGGTGGCGGCGACGATCGCGACGGGCAGTGAATCCTTGCGCGGGGGCATGTGCCGTAGGGCGACGACCACCTCGCGCACGGGCGTCGACGGAGCGGCTGCCACTCGTGGAGCCAGCGTTTCAGTCGACGATGCGCGTCGGATGCGGCGTCAGAACCCCCAGTTGCAAGGCGGAACCACTCTGGATCATCGGCGGCGCGCGGCCGTGCTTGAGCGCATCTTGATCGAGTGGATCCGGTGTCGGTGGCCACAGAGTCGGGGCGCGACGGCTGGCGAGCCGGGAGTATCGGCCTCGCCCGGCGCGTCTGTAAAGGCGCCCCCTGGGGCCGATGTGGGCGCGCTTCGCCGTGGATCCGCACCGCGCCGGGGGCCTACTCTGGCGCTCCAGCCCGTTGCCCGCCGGCGCCGCGCCGCGGGGCCGAGGCGCCCTGCTTGTGAAGAGACGCACGCACCGCGTGCCAACAGACGCGGAGCAGCCGATGATCCGAAGCGCCTTCCTCGTTCTCCTGACCGCGACCAGCGTCCTCGCCGCCGGGTGCGGCTCCGACGATGATCCGTCGCCGGCCGCGGCCGCGAGCGGCGCCGGCGCCGGCTCGACCAGCGGCGCGGGCGGCAACGGCGCCGGACCGGGCGCGGGCGGCACCGGCTCCGGCAACGGCGGCGCCACGGGCAGCGGCGGCTCGACCGGCCCGGACTGCCCGGCTCAGTGGAAGGTCCCCATCCCGCCGAAGTACAGCGACTACGGTCCGACGTACGCGTCGCACTGCCTGGGCACCGACCACCAGGACATCGCCGGCGTGGAGAAGGTCGTCTTCCTCGGCGACTCGATCACCTTCGGCACCCCGCCGACCCCGCAGGCCGAGCAGTACCGGCAGGCCCTCGGCGCCGTGCTGGAGACCAAGTTCCCGGGCGTGGAGATCGCGAACTGCTCGGAGAACGGGGCGCGCGTCGATGACCTGCTCGGCAACCAGATCCCGAGCTGCTTCCCCGGCGTGGAAGAGAAGAAGACCCTGATCATCATGACCATGGGCGGCAACGACCTGGCCTCCTGGGCCGAGGACGAGCTCTCTGCCGACGACGGCATCGCCGCCGCCGAGGTGGTGGCCGCCGACTTCGACGCGGCCATCAAGGCGCTCAAGGACCCGGCCACGTTCCCCAACGGCAGCTACGTCATCTTCGCCAATGTCTACGAGTTCACCGACGGCACCGGGCACATCTCGTCGTGTCCGGCTGCCGGTTTCAGCGGCCTGCCGGCCGAGTATCAGAACGGGGCGCTGATCATCGCCCGGCTCGACGAGCTCTACATGAAGACGGCGGTCGAGACGCAGAGCGACATGATCTTCCTCTTCGAGCACTTCTGCGGGCACGGCTATCAGAACGACAACCCCGACGCGCCCTGCTACATCGGGCCGGACGCGGAGCGCTGGTTCGATCTGACCTGCATCCACCCGAACCCCGCGGGGCACGCGGAGATCACCAGCATGTTCGAGAAGGTCGTCGACGAGTGAGGCCGGGTCCGGCAGCGGCCGGACGCTCGCGAGCGCCACGGCGCGTCCTCCGTCATGCTCCGTTCGCATGACCGAGGCCTCCGCCATCACCGCCGTCCTCGGCCCCACCAACACCGGAAAGACGCACGGGGCGGTGGAGCGCATGCTCTCGCACCAGAGCGGCGTCATCGGCCTGCCGCTGCGCCTGCTGGCGCGCGAGGTCTATGACCGCATCACCGCGCGCATCGGCGAGGCGCGCGTGGCCCTGGTCACCGGCGAGGAGAAGCGCGTCCCGCGCCGCCCCGACTACTGGGTGTGCACCGTCGAGGCCATGCCGCTGGCGCGCGAGGTGGACTTCCTGGCCGTCGACGAGGTGCAGCTCGCCGCCCACCACCAGCGCGGCCACGTCTTCACCGAGCGCATCCTGCACGCGCGCGGGCGCGCCGAGACCTGGTTCCTGGGCTCGGACACCATGCGTCCGCTGCTCTCGGAGCTCACTCCCACGGCGCGCTTCGTCGCCCACCCGCGCCTGTCCACCCTGCGCTTCGCCGGCGCGCAGAAGCTGTCGCGCCTGCCGCCACGCTCGGCGGTGGTCGCCTTCTCCACCTTGCAGGTCTACGAGACAGCCGAGCGCATGCGCGCCCTGCGTGGCGGCGCGGCGGTGGTGCTCGGCGCGCTCTCGCCTCGCACCCGCAACGCCCAGGTGGCCATGTACCAGGCCGGCGAGGTCGATCACCTGGTGGCCACCGACGCCATCGGCATGGGTCTCAACCTGGACATCGGCCACGTCGCCTTCGCCGGCCTGCGCAAGTTCGACGGGCGCGAGGCGCGCGAGCTCGACGCCGCCGAGGTGGCGCAGATCGCCGGCCGCGCCGGGCGCTACCTGAGCGACGGCACCTTCGGCACGCTGGCGCCGCTCTCGCTGCCGCCGCCGGTGGCCATGGCCGTCGAGGCGCACCGCTTCCCGGCGGTGAAGCGCGTGCGCTGGCGCAGCGTCGACCTCGATCTCGCCTCGCCCGACGCCCTGCTCGCCTCGCTGGCGGAGCGCTCGCCGGCGCGCAGCCTGGTGCTCTCCACCGGCGCCGACGACGCGGTGGCGCTGACCCTGCTCGCCGGCACCGAGGAGGTCCGCGCCCGGGCGCGCGGCGCCGAGGCGGTGAGCCTGCTCTGGGAGGTGTGCCGCATCCCGGACTACAAGAAGCTCCTCGCCGAGAGCCACGCCGCGCTGCTCCTCGAGATCTGGCGACAG
>JBBJMR010000289.1:0-11228 GCA_037720395.1 Polyangiaceae bacterium
CGAGCTCGGAGGTCAGGACGCCAAGATCATCATCTTCAACAAGGACGAGAAGACCGGCGACAAGACGGCCGCCCCGTCGATGAACGACAAGTGCGCCTCGGGCACCGGCGCGACCATCGACAAGTGCATGATCAAGGTCGGCCTGCCGCCGGAGCAGGTGGTCCAGGTCCACTTCGACGACTCCAAGCTGCACCACGTGGCCGCCAAGTGCGGCGTCTTCGCCGAAACGGACATCGTCAACCTGGTGAAGAACGGCATCCCGGCCATGGAGGTCCTCTGCTCGCTGGCCGACGCCATCGTCCTGCAGAACCTCTCCGTGCTCACCCGCGGCTCGACGCTCAAGCACAAGGTGCTCCTGCTCGGCGGCCCCAACACCTACCTGCCCTTCCTGCAGGAGTGCTGGCGCCTGCGCATCCCCCAGGTCTGGGAGGAGCGCGGCTACGCCTGGCCCAAGGATCGCCCCATCGAGGAGACGGTCTTCGTCCCCGACAACGCGCAGTACTACGCCGCCTTCGGCGCCTGCGTGTACGGCCTCAAGGAGCCGGCCAGCGTCGGCCAGTACAAGGGCAAGGCTGGCCTCGTCGACTACATGCAGAACGGGCGCAAGGCGCGCCTCGGTGACAGCGCCGGCCCGCCGCTGGTGCGCAACAAGCAGGAGATCGTCGATTTCCGCGACCTCTACGCCATCCCCAAGTTCGTGCCCATGAAGCTCGAGCGCGGGCAGGTGGTGCGCGGTGTCATCGGCCTCGACGGCGGCTCGACCTCGAGCAAGGCCGTGCTCCTCGACATGGATGGGGAGATCGTCTGCAAGGCCTACCAGCTCTCCAAGGGCAACCCCATCCAGGACACCAAGGAGCTGCTGGCGCAGATTCGCGAGTACATCCAGGACCAGGGCGCGACCTTCGAGTGCACCGGCTTCGGCGCCACCGGCTACGCCGCCGACGTGCTCCAGGAGTGCGTGCGCGCCGACGTGAACATCGTCGAGACCGTCGCGCACATGATGAGCGCGGTGAAGTTCTTCGGCGAGGTCGACGTCATCTGCGACATCGGCGGACAGGACATCAAGGTCCTGTTCATGAAGAACGGCGACATCTCCAACTTCCGCCTCTCCAACAGCTGCTCCGCCGGCAACGGCATGCTGCTGCAGGCCATGGCCGATCAGTTCGGCCTCAAGGTCACCGAGTACGCCGACACCGCCTTCGGCGCCGAGCTGGCCCCGAAGTTCAGCTACGGCTGCGCCGTCTTCCTCGACACCGACCGGGTGAACTTCCAGAAGGAGGGCTTCTCCAAGGAGGAGCTGCTCGCCGGCTTGGCCCAGGTGCTGCCCAAGAACGTCTGGCAGTACGTCGTCCAGATCCCGCGCCTGGCCGCGCTCGGCACCCGCTACGTCCTCCAGGGCGGCACGCAGTACAACCTGGCCGCGGTCAAGGCGCAGGTCGACTACATCAAGGAGCGCGTCCCGGGCGCCGAGGTCTTCGTGCACCCGCACACCGGCGAGGCCGGCGCCATCGGCGCCGCCTTCGAGACGCTGCGCGTGACCAAGCGCAAGGGCGGCTCGACCTTCATCGGCATCGACGCCGCCATCGCCCTCGAGTTCACCACCAAGAACGACGAGGAGACGGTCTGTCACTTCTGCCCCAACGAGTGCAAGCGCACCTTCATCGACACCCAGCGCCCGGACGGCACCTCGTCGCGATACATCTCCGGCTTCTCCTGCGAGAAGGGCACCGTCGAGAGCGAAGAGGCGATGCTGGCGCTGGTCGCCGACCGCAAGAAGATCGCCAAGCAGTTCCCGAACCTCGTCGACTACGAGGCCAAGCTCGCCTTCCGCCACTTCTACGAGCCGGCGCCGATGCCCGAAGAGGGCGCACCGGTGAAGGACGTGGTGGTCAAGAAGGGCTTCCTGGGCATCAAGCGCGTGGAGACGACGCGCCCCTTCCGCCGCAGTGGCCCGAGCACCCAGTCGAAGCTGCGCCGCGTGCGCATCGGCATCCCGCGCGTGCTCAACCTCTACTCCACCGCGCCATACTTCCGGACGTACTTCGAGGCGCTGGGCGTCCCCAAGCAGCACGTCGTCTTCAGCGACGCCACCAACGAGGAGATGTGGGTCGAGGGCGGCAAGTACGGCTCCATCGACCCCTGCTTCCCGAGCAAGGTGGCGCAGGCGCACGTCCACAACCTGCTCTTCCACCACCACTCCGACGACAAGAAGCTCAACTACATCTTCTTCCCCATCCTCACGCACGTGCCGAGCTTCGGCGAGAACGTGATGGACAAGACGAGCTGCCCCATCGTCGCCGGCGTGCCGGACGTGATGAAGGCGGCCTTCACCAAGGAGGTCGACTTCTTCGCCACCCGCGGCATCGAGTACCTCGACCCCGCGGTGACCTTCGCCGAGATGCACCTCACCGCGCGGCGCATGTTCGAGACCTGGGGCCCGCGCCTGGGGATCACCGAGGACGAGAGCGATCACGCCCACCGCGAGGCGGTGCGCGCGCTGGCCCAGTTCGAGCACGACGTGCAGGAGAAGGGTCGCGCCATCCTGGAGACGGTGGAGGCCGAAAACCGAGTGGCCATCCTGGTCATCGCCCGGCCGTACCACTCCGACCCCGGCCTGAACCACGGCATCCCCGAGGAGTTCCAGGTCCTCGGCTATCCCATCCTCTCCGTGCGCTCCATCCCCAAGGACAGCGAGTACCTCTCGCGGTACTTCAAGAAGGAGATGGATGCCGGCGTGCACCCGCTGGACATCAACGACGTCTGGCCGGAGAACTACTCCGCCAACAGCGCGCAGAAGGTGTGGGCGGCGAAGTTCGCCTCTCGCCACCCCAACGTGGTGCTGCTCGACCTGTCGAGCTTCAAGTGCGGTCACGACGCGCCGACGTACGGCATCATCGACAGCATCGTGCAGACCAGCGCCACGCCCTACGCGGCGCTGCACGACATCGACGCCAACAAGCCCGGCGGCTCCATCAAGATCCGCGTCAAGACGTACGCCCACAGCCTCAAGCTCCACCAGGAGGTGCTCGAGGACTCGGCCAAGAAGAGCAACGTGCTGGTGCACAACCTCGACGCCAAGCGCCTGGAGTTGATGCAGCTCAAGCGCGCCCAGATGGAGGCGCGCCAGCAGAACGACGACAAGCTCGACCAGGCCATCGTGGCCCTGGCCGACAAGGTGCGCGCCTACGTGGCGCCGCCCGCCGCTGCCCCCGACGCCCCCAAGGGCCTGGTGCAGCTCAAGAAGAAGCCGAAGGCCGAAGAACAGACCGTTCAATGAGCAGGGGCGCGCCGCCCAGGCTCGCCTCGCAAGAGGCCGCCGGCATGCGAGCGCAACGACGTGCAGCGACGCGAAGCAAAGCGAACGAACCGCTGAGTTACGCAGAAGAGCGAAGGGACGAGACGATGGACCAGACCAGCGTGACGCAGACGAAGAAGAGCCTCCCCATCCTCGACGGGCGCGCCCAGGCGGCGCACAGCGCCGATGGCGATGTCGACATCGAGGCCGAGCTGAAGGCCTACGAGGCCGCCGAGCGCGAGCGCCTCGGGATGAAGGCCGAGCGTCGCCAGTGGGTCGACTCCATGCTCGACCTGAAGATGACCCGCAAGGAGCGCGACAACGTGACGCTGCTCATCGGCGGCCTCACCGCGGCGCAGGACTTCCTGGTCGAGGGCGCCCTCGGCGGCCTGGGGTACAACGTCAGCTACTTCGGCATGGCCGACAACGCCGGCCTGCAGGTGGGCAAGGAGTTCGGCAACCGCGGCCAGTGCAACCCGACGTACTTCACCGTCGGCGGCCTGGTGAAGCACCTCATCGACCTGCGCGACAAGCAGGGCATGAAGGCGGAAGACATCATCAAGAACTACGTCTTCCTGACGGCCGGCGCCTGCGGCCCCTGCCGCTTCGGCATGTACGTCACCGAGTACCGCAAGGCCCTGCGCGACGCCGGCTTCGACGGCTTCCGGGTCATGCTCTTCGAGCAGAAGGGCGGCCTCTCCCAGGCCTGCGGCGACGACGTGGGCCTCGAGCTCAACCCGCCGTTCTTCATCGCCGTCATCAAGTCCATCGTCACCGGCGACGTGCTCAACGCCCTCGCCTACCGCATCCGCCCCTACGAGGTGGAGGTCGGCGCCACCAACCGCGCCATGGAGGGGGCCAAGAAGATCCTCTACAAGGCGCTCTACGAGCAGACGAACATCTTCGTCGCCCTGCGCAAGGCACGCGAGCTCTTCGCCGGCATCAAGGTCGACAAGCTGCGCTCCAAGGCGCTGGTCTCGATCATCGGCGAGTTCTGGGCCATGACCACCGAGGGCGACGGCAACTACGCCCTGCAGAAGTTCCTGGAGAGCGAGGGCGGCGAGTGTGACATCCAGCTCACCACCGCCTGGCTCCTCTACAACATCTGGGAAGTCTCCCGCGACACCAAGGAGCGCAAGGATCTGCGCGGCCTCGACGACGGCAAGTACGGCCTGGCCGGCGTGGGCGAGAGCGACTTCGGCATCGCCAAGCGCCTGGCGATGATGCGCGGCGCGGAGCTGGGGCTGCGCGGCGGCTTCCAGGCCTTCGCCCAGCCGCTGGGCCTCTTCGGCTACCACCTGCCGGACATGGACCTCGTGGCCGAGGTGGCCAAGGACTACTACTCCAACGACCTGCGCGGCGGCGAAGGCCACATGGAGGTCGGCAAGCTGATTGTCAACGCCATGAAGAGCAAGGCGACGATCACCGTCAGCGTGAAGCCCTTCGGCTGCATGCCCTCCTCCGGCGTCAGCGACGGCGTCCAGTCGCTGATCACCAACCGCTTCCCTGGCAGCATCTTCTGCGCGGTGGAGACGAGCGGCGACGGCGCCACCAACTTCTACTCGCGCATCCAGATGTACATGTTCAAGGCGCGCCTGGCGGCGGAGGCCGAGCTGAAGAAGGCCTTCGAAGACTGCGGCGTGACCCGCGCCGAGGTGCAGGCCTTCCTCGATGCCAACCCCAAGTACGCCTCGCCGCTGCACCACTCGCCGCACAAGGTGGCCAGCTCGGCGGCCAACCTGGTGTGGGAGGTGGCGCCGCTCATCAAGCTCTCCGCCGTCGAGCGCGCCCAGCTGCGCGCCAAGAAGATGGGCGCCGCGGTCGTCGATGCGGTCAAGGCTACGCCGGCCAAGGCCGCCGCCGCCAAGGCCTTCGTCACCGACCCGGAGACCAGGGAGCGCCTGCAGCAGGACTGGCTGCTGGTGCGCGACATCCTCTCCGGCAAGGCCAAGGAGCGCTTCGGGCCGCTGGTGCGCAAGCTCGCCGGCAAGGCGTACTTCGAGAACAACCCCGAGGTCAGCCACCTCGGGTACAACGACGAAGCGATCGCCGCCGAGGAGTGATCCTCGTCGTCATGTGACGGCGCCGCGCCGGCTCCCTCGAGGACGCCGGCGCGTTGCGCTTTTGTGGGTCCGGCCCGATGGTGAGCGGAATCACCACGGAGGCACCGAGGCACGGAGATCTGACTCTCCGTGCCTCCGTGCCTCCGTCGTGCCTCCGTGGTGAACCTCCGACTAGCCGGCCGCGGCGGTGGCGGCAGGCGCGGCGGCAGCGCGGATGCGCGCGAAGGCGCCCTCGACCACCCGGTCACAGCGCACCAGGTGGAAGGCGAAGACCTCGGCCACCCCGCCATCGAGCTCGCTGGCGAGCTGCTGCTGCAGCCGGGCCCGCGCACGGAAGAGGCGCGTCTTCACCATCTCCTCGGGGATGTCGAGGCACTCGGCGGTCTCCGCGACGCTCAGCTCCTCCACCGCGCGCAGCACGAAGACCTCGCGGAAGCCCTCCGGCAGCGCGTCGACGGCGCGCGCCAGCATGCCGCGCAGCTGCCCACCGTGGGCGCGGACCTCGGGGTCGGCCTCCGGCGAAGGAGCGGCGGCCAGCGGGTCCCCGTCCGCGTCCCCGTCGTGCCCCTCGTGGCGTCTCCGGCGTAGCCGCGACAGCGCCTCGTGCACGGCGATGCGGGTCAGCCACGTGGAGAAGCGCGACTGCCCAGCGAAGGTGGCGAGGTGGGCGTAGGCGCGGGCGTACGCCTCCTGCATCACGTCCTCCGCCTCGTCGTCGCTCTTCAGGATGGCGCGCGCCGCGCGGAAGAGGCGCTGATTGTGGCGGCGCATGAGCACCTCGAAGTAGCGGGAGTCACCGCCCAGCACGCGCTCACGCAGGTCCTCGTCGGTCAGCCCCTGCCCCATCTGCTGCGCTTCGGTTGCTTGCACGCGCCTGAGTCTAGCCGCGCCGCGCCCACGTCGCGCCCCTGGCGCCCGAGATTCCTCGCTGGCCCGCGGTACGTCCGCGGTAAACCTCGAAAATCGCAGGCGGCGCTGCAACGGATGGGCGCGCCAAGGCTCCATTGGGTCAGCGCGATGCGTGGGCACCGATCGGCGGTGACGCCAGGCCCCGCAATCACGCGTGTCGACGAAGGAAATCACCGGGCCACCTGCGCCCGGGGAGGAGCACGCTCATGGTCGCCGAAACGAAGCGAGGACGGGTTCACGCGTTGGCCAGGGCATTTTCGTCGCCAACGCTCCAGCTGATGACCCTGGTGGCCGGCGCCGCCCTGCTCGTCCACTGCGATTCCGACGACGACGGCGACGGCAGCACCACCACCCAGTGCCCCCCGGGCACCACCGCCAGCGCCACCACCGGAAACACCGGCGGCGCCACCGGCAGTGGGGGCAGCGGCGGAACGGCGGGGAGCAGCAGCGGCGGAGGTGGCTCCGGCGCCGCACCGACCGATCCGCTGCTGGCCTCGGTGGCCAAGCGCCTGGAGCGCGGGCGCGAGATCTTCCGCTTCGACACCTTCGGGGACGAGGCCTTCTGGGGCGACACCCTGCAGCTGCACCGCGCCATCTCCGGCGAGGCAAACGGCGGCGTCGGCGCGGGTGTCAGCCCCACCGCGGCGCTCGGTCTCGGCCTCAAGGTCGACGCCGAGGCGCTGCCGGCGGCGCTCGTCGCCGACATCCAGGCCGGCAACGTCGACCTCGAGGACCCCAAGACCACCCTGGCGCTTCTGGAGCTCGACGCGGTGGTCGGTGTGACCGGCGTCTTCGACGCCAACAAGAACCTGACGTCGATGGGCATCCAGTGCGCGCTCTGCCACTCCACCGTCGACGATTCGTTCGCGCCGGGCATCGGCAAACGCCTCGACGGATGGCCGAACCGCGACCTGAACGTGGGCGCCATCATCTCCGCGGCGCCGGACCTCTCCGTGGTCACCACCCTGCTCGGAGTCGACAAGCCGACCTTGCTGGCGGTGCTGGCGGGGTGGGGGCCGGGAAAGTTCGACGCCGAGGTCTTCCTGGACGGCAAGGCGGTACGCCCGGACGGCAAGACCGGCGCCACCTTGATCCCTGCGGCGTTCGGCGGCTCGGGCGTCAACCTCGGCACGTACACCGGCTGGGGCTCGACCACCTACTGGAACGCCTTCGTGGCCAACCTGGAGATGCACGGTCAGGGCACCTTCCACGACGCGCGCCTCGAGGACGCCACGCGCTTCCCCATCGCGGCCGCGAACGACTTCGGCAACGTCAACGTCAAGCCGGACCTGGTGACCTCGAAGCTCGGCGACCTGCACTTCTACCAGCTGGCGCTGGAGGTCCCGGTGCCGCCGGCAGACAGCTTCGACGCCGCCCTGGCCATGGAGGGCCAGGCGCTCTTCGACGGCAAGGCGAAGTGCGCCACCTGCCACGTGCCGCCGCTCTTCACCGAGCCCGGGTGGAACGTGCACACGCCGGAGGAGATCGGCATCGACGACTTCCAGGCGGAGCGTTCGCCGGAGGGGAAGTACCGCACCACCCCGCTGCGCGGCCTCCACGCGCGCGCCAAGGGCGGCTTCTATCACGACGGCCGGTTCGAGACGCTTGCCGACGTGGTCGATCACTACGACGCCCACTTCGCCACCGCGCTCACGGCCGACGAGAAGACGAAGCTCGTCGAGTACCTGAAGTCGCTGTGAGCAGACCTAACCCCGGCCGGCGCTGCCTGGGAGGCGGCGCTCGGCGGGGCGCAGGTGCCACGACGCCGCCGTCAGGCCGGCGAAGACCAGCGGCGGCAAGGCGCGCAGGAAGCCGTCGCCGGCGGCGAGGTGCGAAACCCAGGCGCTGGTGAGCAGGAAGAACAATCCCGCGTACGCCCACTCCTTGGCCAGTGGCCGCCCCGGCAGCAGCACCACGACGATGCCGACGAGCTTCCAGAAGGCGATGATGGTGATGACGTACAGCGGATAGCCGAGGTGCAGCAGGCCCTCGACGTTCCACCGCGCGCGGAAGAGCTGGGACAGGCCCCCGAAGATCATTCCGAAGGCCAGCAGCCCGGTCGCGGTCCAGAAGAGCATCCGGTGGGTCCTGGTGGGCGCGGCGCCCATCGTCATGGTTTCCATGGTTTGTCGTCCCGTCGAAGGTTCCTGCGATGGCCCCCGGCGGGGCCTCCCGCTCCCATGACGGATGCACACCGCCCGATGTGACCGCGCCCGTGCCCGCGTCCGCGTCCGTGCCCGTACCCCGTGCCCGTGCCCGTGCCCGTGTCCGTGGCCACGGCCACGGCCGTTGACGATACTTCCGCGTGCAGTTAAGCATCAGCGATGCCCCCGCCCCGGTCCGCTGCGCGCGCCGCAGACATCGACCGCACCCTGGCCGCGCTCGGGGAGCCGACGCGGCGCCAGGTCGTCGACCTCCTGCGCGTGCGCGCGCACCGCGCTGGCGAGCTCGCCGAAGCGCTGGGGACGAGCGCGCCGGCGATGAGCCGGCACCTGCGCGTGCTGCGCGAGAGCGGGCTCACCGAAGAGGAGGACCTCGCCGAGGATGGGCGCGTGCGCATCATCCGGCTGCGGCGCGAGCGATTCACCGAGCTGTCGGCCTGGCTGGCGGACGTCGATGCCTTCTGGAGCGATCAGCTCGGCGCCTTCAAGGCCCACGCCGAGCGCACCCGCGGCCGTCGCACCCGGCGCGGTGCTGCGTGAGCGCGCCGCTGCCGGCGCCGGGCGATCACGCGCGCGTGACCACCTGGGTAGCGGTGGCGCCGGTGGATGCGTTCGAGGTGTTCACCAGCGAGATCGACCTCTGGTGGCGGCACGGGATCGCCCACCGCGGTGGCCGCGGCAAGGCGACGATGCGCTTCCGCGGGGGCGCGGGCGGCGCGCTGGTCGAGGAGCTGCCCGACGGCACCACGCGCATCATCGGCAAGGTGCTGGCGTGGGAGCCGGGCACGCGGCTGCTCTTCGAATGGCGCGCGGCGAACTTCGTGGGAGCGCAGCGCACCGAGGTCGAGGTCCGATTCGAGGCGGCGCGCGACGGGACGCAGGTGACGCTGGAGCACCGCGGCTGGGCGGCGCTGCCTGCGGACCATCCGGCGCGCCATGGCCTGCAGGGCAGCCCGTTCTCGGGGATGATCGGGCGCTGGTGGGGCGACCTGTGCTCGTCGTATCGCGAGCGGGTGGCGGAGCGCGTCGGGCGCTGAGATGCTGCGTCGACGCGTTCGCGCGCGCCGCCAGCGCCGTGAGGCGGCGGCGCGCTCGGATCTTTACAGGCAAGCAGGACTCCGCGAAGAGAACGAAGCGCGGTGGCACCTGGGACGGCGCTGCCGAGCGTTCCTGCCTGCCGCCGTGTGCGTTTGTCGATGGCAAACCGCGACTGCCAACCGCGGGTTGGCAGCGCGTCGTCGATGCTCCCCACGTCCCGATGTGCTCGAAGGTGCGCGCCATCGCCATGCGACTCACGCACGCGCCTTGCACCGCGGCGCGCGCTCGTCGATCAAGGGGCGTGGGTATTGCTTGTGGTGCGCTGCCCGCTCGCGCGCGGGCAGGACGAGGTGCGATGCGCTCCCGACTTCAGGTGGGCTTGGCGGTGGGCTGCGCCGGCGTGATGGCCGGCTGCGGAGGCGACGACGACTTCGACCCCTGGTCGAAGCTCGGCGAGGCCGAGCTCGGGGTGACGGTCTGCGCCGACGGCCCGACGATCGAGGGCATCGACGTCGCCGCCTACCAGCCCGACACCGACTGGAAGAAGGTGGCCGACTCGGGCCGGAGGTTCGCGGTCATCAAGGCCACCGAGGGCACCGGGTACGTGAACTCGTACTTCGCCCAGGACTGGGCGGGGACGAAGGCCAACGGCATGGTGCGCGGCGCGTACCACTACTTCCGGCCCGACACCGACGGCGTGGCGCAGGCCAACCACTTCCTGGCCACCGTGGGCGCGCTCGATGGCGACGAGCTGCTGATGCTCGATCTCGAGACCACCGACGGGCAGAGCGGGGCCACCGTCGGCAAGCGCGCCAAGGACTGGATGGAGACGGTCGAGGCGGCGACGGGCAAGAAGCCGATCATGTACACCGGCCCGAACTTCTGGGACGCGGTCATCGGCGCGCCGGCAGGCTTCGCGGAGTATCCGCTGTGGATCGCCCACTACGGCGTCGACTGCCCCCTCGTTCCCGGCGACTGGGGGAAGTGGAAGTTCCACCAGTACACGTCGACGGGCCAGGTCCCCGGCATCAACAATCCGAACTGCGACCGCGACGTGTTCAACGGCACGTTCGAGGACCTGAAGGCGTTCGCCGGCGGCAAGCCGTCGTCGATGACCCAGGTGGCCGGCAACGACGCGGTGACGCTGGTCACCTCGCCCGGCGAGAAGAAGACCTGGCTCTTCGCGCGCACCGCCGGCGGCGAGCTGGCGGTGATGTCCAGCGCGCACGGCGAGAAGAAGTGGAGCGAGCCGGCGCTGCTGGGCCGCGGCGTGGCCTGCGGCCTGTCCGCGGCCTTCTCCGAGAAGCCGGCGCCACGCGGCGAGCTGGTCGCCGCCGGCGAGGACGGCGAGGCGCTGCAGGCGGCATGGGGCGCCGACGGCTGGAGCGAGCCGGTGGGCTTCGAGGGTGACGGGCTCGCGCACCCGACCACGCTGAGCTGGCCGGACGGCCGCATCGAGGCCTTCGCCATCGACGAGGCGGGGCAGCTGCAGCACCGCACCTCCGACGCCGGCACCGACGTCTGGTCGGCCTGGAAGGCGCTCGGCGACGTGAAGCTGGCCACCGGCGTGAGCGTCATCCTGCGCGGCGACGGGCGCGCGCAGATGTTCGGCACCGACGGCGACGGCGTGGGCTGGCATGCGCTGTCCGCGGAGACCGCGGGCGAGTGGGAGGAGTGGAAGGCGCTCGACGGCGAGATCGCGTCGCGTCCGGTGCCGGTGCGCTGGCCGGACGGGCACCTCGAGCTCTTCGCGCGCGACGT